>JBATWQ010000256.1:0-4129 GCA_049672765.1 Microthrixaceae bacterium | reverse complement strand
CATCTGAGCAGAGCCAGGTGATGATGGTGTTGCTGCCGGCCGAGAACTCGGTCGGTCGCCTTCCGTAGTTAGCCGCGGGATGCCATTCGGCCGCAATTGCGGGATGCGTGGTGGAGAGGCAATTGATGCCCGCGACGATGACCCTGTTTTGGCAGATAGGGCAGCCGGATTTATTGAGCACACGATTCGCCGGTGTTGCCTGATAGCTGTGTCCCTTTGGGCAGCGCCAGAATAGTTTCCGGTTGGATTTGGCGGGCACCTCGGCGGCCGTGAGCCCGTCATTCATCTCAACATCTAACTGAGGTGCGATATTGGGGGCGACCGAAGCAAGGTCGGTTTGTCCGCGCTCCACGATGCGGTTGGCGCAGACGCCACATTTTGGAGCGCGGGACGACCGTGCCCTCACGGCGGGCGGACCGTGCAGGTAGTGGCGTACCTGAGTGTGATGCCCGTGTTCGCAGACGAATTTGCTGACGGCGTAGGACCCTGGATTGGCGGGCGGACCCGGTTCGAGGCGAGCAGTATTTCTTCCGAGGTCTGCGCGCATTGCGGTTTCAGGTGTGTCTCCCGATGCCTCCAGGAACTCATTGAAGGGTGGCCATTCGTCGGGTGCGAGAAAGATGGTGGCAACGGATTCGTCGAGGGGGAAGTCATGCGGCCATTGAGCACTGTAGGCCTCGCCTCGCATCATCGCGCTTCGCAGCTCAGCAAAAGTGGGGCGCAGATACAGCCACACCCGTCTTGCCACGGCGGGGGCGGGAGCACCCATGACTCGCTCGACTCCTTGTTCGAGGAACGAGAGAGCCTCTCGGAACTCGAGTCGTGGATTGAAGAGTCGGGCGACAAACGTGGGTGAGGTGAGGGTGCGGGCCAGACGGACGACTTTCGGAAAGACGGCCGCGCTTTCCTGACCGCTGTGGTGGGTGAGCGCACCGTCGAGCATTAGGTACAGCCTCAGGTCTAGGCGGTGGTGATTGACAAGGCTTTGGTAGGTGCGGGCCGCGGCGAGGTGCTCGCGCCCGACCTGTATCTGACTCTCCGGTCGGGGCTGCAGTCCGACCCAGCGCCGGTGCTTGAGGCAGACCAAGCTGTCGAAGTGTCTGTGCTGGACAACTAGAGCGCCTTCCGAGCAGCGGGTACAAAGCAGTCTCAGCTCGATGAGGTCGACGCAGAACTCGCAACCGGGTCCTGATGGGTGAGTGGCCCACCCGGATGGATGACCGGTGAGATGCTGGAGGTTCCGGCCGGTCTTGGCGGCGAGTATCTTCAGCCAGGCCGCGTCGCGCTCGGGACCTGACAGGCCTCGCGTGAGGTCGGCGCGGAGTGTGTCCGGTTCGAAATTGGCTCGCAGCACTCGTTCGGTGTAACTGGAGAGCGTTTCTCGGTGGAGTGGACGGGCACTGAACACAAACCGTCTCAAGGCGCCGCTCATGCTGGCACCGCCGCTTCTTGTCTGGAACTTGCAGGCGGGGAGGTGCGGCCCGGTCGGGCACGCCACTGGGCGTAACGCGTCTCGGCAGTGAAGTCGACGGTGCGAGTGTCCAACAGGTCGCGGTCGATTCGCTCGAGCTTGATGTCAGGATTCGTGATGGCTTCGATTGCGCTGCCGGTGAGCAGGCGTCCAAGGCTTCCTAACGAACCTCCTGTTCGCGCGTAGAGGTAGTCCTTGTGTTTCAACAGGGTGCCGTTTTCGTGGTCGTGGAGGAGGAGTTGCTTCTCGAACGACGCGATAAGTCCCTTCCAGGTTATGCGGTCGGCTGCGTTGGAGTACACGTAAGGGGACAATTCGAGTACTTTGAACCGGCCGGCAATCTGTTGACCGCGCGGGCCCGCTAGGAGGTCCCCACCGGTGAGGTCAATTCCTGCGTACATGAACGTGGCAGCTAGGTCATTGTGCAGGTCCTTCAGCAGGTCAACGGACTCCCCATTGCCGGCGGATGACTTGGAGAGGTTGTGCAGCTCATCGACGACAATGAGCTGCGTTCCGGCAGCAGCAATGAGGTCGACGATGCGCGTGCGGATACTGCCCATCGACTCGCTGCTTCTCCCGCTCTGGCCGAAGAAGTCCGCGAAGCGGCGCATCAGGAGTTTTCCTGTGGACGCCGCGGGGACTTCAATGTAGATGACGGGGCGTTGGCCGAAGTCTCGAAACTCGGGATACTGGCGGGCGTACTGCGCGTAGACGAATCGCATGAGGGCCTTAGCGATTGTTGTCTTGCCCAGCGTTGAATTGCCGCTGAGCATCAGTCCCGTGTGACCGGAGTTGCTTCCCACGTTTTCCTTGAAACAGTCGGTCAAGAGTCTCTTCGCTTGAGCCAAGTACGGGGTATTCAGCAGGATGCCGCCGGACAGATGCAGGACGCGGCCTCGGTCGTAGGCTTCTCGTTCGGCCGCACTCAGCCCTGCAAACTGTCGTGAACTCAAGGTCTTCGGTGGGGCATCGTCGGATTCGAGGTAGGTGGTGAGCCCCTCGTATCGGTGCAAACTGGTCGGGCGGTCGGTGGAATGAAACTGAATCATGGTGCTACTCCTGGTGCGCGTTGAATTGGTCGAACTGCGGGACTGTGTCGTCGTCGTGGTCCCACTCGGGTGGAACGGGACCACTGGTCGGGGGCGGCAGGTGCACGGGGGTTCCGGTTAGTTCGGCGTTCTTCCGTGCGACGATTGTGCGTTCGCTCTCCCTCTCTTGGGGGTTGAGGAGTTCACCGAAGGGTTGCGACAACCGTGCAGCATCACGGGTGAGGCATTCGATGAATGTGCCGTCGCGACCAATCACCCAGACGCGGTGCAGGTCGTACGGGTTGGTCTTCACTTCCCACTTGTGCTTCTTGCTCTTATGGCCGGATTTCTGGTGGCGCAGCGGGTGCAGCTCAGGTGAGTCGTATTCGCGACCGCCTATCGCAACACCCGTCGAGGTGATGGTTCGAAACTTGCTCGGTAGAAGGCCGATGTAGTCCAAGTCCGTCATCGGCAGCACGAGAGTGGAGGTCACCTGACTGGCCTCCTGGACCATCTGGTTCGGCGTCCACTTCACCGATGGGTTCATCGGGTCTCGGAGCCCGCTGTGCGGACGATTCTGATAGACCGTCACTACCCAGTCATCGAATAGTTCGAACAGGGCCCAGATGTCGAGCAGATTCTCTTTCTCAACATGCTCGCCGCGAAATTCCGGGGACCGGCCCACGTAGCCTGGCTGGTATTGGAGGAAGAGCGTGTTGATGGACCCGAACGTGCGCTCAACGATTGCCTTGCCGGTGGGCGTGCGCACGGAGGACAGGGTGATGTCGATTCCGAACCGTTCCGCGGCCGAGATGAACGTCTCGCCGAGGTAGTCGCGCCCGTTGTCCATATGAATGCGCCGCGGGAATAGGAACGGTCGCGCATTCCGCGCCTGGGCGAGTTCTTCTGCGTCTGCGAGCTGGATGTGGGGGTTGCTAAGTTTCACCGCCGCTCGATGCTCGGAGTTATCGGGC
Source organism: Microthrixaceae bacterium (assembly GCA_049672765.1). GTDB lineage: Bacteria > Actinomycetota > Acidimicrobiia > Acidimicrobiales > Microtrichaceae > JAGQSZ01. The sequence goes on along the minus strand of JBATWQ010000256.1, from coordinate 656 downwards.
CGGTTCTGCGCGGGAACGAGGGCCTGGGCAAGGAGAGTGACGTGGTCGATGCTCTTTGTTGCCTGCATGCGGATTGTGTATGCGAGCAGGCTGCGAGTGGCAACGTCAATCATGGTGGTCAGCATTGGACGTTGCGGCCCGTCGGGTGTTTTGACGAGGATGTCCATGGTGTTGGAATCCACCTGGACTTCTTGACCGGGTAACGCCACAACGTTCTTTGTGAACGGACCGGGCGGACGCTGGCCAAGCGAGCGTCGAGTTCGTGCGCTCCCGTTCGTGTGCCGCCCAGCGTCGAGGGCGTTGATGTAACGGTACATGGAAGCGTCTGCCGGCATCGCGGGAGCGTCCACCCCATACCTCTTCAACAGCAGGCTCTGCGTAGCGTGGATGAGACGGCTCCTTGTTCCCGTGGATTTGAGAAGCTGGTCCGCCATGACGTCGCACAGGGCGTCCTTCACCCGAGGGTCCATATTGTCGAGTGGCCCTTGCTGGCGAAGGCTTCGGCCATCGATGAGGCCGATGGGTCCGGCGTTGCGGTAGTCCCGAATCTTTCGCATCAGGGTGGCGCGGGAGCACGGTATTCCGGCTGCCTGTAGTTCCGCCAACTTGTGGGCAATGCGCTCTTCCTGCAGAGTCGACAGGTCGTAGCGTGGGTC
>JBATWQ010000255.1:0-3419 GCA_049672765.1 Microthrixaceae bacterium | reverse complement strand
CGACGACCAGGTCCGCGTCCTCGGCCGAGTCCGCGACAATCATGCCGTCGGTCAGCATCGCTCCCGTCAGCTTCTCTGAATCAACTTGGTTCTTGGGACAGCCGAGAGTCTCGACCCAGAAGGAACGTGGCACTGGGATCCCACTCTAGATGAGTAACCACCACGGCCCTGTGAGCGTTACCACGGGCCAGTTCTTCGACAGCGCCACGTTCGCGGCAGGGCCGGATCTGCGCCACCCCACGAGCGCGACAGGGCTGGCTGCGCCACCGTCCGGTTCTGGCCGATCGGCGGTCGAAGTGTGATTGGAATGGTCGTCATTCGACCACTCCAATGACACTTCCCCGAACGTTTCGGGGCCCTGGATGCCTACTACGTGCCGGGCATCCGAGACGTTTAGCGATGGGGCTTTACCGGTCAGGCTTGGTTCGTCAGGCGGAGTCCCGGGCGTGGCCATTCCATGGCCAGGAGCCGTCCGGTCCCCGAAGACGTGATGTAGGCGGTCCTCATTTCGGGCCCACCGAAGGCGATGTTCGTCACCAGGACATCTTCGACTGCGATGTGCTCGACCGAGTCACCGCTCGGTGAGATGACGGTGATTCCGCCGTTGACGATCGTCCCGACGCAGACGTAGCCCTCTGAGTCGACAGCGAGCGAGTCCAGGAGTTGATGTCCGGGCAGCCCTACAAGCAGGCCTCCGTGTGGCGCGAGAAGCCCTTCACCTACGGCTTTGCCGGGTTCGGGAACGTTCCACTGCCAGACCCTACCTGTGTGGGTCTCGGCGACGTAGAGCTTATCGCCGCTTGGCGACAGTCCAACCCCGTTGGGGGCGTCGAGCGGGAAGATCACCTCGGTGATCGACGTGCCGTCGGAGGATGCGTAGAAGACGCCCGTCCGGTCCGAGCTCCGCTCAAGTCGGACACCGTGATCGGTGAACCAGAATCCGCCGGTCGAGTCGAATACCAGGTCGTTGGGTGCCCGTAGGGGCCAACCGTCGCACTCGGTGTAGACGGTTTCGACGGTTCCGTCGGCGGGGTTCACCCGCTGGATGCTTCCGCCGGTCCAACCCGTCGGGACTCCCCCGGGTATCAGCATGCCGCCCAGGTCGATGTACTCGAAGCAGCCGCCGTTGTTAGTGATCCAGATCCAGCCGTCAGGTCCGACAGCGGCGCCGTTGGGACCCCCGGGAATCGCTGCTAACACCTCGGTCGAACCGTCGGCGTCGACCCGCGTCAGACGCTCGCCGGCGATCTCGACGACCATGACGGATCCGTCGTCGAAGGCCACGGGCCCTTCGGGAAACTTGAGCCCGTCGGCGATCGTGCGGAACTCAGGCATGGAACTTCCCCCTCTCAGAGACCCTCCCTCGAAGGACTCCGCTTCAGAATCGCGTCTTCCCGCTAGAGGTCGCCGCGCTCGATCATGTCGTCAAGTTCATCGGGGGTCATCATGACCGTGCGGGCCTTGGACCCTTCGGAGGGCCCGACGACGCCACGCTGTTCGAGCAGGTCCATCAGGCGTCCGGCCCGGGCGAAACCGACCTTGAGCTTGCGTTGGAGCATCGATGTGGAACCCAGGCCGCTGCGGACGACCAGTTCCAGAGCCTGCTTGACCAGTTCGTCGTCATCATCGCCACCCCCGCCTCCGCCTCCGCCGCCCGGAGCGTGGCCAGACAGCGCGATGGTGTTCTCATCGCCGGCGACGCCCTCGACAAAGGTCTCCTCGGCAGTTGGGGCCTGCCTGCGCCACTGGGCGACGATGTTGGACACCTCGGCCTCGTCCACCCAGGCACCCTGGATCCGCTGGGCGGAGGACGACCCACTCAGCAACAACATGTCTCCCTGGCCGACGAGTCGCTCCGCTCCGACCTGGTCGAGAACGACCTTCGAGTCGGTTGCCGAAGCCACCGAGAACGCCAGACGGGCCGGGATGTTGGCCTTGATCACGCCGGTGATGACGTTCACCGAGGGGCGCTGGGTTGCGATAACCAGGTGGATTCCAACTGCTCGGGCCTTGGCGGCGATGCGGGTGATCGACTCCTCTACGTCGCGTGAGGCGACCATCATCAGGTCTGCGAGTTCGTCGACCACGACCAGGATAAACGGCATCCGTTTGAACTCGCGGTCCTCGCCGAGTTGTGCGACCAGATCGCCCCGGTCGAAGGCTGCGTTGTAACCGGTGATGTCCCGCACCCCGACCTCGGAGAGCAGGTCGTAGCGCCGCTCCATTTCGAGAACGGCCCAGTTGAGGGCGTTGGCGGCCTTCTTGGGGTTGGTGACGACCTGGGTCAGCAGGTGTGGAATCCGGTTGTACTGCGTGAGTTCGACCTGCTTGGGGTCGATGAGGATCATCCGGACCTGCTCGGGCGTGGTCCTCATCAGCAGAGACGTGATGACCGAGTTGATGCACGACGACTTGCCGGCGCCGGTCTGGCCGGCGATGAGCAGGTGGGGCATCTTAGCCAGATTCAACATCACCGAAGTGCCCGAGATGTCCCGGCCGACGCCGACCTCGAGGGGATGTGTCGCCCGGTGCGCCTCACCCGAGGTGAGGATGTCGCCCAGATGCACGATCTGGCGGTCGTGGTTCGGGACTTCGATGCCGATCGCCTGGCGACCCGGGATCGGAGCGAGGATTCGGACATCGGGGGAGGCCATCGCATAGGCGATGTCCTTGTTGAGGCTGGTGACCCGTGCGACCTTTACGCCAACGCCAAGTTCCAACTCGTAGCGGGTGACCGTGGGTCCGACGACCATGCCGACCAGACGCGTTTCGACTCCGTGTTCGGCCAACGCCCCTTCGAGCTGTCGACCACGAGCGGCGACCGCGGCTTCGTCGACGTCACGTTTGCCGGACAGGGCGAGCAGCTTGAGCGGTGGTAGCCGCCAGACAGAGCCTTCGCCTGCGGGTCCCAGACCGATCTGCAACTGCTCCGGGTCGTGTGGCTCGCCCGAATCGCCGGAATTGTTGCCGGCAACAACGACGGCCAACTCGTCAGGCTTCTTGGCCTTCTTGCGCGATTTCTTGGGTGCGGGGAGACCGGCATCCTGGTCGAAGAGTTCGACTCCTGACTCCGTCGACAGTTCCGTTTCATCGTCGGGTGGATCGTCTGCGAGGTCACCGACCCGGAACAGGCTGCTGAACCATGCGAAGAACGAACGGAACAATGGAGCCAGACCCGAGAAGATGGTCTGACCCATAAGGCGCAGCGACCATCCGGTGATCAGGCTGAGGGCAAATACACCGAACAACACCAACACGGCCAGGGTGGTCCAGCGACCGACCAGAAGACCCATTCCGCCGACGCCCGCGCCAAGCATGCCCCCGGCGCCGGCGTACGCGTCGTAGCCGTCTGCGGTGATCGTCTTGTTCTCGGCGAAAAGTACGTCGAGGATTCCGGCGACGACAACGACGGCCAATAG
>JBATWQ010000254.1:0-1575 GCA_049672765.1 Microthrixaceae bacterium | reverse complement strand
GTCCATGGCAGCACCTGGATCCTCGAAGAGGTCCTCAAGGCCGGTGGCGACCGATTCCGATGTGCCCGCGAGCACGTCCAGATGGACCACGTCGACGCCGTCGGGTACTGCGTCCGGTAGGGCTTCGGTCTCGTGGCTCGTCCGCAGGTCGAATACGGTCTCCAAACCCAGCGCGGCCAGTCCGTCCAAGGTCCCCGGATCTTCGGCTCCGAGTTGAGCCGAGCGGAGGACCAGGCCCTTTGCCAATCGATGGCCATCTGTGGTGATCAGGCCACCGACGTCTCGCAGATTCTTGATGCCCGGAACATCGATCATCCTCGGTTCGAGGGCTTCGCTATTGGCCTCTGACGGGTCGTCCTGGACAAGCTCGCTCACTTCTGCCTCATGACTTCTCACTGGGAATGCGGGTCAACGGGACTGCGGGCCGAGGCTATCGGAGGCATCGCCACCCTCGACCCGTCGGTGGTCTCTCCCGTGCGCCGCCATGACCTTGGCGATCTGAGGTGCGAGCGTGGTATCGAAGTCCTCGATGGGGACAGGAAGTGCAAGCCGCCAGTTGGGAAATTCGTCGACCGTCCCCGGATGGTTCGGCTGGTCGACAACGGCCTGGCTGTCGTCGAGGGATGACATGACGACAGCGCTACCAGCGCCGGCGAGCGATTCGTGGGCCGCGAGAATCACGGCGTCGGTGCTCATCGGATTCAGGTCGGACGCGATTGAGGAGCCGCTGGCGGCGAGTCGGGAGAGGCGTTCGACAAGGAGCTTGTCGTTGTCATCGACCGGCGTGTCCGGTGTGTCCGGCCGGTCAGCGCCGCCGGCGTCACCCGTGTGACCAGTGAGACCTTCGGCCAGCTCACACACTCCGGCGACCGTTGCCAGGTCATGGGTGTTCAACGATCCGATGGTCTCGGCCGGCCACTCCGGCGGGTCGACATCCTCGAACCAGCCAACCCGGTAGCCGAGCACTCCTCGCGTGCCCATCGCCGAACGGACTTCCTCCTCGACGGTCCCCAGATCCTCCCCGGCGAGCCAGACGCCGGCCCTGGCAGCCTCCATCAACGCAAGATCCAGCAACTCGGTCCCGTACTGATAGACGTATGCGCCGGTCGCCCGAGCCGAACCGATCCCGTCGCCACGAACCTGGCTCGCTCCGGTGTCGACGCTGTACGCCCGGTCGACGCTGGCCGGATCGATGCCGTCGGGAATCCAGAACAACCTGAAGAGCCCCATGACGTGGTCTATCCGCAGAGCTGCACAGTTGCGCAGTATTGGTCGCAGCGTTTGGAGCCACGGCTCGTAGCCGGCGTTGCGCAGCTTCCACGGCACATACGGGGTGACGCCCCAGTCCTGTCCGTCGGGGTTGAAATCGTCCCCGGGGGCACCGATCCGACAGTCCAGTGCCAAGAAGTCCTGATCCGCCCAGGCGTCGGACCCGTCCGGGTCGAAGCCGACGGCAAGGTCCGCCATGAGGCCGGCTCCGGCGCTGGACGCTTCGGCCAGTTGCCGCTCCAGTTCCCGGTGGACCCAGCACCAGAAGTCGACCCGATCGGCGTGGGCCCGACGAAATTCCTCGAC
>JBATWQ010000253.1:0-16416 GCA_049672765.1 Microthrixaceae bacterium | reverse complement strand
AACCTAGGCCGACTTGCGGGCCTTTGGAGTGGTTTCCTTACCCGAGGATTCCTTGGAGGACGCCTTGGAGGACGCCTTCTTCCGGGACCGTGAGGCGGGCTCCTTCTCCTTGGCCGCCGCGACGCTTGCCTGCAGCGCTTCAAGGAGATCGACCACGGTTGCGCCGTCTTCGGTTTCGGCAGCCGGGGTTGTCACCTCGCCACCCTCGCTCTTGGCTTCGAGCATTGCCTTCAGTTCGTTGGTGAAGGTGTCCTGGTAACGCTCCGGATCCCAGTCGGTGGCGAGCGCATCGATGATCTGCGTCGCAAGTTTCATTTCCCCTTCGGCCGGAGGTTCGCTTTCGGTGGGGATCTCGTCGATCGACTCGACATCGGCCACCTCGTCGGCGAAGCGCATCGTCGACATGGCCAGAGCGCCCTTCATGGGACGTATCGCAGTCAGATACTGCTTGTTCCGCATGACGACAGTGCCGATTCCGACTCTTCCGCGGTCGGCCATTGCCGCGGCCAGCAACACGTATGCCCGTCTGGCCGCATCGTCGGTCGGAGCCAGCCAGTAGGTGTTGTCGAAGAACACGGGGTCGATCGAGTCGAGTTCGACGAAGTCCGTCACCTCGATGCTGCGACCCGACGCCGGGCGAAGTTCGTCAACTTCGCGGCGCTCCAGGGCAACATAACGTCCCTTGGAAATTTCGTAGCCGAGTTGGATGTCCTCGGCGGCGACGGGCTCGCCGGTTGCCTTCGAGATCTTCTGATAGCCGATTCGTGACCCGGTCCCGCGTTCAAGCTGATGGAAGTGGATGTCGTGGTCACGGGTTGCCGTGAGCGCCTTGACGCTGACGTTCACCAATCCGAATGTGATCGAACCGCTCCACACCCCACGCATCAGTGGGCCCCACTTTCGTTCCGGCGCGCCCGTGCCCGCCCTCGTATTCATCTCGTGCTGCCCCAGATACCCGGACCCGAGGGATCCAAACCTGTACCCGGTTCCAGCCCTGACCAGAAGTCGAGTCTCAGGTTTCACGGCCCAGCACGTCCGCAGCGGTTTACAACGCACAAGCGGGCGGGTCGTTTGGGTACATAGGTCTGGGCAACGCACCGGGTCGACGTCATCCGTCACGACATCGGGTACCGAGCACCGGAGCGAGGGAGTCCTCGCGAGCGGGTGCAGCGACAGTAAGGACAGCGGCTGTAAGTGCAGTGGAAGCAGGGGAGATGGCAATGACGACAAGCGCTCATCCAGCGCAAGAGCAGCCGGGGGTCCGGCAGGTCCATGCCCGCCACCCGCGAACCTCGCTTCTCATCACAGCACTGGTGACGATCTTCGGACTGGCGCTGCTGGGGTGTGGCGACGCCGGGGAAGACGTCGCCGGAATCACCACCACCTCGTCCACCGCGCCCAGCACGACGGTCAACGAAGCGGAGCCGGGCACCGCAGCGACTCTGGGTATCGCGTCGACCAACCTGGGGGATGTTCTGGTGAGCGGGTCCGGACGGACGCTCTACATGTTCACACCCGACGGCACCGACGGGGCGACCTGTGTCGACGCATGTGCCCAGACCTGGCCTCCGCTGACCACCGAGGGCGCTCCTTCGGGCAAGGATCTTTCGCCCGGACTTCTCGGGACGGTGGAACGTCGGGACGGCTCAACCCAGGTCACCGCAGCCGGTCACCCTCTTTACATGTACTCCGGGGATTCCGAGGAAGGAGACACCCATGGCGAAGGCATCGACGGGACGTGGTTCGCGGCGAGCAACAGCGGAAGGCCCATCAAGAAGTCGCCGTCCTCGGATCAAGTTCCACTGACCCAGCCCTACTGATCTATTTCAATGCACCCCGTAGCCAACACCGAACCGCAGACAGACTGGAGAATTAGATGACGACGGCATACAGCTATGCCCCCGGGACACCTTCGTGGGTCGACGTGGAGAGCCCTGACCCCTCCGGGTCCGCAGAGTTCTACGAGGCGCTGTTCGGATGGAAGCGACGGAGCGTGGGCGCTCCCGATCAGGGCAGCTACTCGATGATGACTCTGAAGGACCAGGTTGTGGCCGGGCTGGGATCGCGGAACATGGATGCGAGCCGACCGGTTGCTTGGTCGGTGCACGTGACGGTCGAGGATGTGGACGCGACCGTTGCCAAATGCCTGGAACTCGGCGGCTCTGTCGTTCTGGAGGCAGCCGACGTGATGCAGGCCGGCCGGTCAGCCGTGGTGGAGGACCCACTGGGAACGACGATCTCGCTCCGGCAGGCAAGGGACCGCGATGGGGTCGAACTGGTCAACGAGCCAGGAGCGTTCACCTGGAGCGAGCTGGCGTCGACCGATCTTGAGGCCTCTGCCAAGTTCTATGTCGACCTCTTTGGTTGGGGCCTCCACGAAACGACCGAGCACCACAGGGCGTTCACGGTCGATGGCAAGGTTGTCTGCGGAGGACACACCGCGGCCCCCGGAGAGGCGTCGGGCTGGCTGGTCTGGTTCGACGTCGAGGACTGCGACGAGGTCGCGGCCCGGGCAGACTCCCTGGGCGGGAAGGTGATAGTCAACCCCGGTGATCTGGACTTCGGACGCGGTGCGGTCATCGCCGACACCATGGGGCGGCCTTCGGGATTGGCGAGGTCAGGACCGATATCCTCGAATCCACTGCATGACACAGCCGAACCCAGGCCTGGGGCAGCACCGATCAGATGCCGACCCAGGGCGGCGTCCCGACCGGGATTCTCGGTAGGAACGAGTTGACCGAACCAAAGCGGGGGTCCTCCGCCATCCAGGCGCGTTGGGCTTCGACAACCTCGTCCTTGGTTCTCGCCACGAAGTTCCACCACATGATGATCGGCTCCTCGAACGGCACCCCGCCGATGAGCAGCGCACGGGTGTGTTCCGTCGTCGAGAACCCGCATTCACCACGCCCTTCACCGAGGTACGCCAAGTGGCCCGGGGTGATGTCGGAACCTTCGATCGAGACCGATCCGTCCATGACTACGACCGCGTACTCAAAGCCCGGGTTCATCTCGATCGATGCAGAGGTGCCGGCACCGAATTCGAGTTGGACGCCGACGTGATCCGTGTCGCGACGGGCTGGTGAAACGACCCCGCCGAACTCACCCACCAGGACCGTGGCGTCTAGCCCCGGCAGGTCGACCTGGGGCAGTTCGCCGTGATGCTCGAAGGCCGCATCACCGTTGCGGGTGCCCCCAGGTTGGGCGACCCACAGCTGAACCCCGTGGAGGTCGCCCCGGTAGCTCCCTGTGTGTTCCTCCGCGTGGACGACTCCGGCGCCGGCGGTCATCAAGTTCAACTGGCCCGGTCGGATGACCTGTTCCGAGCCGAGGCTGTCGTGGTGGAGCACCTCTCCCGAGAGCAGCCACGTGACTGTCTGGAGCCCGATGTGCGGGTGCGGCCCGATATCGATTCCCTGGTTCTCGGTCACAGCTGCCGGACCAATATGGTCGACGAAGCACCACGCTCCGACGGTGCGTCGGGCCCGTCTAGGCAATGCTCTGCGGACCGTCATTTCCCCAACCGTGGCGCTGCGACTTTCGGTCAACTCCACCTCGGGCGGGTCCGGATGACACGACTCGCGCTGCGGCTCGGCGTCCTGGTCCGTGATTGGTCCGCTCATCTATTCCGCCCCCTGTTCCGGCACTCTTCGCCGGTGATTCTGCGTTGAAGACATCCCGGCGAACGATCCTTGTGGCCACGTTCTCTATTGCCGGGTTCCGGACAGATTGTCCTACAGATCCCGGGCCGGACGGCGGCGGTCCTTGACCCTGATGACCTGCCTCGTTACCGTTATCGGGTTGCTTTCTGCAGGATTACCTCCGACGTCAGACAGTGATCGGGCCGTAAATGTCCGGTCGAGACGGCCGACGGCGGATGACGGAGTCGCAATGTGGCGACTCGCTGCAGACACGACGCTCGACGACAACTCGCCGTATGCCTACGTGCTCTGGGGAGACCAGTTCTCCTCGACGAGTCGCGTTGTAATCGATGGAGCGGACAACGTTGTCGGCTTTGTAATGGGTCACCGAATTCCTGCGCGACCCGACTGCCTTTTCGTCTGGCAGATCGGTGTTTCGGATGCAGTGCGCGGCCAGGGGGTCGCCTCGGAGTTGCTCGACGGGCTCTGGGAATCGGTGGACGATGTCGAGTATCTGGAAGCAACAGTGACGCCGTCGAACACAGCTTCGGATCGACTGTTTCGTTCATTCGCCTTACGTCACGGCGGGGAACTGAGCAGGACGTTGGTCTACGGGGAAGAAATGTTTCCTGAAGGCGCTGGGCATGAGGCCGAATTTTCCTATCGGATAGGGCCCATTCCACACGAAGGCTGAGGGTCGGCCGACTGGTCGACCCGCTCCAACGGCAACATCGCTGAAATTGCAATGGCTGAGACCGGCCTTGATGGCCGGCATCCCCGTTCGGCACAGCGTCGAACAGGGCCACCTGCGTGGCAGAGAGCTGAGTGGGTTGTATTTACACGTGAGGACGTGAACTAGGCGTGAAGACTTTTGACACATACGAATCCGAGGTGCGGGGCTATATCCGCTCCTGGCCGACGGTGTTCAGCCGGGCCGAGGGGTGGACCCTGACCAATGAGGACGGACGCGACTATCTGGACTTCTTCGCGGGCGCGGGAGCCCTCAACTACGGCCACAACAACCCGGTGGTGATGGAGCCGCTGTTGGATTACATGCGGGCGAACGGTCCCATCCACAGCCTCGACATGGCCACGGTCGCCAAGCGCGATTTCATCGAGACGTTCGTCGAAGTCGTGCTGGAGCCACGGAACATGGACTACAAGCTCCAGTTCCCCGGACCTACCGGCACGAATGCCGTCGAGGCGGCACTCAAGCTCGCCCGCAAGGTGACCGGCCGTGAAAGCATCATCAGCTTCACAAACGCGTTCCATGGAATGTCACTCGGAGCGTTGTCGGTGACGGGCAATTCGATGAAGCGAGCGGGTGCCGGGGTGCCGCTCACCCACACGGTCCCGATGCCCTACGCGGGGTTCCTGGGCGATGGTTCCGACTCTGTCGACTACCTGGACCGGTTCCTGCTGGACGACGGTTCGGGGGTCGAGATCCCTGCTGCCGTCATCCTGGAAACCATCCAGGCGGAAGGCGGCGTGAACGTCGCTTCGGAGCCCTGGCTGCGTCGACTTTTCGAGGTCTGTCAGTCGCACGGCGTTCTCGTCATCGTCGACGACATCCAGGTCGGATGCGGTCGAACCGGCCCCTTCTTCTCCTTCGAGCATCTGGGACTGGAGCCGGACATCATCTGTCTTTCGAAGTCGCTCAGCGGTTCGGGTCTGCCGCTCGCCCTGGTGTTGATGAAGCCCGAGCTCGACGTCTGGGATCCCGGCGAACACAACGGCACGTTCCGTGGCAACAATGCGGCCTTCGTCACGGCGACCGCTGCGCTCGACGCGTTCTGGCGTGACGACAGCTTCGCTGGGACGGTCCAACAGCGGGCCGAAAAGCTCGACACCGGAATCACCCTCCTGCAGAAGCGCCACCCCGCAATTTTCGAAGACGTGCGGGGCCGCGGGCTGATCCGTGGACTCGGCTGCGTCGCCCCCGAACTCGCCGGGCAGGTCTGCGCCGCTGCGTTCGCTCAGGGCCTGTTGATAGAAACCGCTGGCCCCCAGAGCGAGGTCGTCAAGTTCCTGCCACCGCTGGTGGTGGATGACAAGGCCATCGACGACGCGCTGGACCTGGTGGACCTGGCCTGCGACATCGTCATGGACAAGGTCGTCGATCTCGTGCCTGCCCACGCGAGTGCGTCATGATCGTCAGAAATGTCGATGACTTGAACGGGACCGACCGCGAGACCATCGCCGACACCTGGAAGTCGCGCCGCTTTCTGCTGGCCGAAGACGGCATGGGTTTCTCGTTCCACGAGACCACCATGGCGGCCGGTACCGAGACCGCGATGTGGTACCAGAACCATCTTGAGGCCGTGTACTGCGTCGGTGGAAAGGGGTCGATCGAAGACCTCGCCACCGGAGTGGTGCACGACATCTCCGATGGCACGATGTACGCGCTCGACAACCACGATCGCCACGTCATCAGGGTCGAGGAGGAGATGCGCCTCATCTGTGTGTTCAACCCGCCCTGTGTAGGTGGAGAGACCCACGACGAGAACGGCTCATATCCCCTTCTCGAGGCGGAGACCGAGGCGGGGTCCGAGATATGACCTCGACTCCCGGCCACACGGGTGGCACCTCCGAGATGGAGCGCACGACCGATCGCTACCCGACCCGATCGGGGGCAGCGGCGTCCTTGGGTGACCGGCTCGACCCGGTTGTCTGGGGCACCGGTGCCGGCACGCAACTCGACGCGGAGCAGGTCGAGTCCTACGAACGCGACGGGTATCTACAGATCACCTCGTTGTTCAACTCCAGGGAACTCGCCGTCCTCGAGGAAGAGATCGCCCGCTTGGCCGTCGACGTCGACGTGATGTCATCCGACAGGGCGATCGTCGAGCCATCAGGTGGAGCGCTGCGTTCCATCTTCAAGGTGCACGACTCCGGGCCCTTCGCCGAACTCGTCAGCGATCGCCGACTTGCCGATGTCGCCCGACAACTTCTGGGCAGCGACGTCTACGTGCACCAGAGCCGGATCAACCTCAAGCCTGCGTTTCGCGGTAAGGAGTTCTATTGGCACTCCGACTTCGAGACCTGGCACGCCGAGGACGGCATGCCGTCCATGCGGGCGCTGAGCGCGTCGGTGAGCCTCACCGAGAACCTTCATGTCAACGGGCCACTGATGGTCATCGCGGGGTCCCACCGCAGGTTCGTCAGTTGTACGGGCGAAACTCCTCACAACCACCACGAGGTGTCGCTCAGACGCCAGGAGATCGGCGTTCCGGACGAGGAGCACCTGGCCGAGCTTGCCCAACTGGGCGAGATTCGAAACGTCGTGGGGCCCGCGGGTTCGGTCACGTTCTTCGATTGCAACCTGATGCACGGGTCCAACGGGAACATCACTCCGATGGCGCGCAAGAACGCCTTCTTCGTGTTCAACAGCGTCGAGAACACCCTGGTCGAACCGTTCGCTGCGCCCGGGCCAAGGCCGACACACATCGCGAGTCGCGACTTCGAGCCCCTGCCAAACCCGGTCTAATCCCGCGCCCGATGCGCCTGCGGGTGAGTTGGGGCGAACTGTCTCCAATGCGAGTTGCGGCTAGGAACTTGTCATGAGCAAAGCGGAACCGCGCAGCATCTACATCGCTTCTGCCGAGGGGCATACCGGCAAGTCGTTGGTCGCTCTGGGACTGGTCGACCTGTTCGTCAGCAGCGTCAGCAGGGTCGGCGTCTTCCGCCCGGTGGTCCGAACCACCACTGAAGAGGACGACATGCTCCGGCTGCTCCATTCACGCGGCGGAATTCAACACCCGGGTCGGTCGGCTGTCGGCGTCACCTACGAAGAGGTCCACTCGGACCCGGACAGGGCGCTCGCAAAGATCGTCGACCGCTACCGCGAGGTTCAGGCCGGCTGCGAGGTCATGGTGATAGTCGGCTCCGACTACACCGACGTCGCAAGCCCCACCGAGCTGACTTTCAACGGTCAGATCGCCGCCAACCTGGGCGCACCGGTCCTCATGGTGGTCAACGCCTTTGAGCGCTCCACCGACGAGGTCGGCCAGCTCATAGAAATGGCCGTCGCCGAACTGCGACAGTCGCACGCCAGGCCGATCGCAGTGGTGGCGAACCGCTGCGCCGAGGACCAACTCGAGGCCGTGCGGGCAGAGGTTGCCGACTACGAACTTCCTACGTGGGTGCTGCCAGAGGCATCCATGCTGTCGGCACCGCTGATCGTGGACGTGATGGCGGCACTCGGCGGTGAGCTGCTGTACGGGGACCCGACGATGCTCCAGCGTGAGGCCGAGCACATGCTGGTGTGTGGGATGGGGGTCGAGCACGTCCTGGCCCGACTGGGCGAGGGGTACCTCTGCATCGCCACCGGCGACCGGGCGGACGTCCTCGTGGCTCTCGCCGCAGCACACGCCGCCCCCGATTTTCCGTCGCTGGCGGGAATCGTGTTGAACGGCGGCTATCGGCCCGGCCCGACCGCCGAACGGCTGGTCGAAGGTCTGGATATGGGCCTGCCGATCGTGCTCACCGATCTCGACTCATACGAGACGGCCCGGCTCGTCGCGTCGACCAGGGGACGGTTGGCGAGGGGCACCCAGCGCAAGATCGACACCGCCTTGGCCGTCTTCGAGGAGAACATCGACGCCGAATCGTTGATGGCCAGCCTTGATGTCCCACGCAGCGATGTAGTCACGCCACTCATGTTCGAATCCGTGCTTCTGGAGCGTGCTCGGGTCGGGATCAGGCACATTGTCCTGCCCGAAGGCGGCGATGATCGGATACTCCGTGCCGCTGCGACCCTGCTGGCGCGTCAGGTCGCGGATCTGACCCTGCTCGGCGTCGAGGCCCGGATCCGGGCACGGGCGGTCGCCCTGGGCCTGGACCTTTCCAATGTCCGTGTGATCGACCCGCAGACCTCGGAGCTCATCGAACCGTTCGCAGTCGAGTACACCCGGCTGCGCGAACACCGCGGAATGACCCTGGAACGGGCTCGCGACATCGTGCGCGACGTGTCGTATTTCGGGACGATGATGGTCTACTCGGGCTACGCCGACGGAATGGTTTCGGGCGCCGCCCACTCGACCGCCCACACGGTCACGCCTGCGTTCGAGATCATCAAGACGACCGCCGGAACCCAGGTCGTCTCATCGGTCTTCTTCATGTGTCTGGCGGATCGGGTGCTCGTCTATGGCGACTGTGCGGTGATACCGGACCCGACGGCCGAAGAACTGGCCGACATCGCCATTGCGTCGGCAGATACGGCTTCGCGCTTCGGGATCGAGCCCCGCGTCGCGATGTTGTCGTACTCGACCGGCATGTCGGGCAGCGGCGCCGATGTCGACAAGGTCAGGGCAGCGACCGAAATGGTCAAGACCCGCCGACCCGACCTACCGGTAGAGGGGCCGCTCCAGTACGACGCTGCCGTCGACGCCGTTGTCGCCGAAGCCAAACTGCCCGGATCGGTGGTCGCTGGGCGTGCGACGGTCTTCATTTTTCCGGACCTCAACACCGGAAACAACACCTACAAGGCCGTCCAACGATCGGCCGGAGCCATAGCCATTGGACCGGTGCTCCAGGGACTGAAGAAGCCGGTGAACGACCTCTCGCGGGGCGCCACGGTCAGGGACATCATCAACACCGTCGCCATCACTGCGGCCCAGGCGAATTCAGCTGCCGGGGCCGGGGCGGAACGATGACCTGTTCGATTCTCGTCATCAACGCCGGGTCCTCTTCGATCAAATTCCAGCTGATAGAAGTCGGCTCCGAGCGGGTGGTTCGATCGGGATTCGTCGACCGGATCGGACAGGAGCGCTCAGTTGTTAGACACGTCAGCAGCGAAGGCACCGTCGACCGGGAGTTGGAGGTCCGAGATCACGGCGAGGCCATGGGCATCGTGCTCGGGGACTTCGAGGACTCCGGGGCCAGCCTTCGGGACCCGGGCCTGCTCGCTGTCGGCCACCGGGTGGTCATGGGTGGGCGCGACCTGGACCGGCCTGTTGTTATCGACGATGAGGTGCTCGCAACGATCGACGAGCTATCCCCCCTGGCACCGCTGCACAACCCGGCCAACGCCAAGGCGATCAAGGTCACGCGTGAGTTGCTTCCACAAGTGCCACAGGTGGCGGTTTTCGATACTGCGTTCTTCCACGATCTGCCGCCCGAGGCCGCGGCTTATGCGATCGACCCCGCCCTGGCAGAGAAGCATGCGATCCGCCGCTACGGCTTCCACGGGATCTCCCACGAGTACGTCTCCAGGACCGTCACCGAGATGCTCGGCGGAGCAGGCCGAAGCGGCGAGCGTGGCAGCGGCGGCGGACTGCGGCAGGTCGTTCTCCACCTGGGCAATGGCGCATCCGCCTCCGCTGTGGTCGACGGCCGGGCTGTCGACACCTCGATGGGCTTCACCCCGCTCGAAGGGCTGGTCATGGGCACCCGCTCCGGCGACATCGACCCGTCGGTCGCGTTCTACCTGAATCGGCAGGCGGACATGAGCATCGACGACATCGACAATCTGCTCAACAAACGTTCTGGAATGCTGGGGATGACCGGGCACATCGACCTCCGCGACGTCCACAGCGCGGTCGCCTCGGGGAATAGCGCTGCACAACACGGCCTGGCGATCTATGTCCAGCGTCTTCGGAAATACATCGGCGCCTACGCGGCGGCGATGGGTGGCATCGACGCGCTGACCTTCACCGCAGGGGTCGGCGAGAACGATGCCATGGTCCGTTCACAAACCGTCGAAGGGCTCGGCTTTCTGGGAATCACCATCGACCCTTCGCTGAACGAGGCAGAGGGCGACCTGCCCCGGGTCATCTCGGACGCGACGTCACGGGTTCAGGTTCTGGTCGTCCCGACCCGGGAGGAGCTATCGATCGCCCGTCAGGTCGCCGCCCTGATCGGGGACTGAGTCGACCTCGTGGACCGACCTGATCAGCCCGATCCTGTGGCGGCTCAGTCCGAGGGAAGATCGGTCAACTCCCGGGTGGGCGTCGGTTGAATTTTGATCGGCTCACCGAAGTCGCCACGGAGGACACGTATGGCGAGCTGGCCGTTGGCCAATGACGCTTCGACTCCCGACCCGAATCCGTCGGGGAGTTCCACCTCACGCTCATAACCGCCGTACTCCCATTCCTGAATGACGTGCTGCCGGGGTCCGGCGCTACGCAGCGCTGCCGAGAACCGCAATACACCACGATCCAGGTGGATGTTCACGTCGTCTGCCGTCACTGCTGGGAAGGGAGCTACGACCACCATCGACGATGGTGTCTCGTAGACGTTCACGGGCACCTTCTGCATCGTCATCCGCGACTCTGTATTCGCCGTGGATTCCAACACCTCTTGGTATCCTGGCAGCTTCGAACCAATTGTCATGGGGACTCCTGCGATCTCTGTCCGATAGGAGTTCCCGTACCCGTTCGGGGCCTGCGACAGAAGCGCATCCACGCCGATCCATGCGGCTCAGCGGGCGGTCCAACCTCCGTCGATCGCCAGGATCTGGCCCGTGCAGTAGGTGGAGGCATCGCCAGCGAGAAACAGAAGCGCTCCGTCGAGCTCGTCGTTCCGACCGAATCGACCCATCGGGCAGTTATCGAAGATGAAGGCCTCGGACCGCTCGTCACCGATCATGTCCTCGGTCATCTCCGACGGGAACCAGCCGGGCGCGATCGCGTTGACCCTGACGCCCTTGCGTGCCCACTGCGCCCCGAGCTCCCGAGTCAGGTTGACCACGGCGCCCTTGGAAGCGCAATAGCTGGCCTGCTTTATCGGGGATGAGGCCACAAGCCCGAGGATCGAAGCGATGTTCACGATGCTCCCGGCGCCCCTATCGATCATGTGGCGACCTACCAGCTGGCTCAGGTGGAACAGGGCCACGGCGTTGACCGACATGACCCACTCGACCTGCTCGAGCGGTTCCTCCTCGGCGCGACCCGACGGACTCACACCTGCGTTGTTGACAAGAATGTCGATGTGACCGAACCGGTCGATGGTGGTGCTGACGAGTCGTTCCAGATCCTCGGTCACGGTCACGTCACATTCGATCGCGACCGCACCGATTTCAGCCGCCAGCGCGTTGAGGCGGTCCACCCGGCGAGCGGCGACCACAACCTGGGCACCTGCAGCTGCGAGCACTCGGGCGAATCTCTCCCCCAGACCACTCGATGCACCGGTGACTATGGCCACGCGGTCCTTCAGATCAAATACGCGTGAGAGATCGACCGGGACCCGGTTCACACCGGCTTCGGGACCGACCGGCTGGTTCAGGTCACCGGGGCTGCGGACGTCATTCGCCACTGGGTCGCCTGTCACTGCGTTGTCCGTCACTGCCTCGCCTGTCGTCGCGCCACCCGTCACTACCCCGCCTGTCGTTGCCCCGCCTGTCGTTGCCCCGCCCGTCATTGCCCCGCCCGTTACTGAGATTTCGCCAGTGGTTCTACGTGGGTGAACGTCATGGCGCCGGGAAGTTCCCGTGCCATGGCACGCTCGACTTGATCCGCCAGGTCGTGACCCTGGCTGACCGACCAGTCTCCCGGCACGCGCATGGTCACATAGATGAACCGTTGACGGCCAGACTCCCGGGTCCGCACGGGTGCGAACTCGACGAGTCCGCTTCCGCTGCAACTGTCGAGCACCTGCTTGACCTTCGCCGAGTCTTCCGGCGAGAGCGATGCGTCGAGTAGTCCAACAATGGAACGCTTGACGAGCTTGTACCCCGTGCCCATGATCTGGACACCCACCAGTAGAGCCACTATCGGGTCCAGGATCTCGAAGTCGAAGATCGCCACCAGCAGAATTCCGACCACGACCCCGACCGAGGTCCAGACGTCGGTGAGAAGGTGTCTACCGTCGGCTTCGAGGGTGAGGGAACGGTTCGCCCGACCAACGCGGATCAGAACCAGTCCAACTGCCAGGTTGAGAGCCGCCGCCCCGACCGATAGCGCCAGGCCGAACGTCGTCTGGTCAAGAGGGGCCGGGTTGATCAGACGGTTGACCGAGGTCCACAGAATCAGGGCCGAAGCGACGAGGATCATCGACCCTTCGGCTGCGGCCGACAGGTACTCGGCCTTGCCGTGGCCGAAGTGGTGGCCGCTGTCAGGGGGCAGGGCGGCAGTCCTGAGCGCAACGATGCCGAGAATCGCGGCCACGACGTTCACGCCGGATTCGAGCGCATCGGACAGGAAGCCGACCGAGCCGGTGATTGCCGCCGCAGAGGCCTTGAGCGCCATCGTCAGCACCGCTGTGCCCAGCGAAAGGAACATGAAACGGACCAGGCGCCGGTGCTGGGCGTCGGGCCCCGAGTCGGTTGTCGACTTTCCAGTCACGCTTTCCACGAGGGTCACCATAGGGTTTGAAGGGCTCGTGGACCCCGCCACCAGCGGGTCGGGCAGCTCACTGGACAGCAGAAAGCGGCCAGCAGTCAGGGTCGGGGCGTCCAGCGGTCAGCGCTGAGGCGCCGCCTACTGCTGATAGGACTCGACGGTCGACGGCTGTCTGGGTCTGGCGTCGTCGGGATCCAGACCCCCGTCACGTCTGGCTCTTCGCTGACGCAGCAGGTCCCAGCATTGATCCAGCTCGATCTGGATGTCCTTGAGTCGCTTCAGGTCGACGGCAACAAGTCCGTCGCCAGCGTGGGACCTCTCAAGTCGATGTTCCTCGTCGGTGAGTTCGCCGATCTGGCGCACCAGCTCAGAATCTTCCATTGGACCTCCAGAAACTCGGTGTGACCTACACCTACCCACAACATGACTTGCCGCACCCATTCCCCGGTGCTCAGATGGGCGAAGCACATCTCACCTTGGAGAGGGAAGCCGGACAAATGCCGGCGCTGTCCCGCAACCGTGGGTTCGGCCCGCAGCCCGCTGCGGACCGAACGAGCCGGAACGCTCGCCAAGGTGTCCTGCTTCGAGTCTGTCCGCCGCGGAAAGCGGGCTCCGAAGCCCGGTCGTTCCCCAACAGGAATCTTCTGGGCCAACGGCCGAGGAGAAAACTTGTCGAGAGTTCTGGAACGAGATCTACATCCGGGGGCATGGTGGCTCTGGGCCCTGAGCATGGCGACCGCTGCCAGCCGGACCACCAATCCACTTCTCCTGGCCGTTGCCCTTGCCGCTGTGGGAGTCGTTGTCACCGAACGGCGCGGCGATGCACCGTGGGCGAAGGGGTTTCGCGCCTATCTGATCCTTGGTCTGGTGGTCGTGGCGATCAGGGTCATGTTCCGCATGCTCCTGGATGGACAGTACGGCGACCACGTTCTGTTCACACTGCCCGAACTCTCCCTCCCAGAAGCGGCTGCAGGCATACGCATAGGCGGTCCGGTCTCTCTCGAGGGAATCCTGGCCGCCGTCTATGACGGGCTCCGTCTGGCGACTCTGCTCATTTGTCTCGGTGCTGCGAATGTCCTGGCCAATCCCAAGCGGCTGCTGCGATCCGTTCCGAGCGCGCTGTACGAGATCGGAGTGGCCGTCACCGTCGCGCTGACCGTTGCACCCCAGTTGGTGGAAAGCGGTCGGCGGGTCACGCGGGCCCGGCGACTCCGCGGGGACATCGGACGACGGACACGCTGGTTCCGCCAGATTGTGGTTCCGGTGATGACCGACGCGCTCGACAGATCACTGCTGCTCGCCGCAGCCATGGACTCGAAGGGCTACGGACGGACCACGGAGGTCAGAGCTGGCACCCGCCGCCTGACCGGGGTTCTCCTGATCTCGGGCATGTGCGGGATCTGCATCGGCGCATACGGACTGTTGGACGCCACAACCCCTCGTGTCATGGGTCTACCAATGCTGTTCGGCGGGGTGGCGCTGGCGGTTGCCGGGTTCATGGCGACTGGCCGGCGGATCCTGCGCAGCCGCTACCGCCCCGATCCCTGGCTGTTCCCCGAGTGGTCCGTAGTCGCGTCCGGCGTGATCGTCGCGGCGATCATGTTTCTCTACTCCTCCAAGGATCCGGCCGGACTCAATCCAACGGTCCAGCCACTCAGGTGGCCCACCCTTCCGCTGGTCCCCACACTGGGAATTCTGGTGGGCGCACTGCCCGCCTGGCTGGCACCGCCGCCGCTCAGAGGGCAGGCAGAGTCGGGAAGCGGCGCAGCGGACGCGGTCGTCGACCGTGGGACACCCCGCGATTCGTCCGGGCTCGCAGAGGTTTCGGCATGATCCGTTTCGACCAGGTAACCCTGACCTACGCCGACACTGCGCGGCCGACTCTGCGCAACGTCAACCTGCAGATCGAAGAGGGCGAGCTGTGTCTGGTGGTGGGACGGACAGGGGTTGGCAAGTCGACGCTGCTCGGCTGCATCAACGGCCTGGTCCCCCACTTCACCGGTGGACACCTGCGCGGGAGCGTCACGGTGGACGGTCGTGAAACCGCAAAGCACCCGCCACGAGAACTTGCCGACGTGGTCGGGGTTGTCGGCCAGGATCCCCTCGCCGGCTTCGTGACCGACATCGTCGAGGAGGAACTCGCCTACGGAATGGAGCAACTGGCGATCCCGCCCGACGTGATGCGCAAACGGGTCGAGGAGACCCTCGATCTGCTCGGGATCGCCGAGTTGCGGGCACGCTCGCTGCGAACACTGTCGGGAGGACAGCAACAGCGCGTCGCCATCGGGTCGGTGCTCACCTCACATCCCCGAGTTCTGGTCCTCGATGAGCCGACCTCCGCGCTCGATCCGACGGCCGCCGAAGAGGTCCTCTCGGCGGTGGCGCGACTGGTCCACGACCTGGGGGTGACCGTCGTGATCGCCGAGCACCGCCTTGAGCGTGTGGTCCATTTCGCTGATCGCGTGATCAATCTGCGTGGTGACGGAACGGTCGAGTCCGGCGACCCGACCGAGATTCTGAGTCACAGCTCGGTCGCCCCTCCGGTGGTTGAGCTTGGACGTATGGCCGGCTGGTCCCCCCTTCCCCTTTCGGTCCGCGACGCCCGACGCCACGCCGGGCCATTGCGTAAACAACTTTCGACGCTCTCCCTCGCTGCCGACCCGACTGCCGACCGGGCTGTGGCCCCGACTGCCGAACGAACCGGGATCCCAACAGATTCGCCAGTCCCGGATCCGACGATCACCGCGAGGAAGCTCCAGGTCAGCTTCGGTCGACTGGTAGCGGTGCGGGAGATCGACCTTGACCTTCGACCGGGTGAGATCGTCGGACTGATGGGTCGAAACGGTTCCGGCAAGTCGTCCCTGCTGTGGTCGCTACAGGGCTCACTGAAGCGTTCCGGGGGTTCGGTCACCGCACGCACAGAGGACGGCAACGCTGTCGACCCGTCGACCATCGGGCCGGGAGAGGCCCGCCGGCTAACCGGGTTGGTGCCCCAGACACCGTCCGATCTGTTGTACCTGGCGACCGTCGCCGAGGAGTGTTCCCAGGCGGACCGGGACGCCCGACGGGAGGCGGGTAGCTGCTCCGCTCTGCTCGACGAACTTGTCCCCGGGATCGACCGGCAAGCCCACCCGCGTGACCTCTCGGAGGGTCAGCGGCTCTCGCTGGTGTTGGCCATACAGCTGACTGCCACTCCGCGCACAGTCCTGCTGGACGAGCCGACCCGTGGTCTCGACTACATGGCCAAGCGGGCGCTGAGCGCGGCGCTCGTCGCCATGGCACGGGCAGGTCGATCTGTCATGGTCGCCACCCATGATGTCGAATTCGTGGCCGCCACCTGCGACAAGGTGATCGTCATGGCCCAAGGGGAGATTGTCGCCGAAGGCCCCACCGCCTCGGTGGTCGTGGCGTCACCCGCATTCGCCCCGCAGGTGTCGAAGATCCTGGCGCCCGAACCCTGGCTGACCGTCGAGCAGGTCAGGGATGCCCTGGCCCTGACC
>JBATWQ010000252.1:0-8372 GCA_049672765.1 Microthrixaceae bacterium | reverse complement strand
GGCAAAGCCCACGGCTCCAGCCTTGACCATCTGCATGTCCTCGGGATACCTGGAAACGGTGCCGATGCGCGAGTCATCGAAGACCGACGTGTAGAACTCGATCGCCTCTTCCGCCCTGTTGACGTTGTCGTTTGCGAACATCAACTGGGGATTGATGAAGGGACGGTGGTCAGCAGTTTCATCGGTCAGCATCAGCTGCCAAGAGACCCCGTAGCGGTCCTCGATCCAGCAGTAGTGCTTGCTGAACGGATACTCGCCAAGCTCCATCAACCCCTTCCCGCCGTCGGACAGGGCAGCGAAGTGACGGTCCAACTCGCCCACCGCGTCATCGATCTTCGATGGATTGAAGTTGACCAGGAACGAGATCATGGGGTTCGGCGTGAACACTGGACCGGCGTTGATCGCGAGGAACGTAAAGCCCGCAATCTCCCACTCGACCGTCATCGGCGACCCAGCGGGTTGACCGTGGTTCTCCTGGCCTGCGTCCGGATAGCGACTGACCCCCACCACCCGGGCGTCATCGAAGACCTCTGCATAGAACGCCGCGGCGTCTTCAGCACCCTTGTCGAACCAAACGTGAGGAACGATCTTCTGCATCCTAGGACCCCCTTTTGAGCTGAGGTGATCCTACGACTCTCGGCGGAGTCAGGCCTTGCAGAAGTACTTGGCCATTGGGCGCGTCTGACATCGCGGGGTGCCGGGTCCGCGGGCGCGTCAGGCCTTGCGGAGGCGGGCGATCGCTCCGTCGATGTCGCGCTGGAGCATCTCTCGGCGCACGAAGTGCCCACCCGGCATCTGATGGAACTCGTGGTCGATCCCCGCGTTGTTCAACAGCGCACTGAACTCTCGTTGACCGGCCTGAACCTCGGTCTCGTTGAAGTCGAAGTCGATGAGTTCGCTCGCCGTGCCACAAACCAACATGACCCGCTTGTTCCGGAAGCTCGGGACGCGCTCGACCGGATTGTCCGCACTCACTCGGCCCTCGTCCCAGAGAGGGGCGCCATAGATGGTCCCACCGGCGAGCTCGACAGCGGCTGAACTGAGATTGGCCCAGTGCACTACCGCTCCCAGGTCGCGACGCAGGCTCGCCGGACCCGAGTGGCTTCCCACCGATGCGAAGTGGCCGTAGTACTTGGCGGCATACTTGAGTGCTCCGAACCCGCCCATCGAGAACCCCGAGACCGCGCGACCCTCGGCCTCGGCGTAGGTGCGGAAGTTGGCGTCGATCCACGGGATCAGCTGCTGGATGTGGAACGTCTCCCAGTTGCGGGGGCCGGCGAATGACGTGACCGGGTTGCTGTACCAACCGGCGATGCCTCCATCGGGCATCACGACGATGATGCGGCGTCCGGCGGTGAGCCCGCGGATGTCGTCATCCAGGTCGAACTTTCGGAAGTCCTGGACGCCGCCGTGTAGTAGGTACATGACCGGGTAGCGCCGCGACGGGTTCTGGTCATAGTCATCCGGGAGTAGGACGTTAACGGCCGGTTGGGTCGAGATCGCGTTGGTGGCGAACCGGTAGTAGTGCATCCGTCCGCCGAACACCCCGTGGTCGACAACCTGCAACGCGGACCCGCCACCACCGCCTCCCCCGCCAGGCGCTGGAGCGCATCCGGCCACCGCTCCGGCCAGCAGACCGAGGGCGCCGACTCCCCCGACGCCCCGGAGAAATCTCCGCCGATCCAGCCCGGCTGCAGGTACAACTTCGTCTTCGGACTGCACTCGACGTCCCCCATGTGTTGCAATCGGGACAGCACCGCCCCGGGTCGATGTGCCGTATGGTACGGACGGAAATGGGCCCGGAACAGATCCGGAGAGGCCAAAGTCCGGGGCAATGGGGGCCAGGGAAAGGCGGTTGGCATGCGAATGAACGAGCTCGTGGCGCCCACCATCCCGGCGAGATATGCGACCCTCGTGCTCGACGCAGTTGTGGCCCTCGGAGTCAGCGCAGATGGCCTGTTGGAGACCGCCCGCATCGATCCCGACCGCGTCGATGATCCGGACGGGCGACTTTCGCTGGCCGACCTGGGTCACCTGCTGGAGCAGGCCATAGCTCTGACCGGGGAGCCTGCCATCGGCTATGAGATCGGCCTCGGCAGCAGCGTCACGTCACACGGTCTCGTGGGTTTCGGGATGATGAGTTCGTCATCGCTGCGAGAGGCGATCCTGCTGGGCATCGAGTTCCTGCAGCTGCGGGTGCCGGTTCTGAGCGCGGAGCTGAGCGTGGAGGGCGATACGGCCGCCGTCTCGGTGGTCGAGACCGTCCCGCTCGGCAATTTGCGGGAAGTTCTCTTCGACATGTTTCTCGTCAAGCTGGTCCGTATCGGGTCCTCTCTGACAGGCAGCTTCATCGACTTCGACGATGTAGAGCTGTGGTTCGACTACGCGGAGCCTGACTACTACCAGCGCCTGAGCGATCGCCTTCCGCGGATGCGCTTCGACATGGGTACCAACGAGGCTCGCTTCGACGCATCCGTTCTCGATGTGCCTCCCGATAGCGCCGACCCTCTAAACGCCCGGCTGATAGAGCAGCAGTGTCGACGAGACCTCGACCAACTCGGCCTGATCGCCCTGGGCAGTGATGTCGCAAGCCAGGTTCGGGCGATGATGGATGGCGCCGAGGGCGGCTACCCGACCCTCGGAGAGGTGGCGGAGCGACTCCACACCTCGCGCCGCACCCTCAAACGGCGTTTGCAGGAGCGCGGTACGAGCTTCCACCAACTTCTCGATGACGCCCGAAGGGCACGGGCCGTCCGACTGCTCACCTCGACGACATTGTCGGTCGAGCAGATCGCCCGTCAGCTGGGCTACGCCGATGCCAGCGGCTTCCGTCGGGCCTTCCACGGCTGGACCGACACCAACCCGAGCGACTTCCGCGAACGCAGTCGCACTGTCCGCTGACCGCTGACCGCTGACCCCTGACCGCTGATCGACACCAACCCGAAGCGCAGGCATACAAGGTATCCGGAGTTCGGGAACGTTTGGTCGGTGTGGAGCCATATCGGACACAGGGGAGATTGTGGCCGTATAATGGCCGGACACAGGAGGTGCCCCGTCATGGCAACGCGGCTGCGCAGCGAGCGACTTGAAGTTCGCACTACCAAGGACGAGAGAACACTTATCGACCGCGCGGTCGCCCAAGAGGGGCGCGGTCTTACGGAGTTCGTTGTCGCAAACCTCACAGTTGCGGCACAGCGGATACTGGCAGATCGAACAGAGTTTGAACTCGACTCCGAGGCGCTGGCGGCCTGGGAGGGCGTCAACAGCAGGCGATCCCGTGACCTTGCAGGGCTGCGGCGCCTCATGGAGCGTCCATCACCGTTTTTCGACGAGTGAGCAACGCCTACACATCGCCGGCGCTTCTCAAATCAGGTCACGTTCTCAAGGATTTCGAATGCCGGTCGGCAGAACAAACAGAGTGGATTCATCGCTACGCGCGTCAGTCAATGAACTCTGGCCTGACGCGTGTGCTCGTCGTTACGCGGCCCCGGTCAGAAGTAGTCGTGGCGTATTACGCCTGGCGCATGGCCAATGTCTCTTCGTCCGAGGTGCCTCCGCGCATGAGCAAGGGCGCCGGACGCTATCCACAGCCTGTCGCTCTCCTCGCCCGCCTGGCGGTCGACTTGAACCACGGGAATCAGGGCTTGGGGGCGGGGATGCTCCGAGACGTGATTCTCAGGACATACTCACTCAGCGAGCAAATCGGTTGCCGAGGACTGCTGGTACACGCCGAAGATTCCTCAGCAAGAGAGTTCTACCTGCACCTCATTCCCGAGTTCATGCCATCGCCGACGGATGAGATGCATCTGTACCTGTTGATGAAGGACATTCGCCGGACGCTCCATTGAGACACTGAGACACTGAAACGCTGCCGACTAGGAGCCATTGCAGTGGCCATCAGGTGTTCACCTCACCTGCTGAGGCATCGACTGCCTGGATCACCCGCTCACCGATGGTCCGCAGTTGCTTCGCCTGGGTCGGACTGAGCGGATCGAGGACCAGGCGGCGCACCTCGGCCACATGGCCGGGTGCTGCCTCGATCACTTTGTCGAGTCCCTCGGATGTCAGGGTTGCGAGGGTGCACCGACCATCATCGGGGTCCGTAGAGCGGGTGACCCAGCCGCGCTTCTCCAGCCGGGCAACGACCTGCGAAAGTCGGGGCAACGATCCCTCGGTCCGCTCCGCCAGCGAGGTCATCCGCATGGTTGCCTCGGAGGCCTCCGAAAGGCCCGCCAATACCTGGTACTCGAAGTGCGTGATGCCCGCGTCGCGTTGTAGCTGTCGATCCAGTTGGGCAGGTAGTCGTATGAGCATGCTCACCAACGACAGCCACGTCTCCTGTTCTTCATCGGACAGCCAGCGGGGCGACGAGGTGGACATGACCACAGTTTACTTCATGCATGAACTCACTCACTTGCATGTTTAAGTAAAACTGCTACAATTGCTTAACGCTTGAACAAACTGGAGCTGAAATGCCGACCATCCCCGACGAATTCCTGGACCTCACCGAACGACCCGTGGCGACCATCGCAACGGTCGGCAGCGATGGTCGACCGCAGCTGAGCGCAGTGTGGTTCCTCTTCGACGAAGGAAAGCTCCGGGTGTCTCTCAACCGGACCCGGCAGAAGACCAAGAACCTGATAGCCAATCCCGCAGCAACCCTGTTCATTCTCGACGAGAGTGGCTACCGCTACCTGGAAGTTCGCGGCGACGTCACCATCGAAGCCGACGACGACTACCAGTTCGCGGATCGCGTCGGGGCCAAGTACAACGCCGATCTGCGCCAGATGGACGGTCCTGGCGAATCACGCGTTTCCGTAACCTTCGACCCGGTCAGGGTCAATGCGGTCAACATGTCCGGAGGATGAAATGTCTGACACAAGCACACGCCTACCCACATACTTCGTCTCGCACGGCGGAGGCCCATGGCCCTGGATCAAGGACCTGATGGGAGCGGACTGGACGGCGCTCGAAGAGTCCCTCCAGGCCATCCCTCGTGAACTCGGAGTCACGCCGAAGGCGATCCTGGTGGTCTCGGGCCACTGGGAAACACAGGACTTCACGGTCCAGACCAGCCCCAACCCGCCGATGCTCTACGACTACGGCGGCTTCCCGGAGTTCACCTACCACATCCAGTACCCGGCTCCCGGTTCGCCCGAGGTCGCGGCACGGGTCGTCGAACTCCTCGATGGTGCCGGGATCGCAATCCGACAGGACGCGAACCGAGGTTTCGACCACGGTGTCTTCGCACCGATGTACGTCTCCTACCCCGAGGCCGACGTGCCCATCCTGCAGCTCTCGATCAGGCGGGACTACGACCCCGAGGCGCACCTGGCAGTCGGACGTGCGCTGGCACCGCTACGCGACGAGGGCGTGGTGATCCTGGGCAGCGGGTTCACGTTCCACAACCTGGCCATGTTCGGACCTGCCGCCGAAGAGCCCTCACGGGCCTTCGAGGGTTGGCTCACCGAAGCGGTTGTCGACTCATCGCCCGATGAACGCTCGAAGCAACTCAAGAAGTGGGCATCCGCGCCGGGGGCACGAATCAGCCACCCTGCCGAGGACCACCTGATCCCCTTGATGGTCGCGGTCGGCGCCGCCGAGAACGACCCCGGCGAGCGGATCTACTACGAGAAGGACTTCATGGGCTCGATCACCTCGGCCAGCTACCGCTTCGGTCCGGTCCCGACGACGACCTAAGCCACTGACCGACTGACGATCGGCCCCACCAACCTCGGGGCCGACGAACTAAGGCGCCGACGAATTGGGACCGGCCGACGAATTAGGACCGGGGAGTGCGGACCCACTCCTCGGTCCCCAACTCGGCGCGCAGGTTCGCAACCCCGGCTTCGTGGCACCAGTTGCCGAAGTCCTGGCCCTCGCTGCGCTGTTCCGCGTAGCGTTCGAAGACGGGGATCAACACCTGCACCAGGTTGTCGCCCGGGACGTTCTCGCAGAAGATCTCGTTGAGGCGGACACCAACCTGCTCACCACCAAGGTGTACGTCGTAGCGGTTCTTTCCCCGACCCACGAACGCCACCTCGGTTGTGTACGGGCGGGAGCAGCCGTTGGGGCAGCCGGTCATGCGGACGTGTACTTCGAGGTCGCCCAGTCCCCGTTCGTCGAGTGCCTCATGGAGACGGTCGAGCACTGTCGGGATGAAACGCTCGGATTCGGCCAACGCCAGGCCACACGTCGGCAGTGACGGACATGCGAAGGAGTTGAGCGCGACGGGGACCCACTGCTCGGCCGGACGTAATCCGTGCTCTGCGAGCAGTTCGTTGACGAGGGGTCGATCGGAATCGCGGATGTCACATAGGAGGACGTCCTCCCTGGCGGTGAAACGGACCGACGCGCCGAAGCGCTCGACGACGGCACGCAATCCGGTCCGGACAAGATTGTCGTCGACGTCCGCGATGCGTCCGTTCATGACCTTGACCCCGAGGAACCAGCCGCCGCCTTCCTGTGGGTGCCAACCCAGATGGTCATCTGCGTGGTCGAGCACGATCGGATCGGCCTCGCGCAGCTGGGCGACGCCGAGGTTCTGGGCGACGATCTCTCGAACCCGCTCGTCGCCCAGGTCATCGATGACGTACTTGAGGCGAGCATGTTCACGGTTGTTGCGGTCGCCGTAGTCGCGGTGCAGCTTTATGACCGCCTCGCACGTCGCGAACAGTTCCTCTGGCGGGATGGTCGTCAACGGTGTCGCCAGGCGCGGGTAGGTCTCGGGTTTGTTGTGGGTCTTGCCCTGTCCCCCGCCGATCAGAAGCGTGAAGGCGGTGATCGTGTCACCCTCGACGACGGGCACCACGGCAAGGTCGTTGATCAGGACGTCGGTGCAGTTGTCATGCGGCGCGCAGAACCCGATCTTGAACTTCCGCGGCAGGTACACCTGCCCATAGAGGGGCTCGATCTCGTCCGACCCACCGCTTCCGGAGTCCTCGGGGCTCGCGTCGGTCGTCTGGGCACCCGCGGACACCGCGTGTTCGCCGTCGACCCAGATGTCGTAATAGGCGCGGGACTTCGGCTTGAAGTGGCGCGAGATCCGGGTCGCCCAGTCGCGCAGTTCGGTTCGCACCGGATCGGGCAATGGTGCGGGGCAGGCAGTGGTGTTGCGTACCACGTCGCCACAGGCGGCGAGGGTGGTGACGAGGGCGCCGTTGAGCAGATTGATCAGCTCATACAGGTCGGTTTTGTACACACGGTGGAACTGGATGTCCTGGCGGGTGGTGACCCGCAGGGTGCCATTGCCGACGGTGTCGGCGAGTTTGTCCATGACCAGGTACTGCTCGGCGCTCAACACGCCACCTGGGATTCCCGTCCGGACCATGTGGAACGAGTCCGGTTTCAGACCGTCCTTGCGACGCTGCGTGCGGGTGTCACGGTCGTCCTGGGTGTAGGTGCCGTGGAACTTGAGCGCCAACCCGGCATCGGTGCTGAAGGGCTGCGCGCCGTCGCTCAATTCCTCGGCGATAGTCGCCCGCAGGTGGTTGCTGCGGG
The DNA here is from genome assembly GCA_049672765.1 of Microthrixaceae bacterium. Classification (GTDB taxonomy): domain Bacteria; phylum Actinomycetota; class Acidimicrobiia; order Acidimicrobiales; family Microtrichaceae; genus JAGQSZ01. Next base: position 872 of record JBATWQ010000252.1, on the reverse strand, counting down.
CCTTGACCTGCTCAACTTTGGATCCGGGAACCAGGTCCCCTGGATTTGGCGCCATGCCACTCCTCGAAATCGTCGGCCCAGGGAAGCTACCGAGCTAAACCCGACCAAACAAGTCAGGAATTGAGGAAATCCGATGAGTGCTGGGGCGCCGCCCGTCCCGGCCCGCTCGTTTCGGGGCATTTGGGCAGGTGGAAGGCGTCTTACGGGATTGAGAAATCCCGGTTGGGATTTGCGGGCGGAAGGGTCATCTTTCCAGTCGGTCGCCAGCCCGAAGCGGCCATGTCTTCGAGGACGTGGGTCATGTTCAGGAGGTCCTCTTCGTAACTGAACTTGCCGTCACCCGCATACACGAGCGTCGAGCAGCCCGACTGTTCGTAGATTCGCCCGTCGGTCCCGGGGAACTGTTGCCGCCACTTGATGACGACCCTGTCGTCTGCGATCGCGTAGAAGTCGGTGGGGAACGTCCAGTCGTCCAGCCCCTCCATCGCCGCCCCGAAGACACTGTCGAGCATCTCGCCCAGACCTTCGGCACGACCCCAGGCCGGATCAACGAAGACCGCGTCGTCGGTGAAGAACTCAGCGAGGCGATCCCAGCCACCCTTGCCTGCACATATCTCATCCCTCATCGCTATGTAGCGCTGGACGGTCTCGTCGATCTCATCGCGATCGAAGGGCATGTTGGGACCTCACGGTTTGGAAGCGGATGTCGCACGGAGCGTAGAGGCTTCTCCGACCGGAAGGACCGGAAATCGCGTAGCCGGGAACCGAAACTTGAATGGTGAATCCCTTTGCGGGCCCGTCCGCCTCCCGAGGTCCTGGGCGCCGACCCTGTGCGGAATTTGCACCAACCGATGCCGTAGCCTCGGCCACAT
>JBATWQ010000251.1:0-28905 GCA_049672765.1 Microthrixaceae bacterium | reverse complement strand
CGATCTCTTCGTTCGCTTCTCTGAGCGCCGTCGTTGTAGGAACCTCACCGGGATCGGCGCGGCCACCGGGAAAGCTGACCTCACCGCGGTGTGTCCGCATGTGCTGGGCCCGACGCGTCAACACGATGCCCAGCTCTCCCCCATCCGGATAGAGCGGGACGAGTACGGCGGACTCGCTGGCTCCGAGTTCCTCGACCGGCGACTTCCGTCCCAGGCGATGTCGGGGGAAGGCTTCCCTCACCCGATCGGCGCCGAACCTCAGTTCCGACGGTCGCAGATCGGCCCAGGGGGCCGGACGGCCGGGCGTCCAGAGTTGCGGCCTCGGTATGAGCTGCGGGCCTCCACGTACCTCTGAACTATCGACCCCACCATCACCGTCGTTGATGGACCTCATCGTATCGCCACTCCTGGATTGGACCGGATGTACGAAGGGCCGGACCCTTCCGGATCCGGCCCTTCAACTACTGGTACTTCAACGGCTCAGAGCAGTTGATCAATCATCCCTGGGGGACGATCACATCATTCCGCCCATGCCTCCCATACCGCCCATGTCGGGCATGCCGCCGCCAGCGCCCTCTTCGACCTTGTCGGCGATGAGGACCTCGGTGGTCAGGAGCAGGCTGGCAATCGAAGCAGCGTTCTGCAGCGCAGCACGGGTGACCTTCGCGGGGTCGATCACGCCGGCCTTGAGCAGGTCCTCGAAGACGCCGGTTGCGGCGTTGAAGCCGGTGTTGCCGGTCTCCTTCTCGAGCTGCTGGACGATAACTGCGCCTTCGAGTCCGGCGTTGTCGGCGATGAGCCGTGCCGGAGCGTCGAGGGCACGCAACACGATGCTGGCACCGGTGCGCTGATCACCTTCGAGGGTCTCGAGAGTGGCCGCAACTGCGACCTTGGCACGCACGAGTGCGGTACCACCACCGGCGACGATGCCCTCTTCGATAGCAGCGCGGGTTGCGGACAGTGCGTCCTCGATGCGGTGCTTCTTCTCCTTGAGCTCCACCTCTGTGGCGGCGCCGACCTTGACGACTGCAACGCCGCCGGACAGCTTCGCCAGACGCTCCTGGAGCTTCTCGCGATCCCAGTCGGAGTCGGTGTTCTCGATCTCGGCCTTGATCTGGGCGACACGACCGTTGACGTCGTCGCCGGAACCGGCGCCTTCGATGACGGTTGTGAGGTCCTTGGTGACTACGACCTTGCGGGCACGACCGAGAAGGTCGAGCGTGGCGTTGTCGAGCTTGAGGCCGACCTCTTCGGCGATGACCTGGCCACCGGTGAGGACAGCGAGGTCCTGCAGCATGGCCTTGCGACGCTCACCAAAGCCGGGGGCCTTGACTGCGACGGAGTTGAAGGTGCCACGGATCTTGTTCACCACGAGGGTCGCCAGGGCTTCACCCTCGACGTCTTCAGCGATGATCAAGAGCGGCTTGCCCGACTGCATGACCTTCTCGAGGACAGGAAGAAGTTCCTGGACCGAGGAGATCTTCGAGTTGAGCAGCAGGATGTAGGGATCCTCGAGGACCGCTTCCTGACGCTCGGCGTCGGTGACGAAGTAGGGCGAGAGGTAGCCCTTGTCGAACTGCATACCCTCGGTGAAGTCGAGGTCGATGCCGAAGGTGTTGGACTCTTCGACGGTTACGACGCCGTCCTTGCCAACCTTGTCGATTGCGTCGGCAATGACATCGCCGATCGACTGGTCGGCCGCTGAGATAGCTGCGACCTGGGCGATCTCGGACTTCTCGTCAATCTCCTTGGCGAGCTTGGCGATCGAATCGACCGCCGAGGCAACTGCTGCCTCGATGCCACGCTTGACACCCATGGGGTTGGCGCCGGCGGCAACGTTGCGGAGACCTTCGCGCACGAGCGCCTGGGCCAGAACGGTGGCGGTGGTGGTTCCGTCACCGGCGATGTCGTTGGTCTTGGTTGCTACTTCCTTGACCAGCTGGGCGCCCATGTTCTCGAAGGGGTCTTCGAGTTCAATCTCACGGGCGATGGATACGCCATCGTTGGTAATTGTCGGCGCACCGAACTTCTTGTCGAGCACGACGTTGCGACCCTTGGGGCCGATCGTGACCTTTACAGCGTCGGCGAGCTTGTTGACGCCGGCTTCGAGTGAACGACGGGCTTCGTCGTCAAACTTCAGGACCTTTGACATGGTTTCTCTTCTCGTTCTCTAGTCGACTCAGGAATTCACTTGATGGTTGCGAGAATGTCGCGACCGGAAAGGATGAGGACGTCTTCACCCTCGATCGAGATCTCGGTGCCGCCGTACTTGGAGTACACGACCGTGTCGCCAACGGCGATATCGAGGGGAATCAGGTCACCAGTGTCGGAGCGACGCCCCGGACCTACTGCCAGGACCTCTCCCTGCTGTGGCTTCTCCTTGGCGGAGTCAGGAATGACCAGACCGCTCGCTGTCTTCTCCTCGGCCTCGGCCGGGCGCACAACGATGCGATCCTCTAGGGGCTGAATACTCATACTGAACTGCCTCCATGGCGTTAGCACTCAAGTGGTTAGAGTGCTGATGTTAGCAGTCGCTTGGAGCGAGTGCTAACAGGCCCGATGCCAGCGCTAGTTGGGCAGTTCAGCCAGGAACACCGGGGACTGCAGCCGTTCGGCGCTCGCTCTGGCGATCCCCAGGTGGTGTTCAGCGGCGTCGGTGTGCCCGAGCGATTCGTGAAGCTGCCACAGGACCGTGTCGACCGGGCCGTAGGAGCAGGTGCCCTGCCAGCAACCAAGCCCGCTGAACGGAGTGAGTCCCTCGATGTATCGGGTTCCGACCGTTTCGTCGCCGATCAAAGCAGTGGCTCTGCCTCCGACGATGTGCGCGGCCATCCATGTGAAGTCCTCGATGCAATGGTCCAGTGCCGACACGGCATGACCCAGAGCGCGATCTGGATCCTCGGCTGCGATCGCGAGAGCCAGGGCGGAATGCCACGCCGGAACCCCGGGCTGGTCCGCGACAAGCTCTTCGACGGTGGACGCAAGTTCAGCGATCCGACCCTGCATGATCCGGATCATCAGGAGCTGCCCTCCGTAGGCCGCAAAGGCACGTGACGGCGATGTAGGACTGAATATCTCCATCGCCTTCTCGGCCGTTGACTCTGCAAGTTCCAGATCGCCGTCGAGGAAAGCAATAGCGGCTTGCTGGTAGGCGAGCGACCAACGCCGACCAACGTCACCGAGTTGCTCGATCAGCTCTCTCGACTCGTCGACGACCCGACGGTCCGATGCTCCATCACAGCGCTGCAGGGCGACTGAGAAGGCCATCTGACGTGCCTCGAACTTGGCGACTGGATCCCCTAGACCATCTCCCAGCGTGGCCAGTTCGGTCGTGAGGCCTTCCAGCACGTCCAGGTCTTTGGGATGACCTACCCCCAGGTAGGCGAAGGGCAGCACCCTGCCACGCGTAGTTGCAGAGGTTGCGCCGGCAACTGCTTCCAGGAACAGGCTTCGGCACAACTCAGCGTCGGTCGACATCGAATGAGCCAAGCTGGCTCCCCCGGCAATCAACGCGCGGGCGTCAGGGTCCTCAACGGTGTCGAGAGCCTGTCGCGCGAGTTCGATCGCACGCTCGTGGAGCCGCCCTGAAGACGTCGTGGCACCAAGTTGCAGGACTGCGAACGCCGCCTCGGAGATCAGCTCCTCGTCGCCAAGTTCGAAGGCCGCTGAAGCCGCGGTGAAGAGAGCCTCCTCCTGTTCGGGTGAACCCGCTCTTCTCAGCGAGTCCCCGTAGCCGATCAGCGCCCGGACCAGGAGCTCCTCGTCGTTGCCGGCACGACGCGCCGCGTCGATCACCCGCTGGTACCAGAGTCCCGCATCGGCATGGGCACCGTGATCGGTTGCATCGGCCGCGGCGGCCATGGCGTCGCTCGCAGCGGTCAGCGGATCCACTTCCGCCGCTGCCGACGAGTGCCACGCAACGATCGAGATCGGAGCTCCGTGGGCACGGAGCACCCTGGCGGAGTGATAGTGGATCTCCATACGTCGCCCGGGCGAAAGATCCTGATAGAGCACCCGTTGAACGGCGCCGTGTCGGAACCCGATCCAACTCACCCCATCGGCCGTTTCGAAGCTCGATAACAGTGCCGCGGCCAACCCGCCCGTCACTCCTTCTTCCCCGACGAGTTCGGTCAACACGTCCGCTGGACACTGCTGACCACAGACGGCCGCGACTTCGAGCGCCCCTCTGGTCGTGTGGCCGAGGCGGTCGAGTCTCATCCTGATCACGTCGCGCAGATGCGGGGACCGGAGTTGACCCATCGCGTTGAACGACTCTTGTTCTGAGTCCGAGGTGTCGTCCTGGTTGGCCAACCAGAGTGGGTCCTCCAAGAGGTGTTCGAGGAACGCCGGGTTTCCACCGGACATCTCGATGAGCCAGGCGAGGCGTCGCTTGTCCACTCCGGAAACCGAATCGAGCGCGGTGCTCGCGAACTCCGCCAGGTCCTCCGGCCCAAGTGGTTGCAATATCAATGATGTGGCCCAGCCGTCCCAGCCGTTCAACGCCGCTGGATCTGTAGCCGTCACGACGATCGACACCCCGTCGATGTCGCCGGCCATCCGCAGCGCCTCGATGGTCGTGGGGCCGGCGCGGTCAATGTCGTCGACGGTCAACGTGACACGCTCGGCCCTGTTTACCGCCATGGCCACCGCTCTCACGAAGCTGTCGATCGGCGACTGGTACAGGACCAGCGACTCGCCCAAACCTTCGGCAAGTTCACGCAGTATTCCGACGGCCGTGTCGGCGTGCAGCGGCGCCTCGCTCCCGACGACCGTCCCGCCCCGCCGTCTGACTCGTCGCTGGACCTCGGTCAACAGCCTGCTCTTACCGATCCCCGGCTCCCCTACCAGCACTACCGCGGACCCGACGTCGCAGGCGGCCAGGGTTGCCTCGATCACGTCGTCGCGTCCGATCAACGAGATCGAACTCGACGAACGATGCGACTCACGGGCGCCGAGCACCGCTGCCTCGGCGTCACGCAACGCCTGCGAGGGCTCCAGGCCCAGGCGTTCCGCGAGCGACCTGCGTGCCCGTTCATAGGCTCCGAGCGCGTCACCCCGACGTCCCGCCGCTTCGAGTGCCCTGATCAGGAGCACCCAGCGGTGCTCGTCGTCGGGAGTCAGAGCCACCAGCCTTTCTGCCTCCGCAATCGCCCAGGCCAGACCGCCCGCTCCGATCGACCCTTCGAGACGAAGGGTCTCGATCGAGCGGCGCATCTCGAAGAGCCGACGACGTTCGACGTCTGCGTCGTGGTGATCCTCTAGTTCGTTGAATGGGGCGCCGCGCCAGAACTCGATCGCCTGCCGAGTCAGCTTGACGGTCTCGCCGTAGAGGCCTTCACCCAGCGCCGCATCAGCCGCTTGGAGTAGCTCCGACACGACCTCCACGTCCGTGCGGGCCGTCAGATGGTAACGACCGTCGCTCGATGTATCGATCAGTTCGGCGCCCAGGCGACTCCGGATCCGGCTGATCTGGTTGTAGATCGACGTCTGGGCCGTCGCAGGTTGATCTTCACCCCAGATGGCGTCCGCCAGTTCGTCCATGGAAGCAGATCCGGGTTTGGAAAGAGCAAGTCGACAGAGGATCCGTCGCTGGATTGCGGACGGTTCGACACCCTCGCTGTGGTCAGGCCGTCCGGCCGCCATCGGCGCCACCACGCACGGGCCGAGGACACAGACGATCAGCTCGGCTCCCATTCGCCTATCCGCCTTCCGGGGGGCTGACGCGAGCGACTCCGGCCGCTGCGCCCGGCGCCTCCGGGTCGCGCTCGAGTGCCTCGTTGAAAGCGCGTAGCGCAGAGTCTGGATCACCTGTGCTTTCGTGGAGCATTCCCAGGTTGACAAGCGCTCTGGTGTCCCTTGGGCCCAGCTCAGACGCCCTGGTCCACGCCTCTACTGCACGGCCCGTGTGACGTAGCTGTGCTTCGGCGAGCCCCAGTCCCAGTTGGGCGCGGAACGACTCGGGATACAACTCGGCGACGCGTTCGTAGATACGGATCGCGTCCTCTGGTTTCTGCCACGCGCTCAACAATTCGGCGCGGTCCATCAACACGTCGGGGTCGTCACCGGAAACCCGCTGCGCCCGGTCCAGCCGCTGCTCCGCCCAACGCGCGGTTTCATCCGCCGCATCCCCTCCGACTCCCCGGAGCGGGTCGCCGGCCACGATCGACTGCACACCGATCCGGGCAGCGATCTGGTCCAGATCGAATCTCGCCGGCGCGACCGACGCAGCACTCTCCAGGTGATCCGCGGCCGGCTTCAGGTCGCCCAGGGCCACGGCGTCCATAGCTGAATCGAGTCGGTACTCGGCCAGGACCTCACCGCCGGCCCAGACTGCGCCGGAGGCTGCGGCAACAGCCATCACCGCCGCGCCCAACAACAGGACGGGCCGCGGGGCTGGCGTGCGAGACTCCGAGAGTTCCGCCTCGCTCCTCGTTGCGATCACCAACAGGCCGGCGAGCAGCCAGGCGACCGGGTCCAATACCGGATCGCCGAACGCGAACAGCAGGCCCACCAGATATGCGACCAGCCCTGCGGCAATAGCGGTGGGCACAAGATGGTTCCGGAGCCTCCCAGCGACCGCCCTGGCGATCATCACTACCAGCGCCGCCAGCGCGGCCAGGCCGATGAAACCGGTGGTGACGAGCGTGTCGAAGACGACGTTGTGGACCCGGTCGTGGAGTTCCTCGCTGCCGTGTTCGCGTTCGAACGACTCGTCGATCCCGGAAGGGAGGACAACCCGCTGGGTGTCCGGGCCGCTGCCGAGAATCGGGCGGTCGGCAATCACCGGCAAAGCAGTACGCAACTGGTCGATGCGCCCGACGCCGCTGGAGCGACCCAGGTTCGGGACCATGAACATCACTGCCGCGACAAGCGCTAGCACGACGAGCGAGCCGTATCCGAGCTGTCGACTCGTCAGCTTCCAGAACACCGGCTTCTCTGCCGCAGGCGCTGGGTCGCCGGATCCCCCCGCCGGCCCGGTCTGCCGCCAAACAGGGAAAAGCACTACCGCGGCAGCAAGTGCACCCAGCCACGCGCCACGCGTTCCGGTGAGCACAAGACCGGCCGAAATGGCCACGGTGGCTGCGATTGCCAATCGTCTCCACAGGAGGTCGCGACTCCGGAGGTGGACCACTGCGATCGGCAGCACCAACACCAGATGTGACCCAGCGAAGGTCGCCGACCCCCAGGTGGAACGGGCTCTGGTCAACCCGTCGACGTCGCCGAGCCCGAACAGGTCCAGACCGGCACGTTCCAACACAGCGAATACGCCGACGATGCCGCCGGCCAGGAAGGCCGACCGGAGGATCACTCTCTGCGCTCCGGGCTCGGATCCGGTACTTGCTCCGAGCACGAACGAACCGACCCCGAGGAGCACTGCGAGGAGTCCGGCGTTCCGATTGGGCGACCCCGCGGCGCTCATCCAGGGCGCCACCCCGAGGATCGTCGCGGCCACGCACACAGCGATCCACGCGAGGAACCAGTTGCGCAGCGGCCAGCGGAGAGAGCCGGCGAGCGCGCAGATCGCCAACCCTGCCGGCACCAATAGCAGCACGGCCAACCACTTCCCGGCGTGGAAGGGCGCGTATGCGCCAGGGAGGACAACCAAAGGCACAGCCCCGGCGACAAGCGCCGGGGCCAGTACCTGTAGGCCGTTCAGGCGGGACCCTTTCGGGGTTTCCGTCATCGGGGCTGACGATACCTGAACGATTACCGCCTCACCTGCTCCTACCCTCCCGGTTCAAACCCTTCCGAGGAGTTGGCGAAACGAAATGTGTGAAGGCACCGAGCGCCAGGAGTACAAGCGCAACGAGCAGCAGCATCAGTCCGGACGAGCCGGTGAAGGCAAGGACCCCCTTGCTGCGGGTCCCCGAATCGGTGGTCTTGGCTCCGTTGCCCGAACCTGTCGTCCCGGTATCTCCGATGGACGGGCCGGAGCCACCGGCACCGGTTCCGGCGCCACCGCCGTTCCCGGTCCCGCCACTGGTGTCCGTGACCGGATCGACACCCTTGTCCGGGTTGATCGGCACGCCGGCAGCGGAAACAACCATCATCACCACTTCACCGACATCGTGTGCCGACGACAGCGGTTCGGACAGCGTCAATTCGTCGCCGACGATGCCGGTCACCTTGCGCAGTTCCACATGATCGGTACCTGTGCCGATGGCGATCTGCTGGCCCACCTCGAACCCGTTGCTAACTCCGGCCAGACCGGTATCGAGAGAGACCTTGATCGTGGTCGCTCCGGCATTCAACGCTGCGTGGGCGGACCGTTCCTGGGTCGAGACCGAATCCCAGCGGGACAGAGCCGCCAGTTTCGACCTGGACCTGAGCGGTTCACCCGCCGAGTTGCCATCGTCGATGAGCGTCGAGGCCGGGGCAACGGTGATCGTCTTGGAAGCGCCCTCAGTGAAGGCCTCTTGGTGTAGCGGCGAGTCCTTCGTCGTGCCATCCGGCATCACCGTCTGGAGCATTCCGTTGGTCCCCATGATCAGCGCAGCCGTGTCTCCCTTGTTGCCGTGCTTGATGATGAACTTGCCCACGGTCGGGTCGGCAGGCTTGGCGTACACCGGAAGCGCAATCTGGGCCGGAGCATTGAGGGGAATGACATCGAAGTTGGCGTCGACCGATTGCGGAATTCCACGGGATCGCTTCGTTCCCGCGTCGACGAATCCGTTGACCCAACGAATGTTGTAGTCGTAGGGGTTCTCCCAACGGCTGTTCTCGACGTCGATCCTGGTTGCCCTCGGCGCTCCTTCCGGTCCGATCTGAAGCGCCGGCTCGTTCGGCTTGAACTGCTTCTTGACCAGTTCGGGTCCGGGCTTGACTATCACGGCTCCGGTCTTGGGGTCCTTGAATCCCAGGAATGTGGAGGTGTAGCCGTGTTCGGCCCCGATCGGGCTGTTCTGCAACAGATTTATCAGCTTCGCGTGATCCTCAGGCGACAGAGGCGACCCGTCGGTGTAGGTGAAGTCGACCGGGTCGATGTCACCGGTGACCCGACGCCACCTTCCGGACTTGCCGTCGAGCATCATCACGACGTACTCGTCCGAGCCGGGCGAGGTCTCCTGCATCTTGAAGCCCTTGTACTTGCCCTTCTGGCCGCGGGTCAGCTTGCCGATAACCTCGCCCTGGGCGTTGTAGCGATACTCGGGGATCTTGTTGTCTCCGTAGTTGAAGGTGGTGTCGATCCAACCTCGGTCGTTCCACTGCTTGTAGGTCTTCTCGTACTTGTTCCACTCGCTAACACGGTCCTCGAGTCGCTTCACCGCCTCGAGATGCTCGGTGGAGCCGGGTTTGAAGCCCTTCGAGGTCGCGAACTTCGCCGCCTCGGCGGAGATCTGCTCCTTCGTCGCACCAGATCCCAGGGTCTTGAGGATCTCAGGCTTGCGGAACACGAGAGATCCGAGATCGTCGAACTTGTAGCCCAACAAGACGTCGAGTTCGCTGACGGTCTTGATCTTCAGGTTCTCCGGCTTGAGGAGCGCACCCCACTTCTTGATCCACTCGATCGAGGACGCGTGCCGTGAACGGATGTTGGCCAGGCAGCCGATAATCTTGCAGATCCGCTGGTACTCCGCGATCTCGTCGGGCGTCACACCCCAGAGCTTCGCAATGGCGGTCAGTGTCGGCTCGGCGCCGTTCTCGATCGACTGCAGGATCGGCAGGACGTTGTCAACGAGCTGGATGTTCTTGGCAGCCGCGAACGTCGACGCCATCTTGGCGTTGAGTACCGTCTGGACCTTCTCGAGAGCCGCAATAGCCTTAGGACTCTGAGTCATCTTGGAGAGGATCACCGGACCTGCGACCGACCCGATCTGTTCCGACAAGAACGCCGAATAGCCGGTCGTCGTCTTCATGAAGTCGCCGGTATGCCAGTCGTTCTGGGTCTGCGTCAGGTGCTCCCCAGCCATCTGGTACACCTGCTCGTACAGTTCACCGACATCACGAATGCCGTACTCGACATTGCGCTGCAAGATGGAGACGATCATGTAAGACGTCTCGGTGAGGAACAGTTCCTTCTCTTCCTCTGTGAAGCCCTCCCAGACCTTCGCCTGGTAGTCGTAGGCGGCAGTGAGAATCGTGTAGGGCATCTTGAGCAGGTCTGGGATTGCGTAGATCGCGGCGATCGCGGCATTCCCGAGCCCTTGGACGGCACCCAGGATGATTCCAGCCATCACGCCCAGCGGCGGGTGGTCAGGAAGTTCAATCGAATCGTCGATAGAGATTCTCTTGAAGAGATCCTCGGGCGCTGCCTTCACCTGGGCGTCCGGATCCTCACCCAGTGCGGTTCCGTTACCCGATTTGGCCTCGTCGTAGGTTCTGATGTCGACGACGTCGGGGACACCGTCATTGGGGTCCTTGACCTCGACCGCCTGACCCCACGGCTCGAACCGGGCGTAGGCACGGGTACCACCTGACGGCTGAGCCCCGTACATACGAGGGTCGCTGTAGTTCGTCGTGAAACGAACCTGGAACGTTCGTTTCTCACCCGGCTCGAGGACCAGCGGGTCCACCGGGACGGGGTACTGCGGGTTGGGGGCCAACCCGTCGTAGGCGAGCGTCATCGTTCCCGCGTTGCCCTGAAGTTCGGGGAACAGCGGGCCGAGGGTGATCTTGTAGTTGTTGGTCAGGTTCTCGATGGTCCCGTCGATCGCGACCGGTGACCCGGCCTGGATGACCTTGTTGTCCGGCGGGTTCGTCACCGTCGTCTTGATCTCGACGTACTTCTTGACCTTCGCCTTCCAGCGGACCCTCTTCACGCCGGTCGCCCCAGCGGTCTCGCCCCGCTTGGCGGTCGCCATGGCGAAGAACTCGACCTCACCGTCCTCGGTCGCGGTGAATATCGCCTTGAACTCCGCAGACGTCTTACCTGCGAGAAGCGATGGGACGATGATCTCGGGGTCGAGAGGATCCGGGCGGATACCGGACTTGTAGGTGACGTACAGCTCCTGTCCGGAGAACACGCGCTGCACGTCGAGGTCCTGCAGCCGCAGGTTGGTCATGTCATCGGCGGTCGCGTTGGTGAACGACACGGTTGCCGTGATGTCGACCGGTTCGAACTCCCCGTCCTCGGGCACCTCGTACTCGGGCGGGTCGAGTGTCAGGTTGACCACCAGGTCCTCGGCGTTGACCGAGAAGTTGGACTCGATCGTCTCGCTCACCGCCTTGCCGTCACGCGTGCCTGACACTTTGGCGCTGAGCAGGATCTTTCCGTCTGTGATTCCCTCGAGCGTGAAATCGACGAACGCCTCCGACGTCAGTCCCGATGCGGCAAGGGTTGCGGGCAGGTTGGCGCCCGCTTGGACGATCGTGGCCTCGCCGACCGGGTCGACGCCGTTGTCGAGCCCCAGCACCTCCACCTCGTTCAGCTTGACCCCTGTGATCTCCTCGCCGGAAATGTTGGCGACCCGCAGGCGGACCTCAGCGGTCTCGCCCTTGTTGACGAAGGGAGAGGAGTTGTCGGTTTTGAAGAAGTTGCCTTCGAGATCCTTGCCCTCACAACTCGGCACATGTGCGACCGCTTGTCGGTACTGGGTGGGTGAGTCACCCTCCTTGTACATGGCCCAGGCCAGGACATCACAGTTGTTGTTTATGTCCGTGCTGCTGTAGATGCCCGAGACACCGGTCGGCAGTCCCCCAATCAGGCTTGCGACTGGCTGGATGCGACCATTTTCGAAGCGGATCGATGTTTCCGTCGTCTGCGCTCCCGGCTTGTCGAGGAGAACCACACCGTCCTCGTTGACCGCCTTCGGAGAGCCGCCTTCGATCGCCTTACTCGTCCCCTGGTACCAGAGGTACGGGGTGCTCCCGTTCCCCCAGTAGAGGAAGTGGCCTCCGTCGCCTAGAGCGATCGGATAGATGTAGCTTCCGTTGAGACCGGTCATGTTCTTCACTGAGCCGTCGATGACCGTCGCGAACGTCGCGGGAGTACCCGTCTTCTGGCCGATGATCATGCCCTTGTGATTGACGGCCATCACGGTCGAGAGCGACGTGACCAGAGCCGGTGGTGAGGCACCCTGGTACTTCACCGCGTTGATCATGTAGTCGTAGTTGAAGGCCATTATCCCGACGACACGACCGGACTCGTCAGGCCCAAACCCGTTCCAGAGGTTCTTCTCGTTGCCGTCGAAGATCGGTTTGGGAAGTGTCTCGCTTCCTTCTGTTGTTCTGACCTGGAGAACACCGGAATTGCCGACCAACACCTCACCGGCGTCGTTGAAGTCATAGACGCTGCTCGCAACACCGCCGGGCAGGGTCTTCAGTTCACCATCCTCGTAGATGGCCGCCTGGGTGATTCCATCCTTGAAGAACGTTCCAGCGACGGCTCCGTGGTTGTTGATGAACTTCGCGCTGAAGCCCTGAGGGAGAAACTCGAGCAGCGAATCCGCGGCCGCTACAGGACTCGTGGGCAACAGTGGGCAGACCGCCGCGACGAGGAACATGACCAACAACACCGATATTGGTCGAGTGGCAACGCCCCTCTTGGATCGGCCATGGCCCCCGGGCGATCGCGACTCGATCGAGTTCCGGCGTGACCGATGAGTAGATCCCGCCTGACTTTCAGTGTTCGAAGTTCCAAGAACGGCGTCGTCCATTGCCGCACACCTCCCGCTAGTGCGGGGGGATCGTACGATGAGGGTCCTAACAGCCCGCTAACAGACTCCTCAGGCTTGGGAAGTTCTACCTAGGCGACCGATCTACGTCAGCGTCGGGACAGGTTCCAGCCAGCGACCGTGGAAGTCGACATGGGCGATCAGCCTGTCAGCTCCGCCCGGCCAGGTCCGTAGCCAGATCGCCGCCCGGGCGCGGTTCCATTCGTCGGGCTCGTAGCGGATCCACGCGAGTGGAGAATCAGGGGTTGCGGCGCGGCCGGCCTCTTCGAGCGCTCTGCACAGCTTCCAACGAACGGTCGTTGGTATGTACTGCCAGACGATCGAGTGCTGCACGGCTCGGGGCCCCTCCAGGTCGAGAACGGAGCGCAACGCGTCGGCGGTGTCCGGGCCATCGGGGTCAGACGAGACCTTGACCAGTTCAACCGGGCAGGTTGCTGCAATCTCGAGCGCGGCGGTGAGCCGTCGGAAACGCTCGGTCTGATCGGGCCAGACGAACGACGACAGGGTCCAGCTTCCCTCGTCGCTCGAAGCGTCGATCGGGTGGGGGTCGATCCCGACCCGTGATGTGATTTCCGGTATTCGCAACCCGGGGTCCAGACCCAGCGCACCCCCCGGTCCGTGGACCATCGATCTCATCTCGGGAGCGAGCCTGAGAGCAGATCCGGCTTCGCCCAGGACGACCTCGGCCAGATCCGACTCGAATCGGTCCAGCCGAAGGTTGAGCCCACCTGAACAGCCGAGTTCGATGAGTGCGCATTCATCGAAGCCGGTCGAGGCGAGCGCCAGAGCAAGACCTGCCGATCGACCGACCTCGTTGGTCTGCACTTCGCGGCCCATGGCACTTCTGAGTGCATCGGGATGCGCGTCGACCAACCCAAGCCACGCCTGCCGCAACCGCTCTATCTCAGCGGGTGGCTCCCCGCCACAGGACGGCATCAGGGCAGCCCATTCCGGCGCCTCGCCGCTGACGGCCAGCCTGTGCGCTCCGCCGACGAGCCGCAGCGGCCCCATCTGCCCGTACCGCAACCCGGAGAAGTCGGAGATCACATCCCAGGAGGGGCCGCCGGACCGGATGTCATCTGCGATGATTTCCATCAGCCGCGCGTAAAGGTGCGACCCGAGGCCCTCGCACGCGCTGCCCTGGGTCTGGAACCTCGACGCCCAATCCTCCCGCAACTCTGCGAGGTTTCCTACCTCAGCGGCTCCCACCATGTCACAGCACCCGGAGTTTGAGGTTTGGGTTGGCGCCGATGGACAGCGGCGATGGGCCGCTCAGCCGGTATTCGTACCAGCCCGCCGATGCGATCATCGCCGCGTTGTCGGTACACATCGACCGGCTTGGAATGAATCCGTGGAGGCCGTCATCGGCACACGCTCCGAGGAATTGTTCCCGTAGCAACGAGTTGGCCGCAACCCCGCCGCCGAGCGCAAGCGCCGTCGCCCCGACCTCGGCCGCGGCCCGTCGCGCCTTGTGGACCAGCACGTCGACCACAGCGGCCTGGAAACTCGCAGCGACATCCTCGGTCGAGACATCGGGGTTCTTGCGCACGTAGTTGACCACCGAGGTCTTGAGACCACTGAAGGAGAAATCGAGCCCTTCGTCCATCATCGAGCGCGGGAAGCGGATGGCTTCGGGGTCACCGGTCATGGCGATGCGGTCGATCTCGGGTCCGCCCGGATAGCCGAGCCCGAGGAACCGGGCAACCTTGTCGAACGCTTCGCCGGCGGCGTCGTCGAGGGTGGATCCGAGCATGCGGTAGCGCCCGTGGTCCTCCATCGAGACCAGCATCGTGTGTCCCCCCGAGACGAGCAGCACCACAAGAGGAAAGGTCAGCTCCGGGTCCTCGAGGAACGCCGCGTACAGGTGTGCTTCAAGGTGGTTGACCGCTATCAGTGGGACATCCCAGGTGAGCGCCAGTGCCTTCGCGGCCGACACCCCCACCAGTAGCGCGCCCACCAGTCCGGGGCCCGAGGTGACGGCGACGGCGTCGATCTTGTCGCCATCGAGTCCCGCTTCGACAAGGGCGCGGGCGGTGACGGGAATGATCAGCTCGTTGTGGGCACGACTGGCGATTTCGGGGACGACACCGCCGTACTTGGCGTGCAGTTCCACCTGGGAGCTGACAACCGAGGACAGGACGTCGACTCCCCCACGCACGCAGGCGGCTGCAGTCTCGTCACACGAGGTTTCGATTCCCAACACGATCATGTCGGACGCACCCCGTTCGGAGACACCGCGTTCGGTCGCACCCCGGTCGGATTCGGCCATTTCGGATTCAGCCACGTCGGGCCCCTTCGCCGGCACGCTTGGTCGACAAGTGGTCCAGACGGTTGGCGTAGTCGTCGGTGTCGATGTCGTTGGCCCACATGATCAAGGCATCCTCGCCGATCTCGGAGTAGTAGTTGCGGCGAATACCACCCGGGGCGAACCCGAAGCGACGGTAGAGCTCCTGGGCCGACCCGTTCGTCACACGGACCTCAAGGGTGACCTGCGTCAGGCCCCTGGCGATGGCTTCACGCATGGTGCCCAGCATCAACTCGGTGGCGATCCCCGAGCGGCGGGCGTCGGGGTGGACCGCGATGTTGGTGATGTGGCCTTCTTCGCCGGTGAACATGAGCCCACTGAAACCGAGCACCCGGTGGTGATCGAGCGCCACCTGGTAGTAGCGGCTCGTGGGCATCTTCAACTCGCCCAGGAACAACCCGATCGACCATGGCTTGTGGTTCGACACCTCTTCGATGGCGACCACGCCGCGCAGATGGCGACGACGCATCGGAGCAATGCTGAAGGGCTGGGTGTCGGATCCGACGGAGGTGGCGATCTGGGTCATGCCGAGTCCCGGGTAGTCCAGTTGATCTCGGCGTCGGGGCGACGCAGGTAGATCGGATGGATGGCGTCGATCGTGGAGAACTCCTCCCGCAACGCCCGGGCGTGAGCCAACTGCACCAGGGATACCGCCGAGGGGTAGCTGTTGCCGGGGTCGACGATCTCGACCCGGGCGAGTCCCTCGAAGGCCGAGCGGTAGCGGTGAGCACCGTCGCCGACCAGCAGCGCCTCTTCGGACTTGGCGAGCAACTCCGAAGCCAGGTCGTCCGCAGTTCCGATGACCGGCTCGCTCAGTCGCTGCACACCGCCGGGTACCTGACGGTAGAACGCGTAGTACAGCTCGCCCCGACGGGCGTCGATCGCAGCGACGATCAGCCGTGGCGAGAACCGTGCCGGGAAGGCGAGCAGATCGAGGCTGGACACGCCGATCATGGGCACCCGCAGCGCGAACGCTATGGCCTTCGCCGTCGCGATTCCGACCCTCATGCCGGTGAACAGCCCGGGTCCGACATCGACCGCAACCAGTCCCACTTCGGACAGATCTATCTGGGCCTGTGAGCAGATGAACTCGATCGCGGGAGCCAGGTTCTCGGCGTGGCGCCGGCCCTTGGCGCAGTGCGCCGAGGCGAGCACGCCTTCGTGTCCTCCCAGGGCGCAACCTGCTTGAACCGTGGCGGTTTCGATGCCGAGGATCAGCATTGTTCGCCTTCCGCTTCACCTTCGGTGACCGTCCAACGCTCCATTGCGACCGCGATCGCGTTCATCCTGGCTCTCCAACCTCGTCCGACCACCGACAAATCGAGGATCCGATCATCATCGCCTTCACCCGGTGTTATCCGCACCTCCAGGTAGTCGTTGGGCAGGGCCTGGGTGATGGTGTCGCCCCATTCGATCAGCGTGACGGCATCGTCATCGAGGAGTTCTTCCAGGCCCAGGTCGAACGCCTCGCCGATGTGTCCCAATCGATAGACATCCAAGTGATTCATCGTCAGACGGCCCGGGTAGCTCTGCACCAGTGCGAAGGTCGGGCTCGTCACCTTGTCCTCCACTCCGAGGCCCGCCCCGAAACCCTGGACAAACGCAGTCTTTCCGGCTCCCAGGTCTCCGAGAACGAGCACCAGATCGCATGCCCGGGCCAAGTCGGCCAAGGCTGCTGCCGCCTGCTGGGTCTCAGCCGGGGACGACGTCCGGAGGGTGATGCTGGGTGGTCTCTGGCTCACACGTAGTTCCTGGTCATCAGACGCGGTCGACGGGGTTCGGTCCAGAGCCGAGCCTATCCGCCGATGGCCTGCCCACAGGTTTGGGACCTACACGTACGTTCTGGGCAACCGGGCACTGAAACGACACAGGACCTCGTAGGAAATCGTTCCGAGGAGTTCGGCCCAGTCGTCGGCCGAAATCGATTCTGGGCCCTGGCTACCGAGAAGGACGACCTCGTCACCGAGTTTTACCGGAAGGCCGTGGGGCACCTCGACGATCATTTGATCCATGGTGACGACGCCGCGCACCGGGCACCGGTGCCCGCCGATCAGCACTTCCCCGCCGGCCATTCCGAAGCGCCGGTCGATCCCGTCGGCATAGCCGAGCGGTACCACAGCGACCCTGGTTGGTCGATCTACGACGTGGCGCAGGCCGTAGCTGACCCCGTCACCGGCGTCGAGGTCACGGAGCATCGTCACTTCGGCGCTCAGACCGAGCGCGGGTTTCAATCCCGAGCACGAGTCCCCCAGACCCGGGGCAGGCGGGTACCCGTAGAGCGAGATACCGGTACGCGTCATGTCGAAATGCGATTCGGGGTGCAGAAGCGCGCCGGCGGAATTCGCCGCATGGAGTAGTCCCGGGTCGATGCCGACGGAGCGGATTTCGGCGATAACCGCATCGAAGCGTTCGAGTTGCTCGGCGGTTTCGGGACGCTGCGGATCGTCGGCGACTGCCAGGTGGGTGAAGGTCCCCCCGAGGCTCAATTCCGTCGAGTTCCAGATGGACCTGGCAAGTTCGGTGGCGACGCAGGGATCTGCGCCCACCCTGTGCATACCGGTGTCGACCTTCAGGTGGACCGACCACGGGCCGTCGTCGCCTGCCGCCCTCTTGGCAGCCTCCACTCCCGAAGGAGTGTAGAGAGTTGGGGTCAGCCCGGCTCGGAACGCATCCTGCATCGCGTCTGGAGGAGCTTCGGAGAGCAGCAGGACGGGGGCGGTGATGCCGGCCTCGCGCAGCGCAACGCCCTCCTCAACAAGTGCCACTCCGAGCCACGCCGCACCTCCCGCCAAGGCGGCCCCGGCTGCCTGAACAGCGCCGTGGCCGTAGCCATCGGCCTTGACGACTCCGCAGAGGATCGAGTTGGGCGCGGCACTGTGCAGTAGTCGCGCATTGTGCTCTATCGCGGCCAGGTCGACCGTTATTCGCGCGTGTCTGGGCACGGCGCGAGGATACGCGTCATTCGGACCCGTGCCGTCCCGGGTGACGGGAGGAACTCAGCGAAGGAGAAGGGTCAGCGAATCTGCATCGTCGACGGGTCGACGATCATCTGGGTCGGGTCAATCACCTCGAAGTCGCTCGCGTTCAGAATCTGGAGGGTTCCAAGGTCGGCGTCGTCCCATCGCGTGTCGGGCTCGCCGCCCATGGCCATGCCATGACCATTGGTGTCGGTAACAACCGCTCCGTGCTCCTTCAGTGCCTCGGCCACCACTTTCGCCTGGGGCCCGAGCTTGGAAAGGTCGACGTTTGCCTTGAGCCGGAACCAGCTACCCATGGCCGGGGCATTCGGGTCGGTCGACCGTCCATCGGTCCCGAAGGCCGGCCACACCGGAGGCGCCTTCTTTATCTTGGGTATCGACATGGCAATGGTGTGCCCGAGACGACCTGATGCAACCTCGTCGTATCGGATCGTTCCGGTGAGCATCGATAGGCCGGACGCCGTCGTGGCACCTCTCGCCCGGGGCTTGTTGGTAGTCAGGTCGATCTTCACCGCTGTCTGGGCGACCCAGAACCCGAACGGGTTCATCCAGGCCGGCGTGACATAGAAGAACTCCGACGAGATGCAGGTCGCAGAGTCGACTACCAACAAGTGACGGTCCCACGCGATTCCTGGCCAGCCCTCATACCTGGGATTGGCTGGAAGGGGGTGACGACTCAGGTCCGACAGGTAGGCGTACTCGCCTCCCATGAAGTCGACGATCTGACTGGTGCGCGAGTCGACGACGTTAATTGGGACTCCGGACCTGGATCCCTCCCAGATGCCTGCGGAGAACGCAGGGCGTACCCCCAGGGTCTCTGCCCCGATTGACGTGATTACGTCGGCCGAGTCCGAGCGAACGGGCAGGCTCCCTATTGACGCGTGGAAGGCGTTGTCATCAGGGAAGACCGGGCAACCGCCGACCGGTAGACGAGAGCCTCGGGTGACGTAAGTTCCCACCGGGGGATCGACGGGAATGGCCGGCGGAACGGTCGGTGTCGGCGCTCCAGGGTTGGGCAACGTCGAACTCGGAGTGGTCGGACGCGGCGTGGTTGCAGATGGTCCGTCGCTCTTCGCTGAAGCGATCGGAGGTGACATCGCGACCCCGGTCGCTGTTGCGTTATCGGTCTGTCCGGTTGCCGGAGCGCACGACGATAGGAGTGCGACTCCCAACATTGTGGCCATCAGTGTGGCCGTGACCGAACGAGTGCGTGTGACTGGCTGTTGAGTACTCGACCAGAGATGCATTTTCCTTGCAGCCGTCGGTCAGGAGGGTCCGACCCCAGCGGTTGCTGCGTGATGCATCGACTCCACTTAGGGGCTGCTTGAGCCACTTTGAACAATGTTTAGGAAAGTGACGCGAAATGGTCCGAATGGCCTATATGACAGGCCCGGCTCGGAGTCGTGTCCACCCTACGTGGACCGGGGCTAGTGTCCTCGAAGCATGCAGCCAGATACAGCAGATGTGGCGACCAGCCGCAGGCGCCGTCGCAGGTTCTTGATTGGCCTGTTCTGCGCGGCAGCCATCTCTTTCGCGGCGGTTCTGGCGGTTTCTGAACTCACTGGCAACGGCGAAGAACATCTCCCTGCGGACCGCCGTTCCTGGAACTCCGAAACTCCCGGTGCATCCGCGCCCGGTGATTCACCATCGACCGCCCCGGTCGGATCACATGTCACTGAGGGCGAGCGACTTGGGATCCAGAACTGCGCGCTCTTTCCACCAGACCATGCATTTCATGCCGATATCTCAACACTTCCGGTCGCCGCGCAATCGCGAGCCGTCATCGCCTCCGCTGGCGCCGACCTGATGTTGCTGCCTGGGTTCTCGTCACTCTTGTGGCAGGGATCAAGGACCGGACTCCCCATCAACATCGTTGATTCGACTCAGGTGTCTTCAGTGGATGTTCTCGGCGGAAAATACCGGGATATGTCTGATCTGAATGACCATCCGATACCTAAATCACCCCGGATCGAGGGGTTCCCGGGCGCAGCGTGGGACCGTCACATGCTGCTCGTCGACACTGCCACCTGTACATCTCACGAGTTCTTCTACGTGAAGCGGGTGCCGATAATCGGTAAGTGGCACGCGGAGACTGCTGCAAAATTCGACCTGAATAGCAACGCAATACGAAAACGAGGTTCCACCAAAGCGGCAGGCACCTCGATGCTCGCTGGGCTGATCCGCTACGACGAGGTGCAGCGGGGTCGGATTGACCACGCCATGTCGTTCTCACTCCCAAAGATTTCGACCCGGCCCCCTGTGTGGCCCGCAAGCGGTACCGACGGCAGGTCCGATGACCCAGATGCCCCGCCCATGGGTACATGGTTCCGACTCCGTGCCGACGTCGACCTGAGCGGCTTGGCCCCAGACGCTCTGGTCATTGCGAAGGCCCTACAGACTCACGGCGCGATCGTTGACGATACGGGACCTGACTACATGGGTCTGGGCGGTGAGAACGATGAGCGCTGGAACGACGTCGAAATCGAGACTCTGAAGCAGCTGAAGCTGAGCGACTTCGAAGTCGTCGACCCATCTTCGATGATGGTGAGCGCCGACAGCTACCAGATTCGGTAGACGGCGCGGTCGGCAGCCTACGCTGGCAGCATCACTTCAGAACATCACGCGGCACTCTGAGCAGTCGTCGGCACCAAAAGTGCCGTGGACTTACGCATGCGAGGACAGCTATGGGTTCCGTGCGGCCACTTCCCGCGAGGCACGTACTTAGTCCACCCCCCCAGAAACCTTGATCGGCTCTGGTTCCATAGGCCAGTTCTCAAATCGACCAGGAAGTACTTTCGCGCGTACTAACGGTACTTCCTAGCGAACTGACTAGAGGAAGTGCCCTCGACTGCGCAGCCGAGCCCATAGGCCAGGGATCGGAATGCACACTCAAAAACCCAAGGAACAGGTTTTCGACGCATCACAATTCCGACGTCGCTACTGTGGTTCGACTGCGAATGCTGTCAGATTAGGGGGAACTGCATGTTTACAAGGTTCATAGTTGGCGCAGCCACGGTGGCTGCGCTGGTTGGTCTGTCTGCTCCACTTGCGGGAGCAGAGGACTCCTATCAGAGACCCGATCTTCCAGACAAGATTGAAAGTGCAAACGACTGCCCCTACTTCGGAAAGGACCACCTGGTCCACGCAGATATTCGTGAACTCACCGGAGATGGAGGAACAGCTCCAGAGGATTGGGACCTCTGGCTTACATCTAACAGCATGAGCTCCTCGCCGTCGGTATGGGGTAACAGATCCGATAATGGAAACGGATACACCGTATGGGGCATGCCCTCGCTAATCACCAACTCGTCTACTACAACCACCGCCACTATAAACGTATGGGATTCAACATATGGTTTGGGTGCCAGTTACCTTCCTAGCGGATCGACGCGCTATTTCCAATCGAATGGGAGTATCAACAGTTCTGCTCCGGGCGTAGCATCGGTATTTAGTGTATCCCTCAGGATCAAGCCTGAGTAGTCCGCTATGCCGGTCTTGACGGGCCCTTTCTGGGACCTATCATTCAGTGCAGACAAGGCATTTATCGAAGGCGACTTTCCACAGAACTATGGCGATCGACATATGCTAGTTACAGACACCAGTGACTGCAGAAGCACTGAATTTATTCAGACTTCAAGGCCTGGCCTATTCGGTAACATTCTTTCCAATGGCGGTTATGAATTCGGAGCTGCAGGTGCCACAGAATGGGATTTGACTTCGAACGCCATTCATCGAGGGTATAATAATGACTTCTCTGGCGTCAACGCACCCAAGTCCACCATGGCAGCCTCGATTGTCCGTCGGGACGAAATGAATGATGGCGCTTCATCAACCTACGACGGACGAAATGACGACACCCCCTTGGACCACTCCCTTGGGTTTTGTCTACCTAAATCACTTGTAAAGAACTCTTATCGTTGGCCAGCCACATCGTCCGACGGAACGAATACGACAGACGCCACCGCACCTGAAATGGGGAGTCGGATCCGGCTAAAGTCCAGCGTCACATTGAGCGGCCTTGCCGCTCGGACCGGCGGATCCGGCTGGACTGCCACTACCGCGATATCCGCTACAAACTCCACGAAAGTGGGCTACACCGAGGGCATATTCAAGGCTCTCCAGGTATATGGAATGGTGCTAGCAGATAGTTGTGTGAACAACTGGAGCATTGCAGGTGCGCCGGACTCCCGGTGGACTGACGCAGAACTCACAGCGCTTCAGACCCTGCGCCTGTCGGATTTCGAATTGGTCGATACAGAGCCAATGCGGGCAGTAACCGGCTCCCTTAGCATAGGTACCAGCCAGCCGACTCTTGAGAGCCGTTGGTTCGAAGTCAAATAGCTCTACCATCCACCAGGCGATGCAGACATTTGGGAGGGGCAGACCTCTGTGGGTCACCCCTCCCATTATGACGGTCGGTGCGGACGTCAAACTGGCCATCTCATGTTGATACTGAATTGTGTCGACACAGAATGCCCCGTTACCGTCCACTCGAAGATCTTTCGCCAGGAGGGGCCAAGTGGAGGCAATCGTCGGGGTCCACGGGGATGAGAACGCAACTGCGGTGGCATCGCCAGAATGGCCGGTTCCTAGATTTGTCGAGCGCCGGCTTGGGCGATTCGAGCAGCGCTGGCTCACGGCTTGGATAATCGGGATCGCGGTTGTCGTTGCGTTCCTCATCCGATGGACCCAGGACGACAGTTTCATTTCGCTTCGCTACGCACGGAACTTTGTCGAGGGCCACGGGCTCGTCGATAACCCCGGAGACAACGTCGAGGGGTATACCAACTTCCTGTGGACCATGCTCATGGCGATCCCATTGAAGCTTGGACGAGATCCCGTCCTTTTCGGGCACCTGATCGGCGTCGCTTCCATGTGTGTCACTCTGCTGGCGACCATCCGGATCGCAACCCGAATCTTCGACTCGAAGCTGCTCGGCAACTTCACAGCGCTAATCCTGTTGACCAATCTCACCTTCATTGCGTACGCAACCGGTGGCTTGGAAACTCAGTTGCAGACTGCCCTGATCCTGTGTGTCTGGGGACTTGCGATTCCGACTCTGATGTCGCCACTCAACACCCGGCAGTCAGGGACACCACCCCTGCGCACTGTCGACCTGCTCCTTTTGTCGGTCGCTGCAGGCTTGGCCATTCTCACGAGGCTGGATTCGGTCCTCATCATCGTCGTCCCCGCCATCGCCGTATTTTGGGTCGTGCTTCGAGCCCGCAAGCACCTGCTGGTAAACCTGATAGCTCTGGTCATACCAGTTCTGGTTTTGGTCGTCCCGTGGACGCTGTGGCGCCTCGATACCTACGGATCGCTCATACCGAACACGGCTGTCGCAAAAGAGAACACGCTCCGAGTCAGCCTTTTGCAGGGGATGTCGTTCCTATTCTTCTTCGTACTTCTAAATCTGCTGTTTGCATTCGTCCCAACAGCCGTAACCCGTGGTCGTGAGGTCCTGACCCGACGGCCATTCGTAGCTGTATCGGCCACCCTGGGCCTTTGGATCCTCTATCTGCTCAAGGTCGGAGCGGACTTCATGGAGTTCCGCTTCATGGTCGCTGTCCTTCCGCTCTTTTCACTGGTCCTGGTTGGGTTGATCTGCCGCACGCGTTCAGAGCTTCTGCAGAAGGTCCTCGTGTCCAGCCTGGTCGCTGGCCTTGTGGTTCATTTCGCCGTTCTGGGCGCCACTGGCGGAATCGCAAACCTCGACACGGTCCCTGATCTCAACGACTACGTGGCAAATCCAATGTCGGGCGAGATTGTGATGGGCAAGGAATTGCGCACAGTTCTCCATGGCTCGGAGGCGGCCGAACTGCCAGGAAGCGGCTCAGCCATAATCGCCAGTTCTGCTGCTGGGGCCATCCCTTACTTTGCAAGGCTGCGAGCCATCGATCCTCTAGGCCTGAACGACTGGTGGACCGCACGCCACGGGTTGTTGCTGGATTCCCGGAAAATCCCCAAACCCGGCCATACGCGGATGTCAACGTTCGCCTACCTGAATGAACAGGGCGTCAATCTGCTTGTCGGCTTCCGTGGCCGTCCCAGACCTGGCGGGTACAACATGGACGACCTGTACCGCATCTTCCGTGAAGCCGAGCCCGACGTCGAACACTTGCGCCGGGACGCCACGATGATCGAAATGCCGATGCAGGATGGCACCGTCTATGCGTTGGTGTATCTGAAGCCTCATCCCGACATCGACGCGGCGGTTCGCTCGGGCCGCTGGCATGAAGTTCCCCTCAACTTTTGATACGGGCACCGCGACGACATCTGAGCATGAGCTAGTCGGCGAGGGCCTCCCGGGCCGCCGGGATCAGATCCACCACGTCGCTCGCTATAAGACCGCGATCGTGGCCCAGCGACGCGGCCCGGCCGTGTAGATGCGCGCCCGCGGCTGCGGCCCACAACGGTTCGGCCCCCAGAGCCAGGTGCGCCGAGATGATGCCGGTCAGGACATCCCCTGTACCGGCAGTTGCCAGGCGCGAGTCGCCCGAGTTGGTGAGGAGTACCTGACCGTCCGGATCTGCGACGACGGTCGTTGAGCCCTTCAACAGCACGATTGCATCGCAGCGCTCAGCCAGGTGTCGAGCGGCGGCTATCCGGTCGACACCCGGAGGCTCGCCGACGAGTCGTTCGTACTCTCCGTCGTGCGGGGTGAGGATCGTCGGGGATCGGCGCCCGGCGAGTATCTCCCCCACTTCCGCCCCGAGTGCCGTTAGCGCGTCGCCGTCCATGACCAGCGTGAAGCCATCGTTGGAAGCGAGCTCACGCACTTCGCTGCGAGTGCCGTCCTCCAACCCCAGACCCGGCCCCACCGCAACGACGGCGAAACGGTCAACCCCTTCGGTCACCATTCGGGCCCACCCGATTGCGGGCACGTGGCTCGTAACCGCTTCGATCGGGACATCGGGAGATTCGACTCCCGGGCTCGAAACCCGCACATAGCCCGCGCCGGCGCGCATCGCGGAGGCGGCGCTCAATCTGGCTGCCCCCGACATTCCGGGTGAACCGGCGACCAGCCAAACAGCGTGACGCCACTTGTGGTCTTCTCGTGAGCGGTCCGGAACCCTCGCAGAGATGTCGCTGTCCTCGACCAGGTGGATTCGGGTGCTGCTCACGTCCAAGCCGATGTCCACCACCTCGACGGTCCCGCTCAGAGCTGGCCCGTCGCCGAAAAGGTGTCCCGGCTTCAGCGCCGCGAACGTCACGGTCCGCAGAGCCGGGGCCGGTCTTCCCGATGCGAGCCCGTTGAGCCCCGAAACACCCGAGACCAGGTCGACCCCGAGCACTGGGGCGGTCCCGACGTAGGGGAAGTCGAAAGTCCCTCTGAAACCCGTCCCGAAGGCCGCGTCGACTACAAGGTCGAAGCGCTGCCCGCCGCCCGAATCAGACAGGGTCGCACCAGCTGTACCGGCGTCGGAGTCCCGGGTCACCTCGACAAGCGTCACCCGTACACCCCGGGCAGAAAGCAGCCGGCCGGCGACCCGCCCGTCCTCACCGTTGTTACCGGGACCGGCGACTACCAGGACCCGCTTGGCGTAGGTCCCGCCCATGATCTGGACCGCCACCCGCGCCACGTGTCCGGCCGCACGACGGATCAGAACTTCCGATGACTCCGGGGCCGCCCGGTCGACCTCGGCCATCTGCGCCGGGGTTAGGACGGGAATCACTGCCGGAGCACCCGGTCAGGCGGGCACAGTCGTTGCGAGGGCAACGGCATGTGCGATCGTGCGGGTGTGGGTGAGGCTGATGCTCCAGCGGATGTCGCCCTTGGTGCGTGCAAGATCGAGGGCTCGACCGTGCAGGACCACTCCCGGAGCACCATGGGCATCCTTGATCACCTCGATGTCACTGAACGACATCGAGTCCATACCCCGACCGAGCGCCTTCATGACCGCCTCCTTCACCGCGAAACGTGCGGCCAGGTGGGGAACCGGGTCGGCGTAGTTGGCGGCGTAGTCCCATTCCGCCTCGGTGAAGATCCTGGTTCGCAATCCGGGCTGTCGCTCAAGCGCGCGACGCATGTCCTCGACCTCGACGATGTCGGTTCCGATCACGGACCCGGCCGGAGCGTCGATCACGACCGCCAGCGGTCCGCGAGGTCCAGAATCGGCACGGTCAGCAGATCCTCGACCGATTGCTCGCCGAGCAGGTCGTCACGGAACACGTCCTCGGTCTCGGTCACGGCATCTCGCAGCGCCTGGTAGCGGCGGCGGTAGCCCTGCATGACCGCCCGAGCCGTGGCAGGTGCCAGTCGGCCGGCAAGGTTGATGTGCAGTAGCTGCAGACCAGTGGTCACGCCGTCCTTGATCTCGGGCAGGATCAACACGAGTCGACCGTCGCTGCGGCCCTTGGCGATCATCAGCTCCTGCTCACGTGCCACCAGCGCCTTGGTGCCACGCAGCCTTGGGTCCCGCTCGACCCGGGACGCAAGCCCGCTCGACACTCCGCCACGATCGATGATGACGAGCGTCGCCCGCTCCAGATCGTCTCCGTGGTCAACGCCGTAGCGGGTGAAGCCGGACACGCCGACCACCGCCGGATTTAGCTCGCCAACCGCCCGCAACGTCGAATAGGTGAGTCGATCCCGTGGGGAACCCGCCTTGAACAGTTCGTCGACGAGTGGGATCTGGAGCAACGATTCGTCGCTGCGGCTGATACCGACGGTAACGGTCTTGGCCTGATGCTTGATTGCGTCGACGGGCCGGGTCAGCTCTTCGATCGCAGCGCTCAGCCCACTACTCAGATCCTCGAGGACCACCCCGGGGGACCCGATCTTGCCGAACTCGAGCTGGTACCCGTCGAGTGGACTCATCCCCAGCGCGTAGCGGAAGTGACCGGCGAGGCGCACTGCGGTGTTCGCCTCTAGGTGTCCGTTGTATGAACCGGCCCGCAGTCCGTCCATGTAGCTACCCGCGTTACGGGTCAGCTCGCCACGGACCTGGTTGAGAAGGTCCTCGCCGTCGACGTTGTCGCCGTTGAGGTCGCCGCCAATGCTTGCCGCTGCAACGTCTATAGCAGCGCGCGCCTCGCGCAACGGGCGGGCCTGGGCGTCAATGGCCAGCGCCGCCTCGTAGCCGAAAAGGTGCCCGGCCATGGTCGAAAGAATGAACGCGAGGCGGGGGTGCGTTGCCGGAACAGTCAGCACGGCGACCGCAGCCGGGAAGGAGCGGTCACCTTCGGAGGCGATCACGATCGGTGCAGCCTTGTGGGCCCGGAAGATTGCAACCTCCTTGGACACATCATCAGCCGTGGAGCCGACCAGGCCGGTTGCGCACACAAGGATCAGCGGTTCGGAGGACAGGTCGATGTGCTTCTTGTCCTCGGTGCCGTCACACGCGATGGACTTGTAACAGAGCTCCGAGAGCTTCACACGAATCTCACGCGCCGCTATCTGGTTGACGCCGTTGCCGACGATAGCCCAGTAGCGACGACTCGGTCCGAAGCTGCGGGCGGCGTCGGCCGCCGCCTGGCGGACCTGCAGCGCCTCGTCCATACGTCCGGGAAGCTCGAGCAGGGCTCGCAGCAGTTCCTGCTGTTCACGGCCCGAGGATCGCAACCCACCGGGGACCTCGTCGGCTATGACCTGGGCCAACAACAGTCCGGCTGCAACCTGGGAATAGAACGCCTTGGTGGACGCAACGCTCATCTCGACGTCGCGGCCATCGGAGGTGTAGAGCACACCGTCGGCCTTGTCGGTCAGGTCGCTACCCCGCCGGTTGACGATGGCGATAACCGACGCACCACGTGAGCGGACCAGGTCGACGGTCCTGTTGGTGTCGGTGGTGGTCCCCGACTGGCTGATGGCGATGACGAGTGTGTCGCTCATGTCGGCCCGCATGGCGAAACCGGACAGTTCCGTTGCGAGGATCGACTCGACACGAACATCGGCGTCGGCGAGAAAATCGGACAGATGGTACGCAAGGCTCTGCCCGGCGATGGCCGCAGTCCCCTGCCCGATCACCTGGACCCGGTCGATCTTTCCGGAACGGAGGTCCTCGCGCACAGACGCCGGGACGATTTCGTCTCCGAGGACGACGCTGATCGATTCGCCGTCGTCGAGGAGCTTGCCCCGGAGTGTCTTACGGAACGATCCGGGCGACGCGGTTATTTCCTTGAGCAGGAAGTGCGGATAGTCGCCGCGGTCGATGTCCCTGGTCGTCACCTGTGCGGTGTCCAGGTCGTCGCTTCCGATCGGAAGTACCGACCCGTCATATGACAGTCGGGTGATCCCTTCGACGGTTCCCGCACCTGCGGCGCTCAGTTCGATGATCTGACCCCGACTACCGGCCGGGTTGTCGGGATCGGCCGGAGTCTCGCCGTCCATGCGGACGTAGGTGCTTGTCTCTTCGACAACCCCGTACGGTTCGGAGGCGACGATGAACGTGTCCTCGGCGAGGCCCACATAGAGGGCCTGCCCGCTGCCCCGCGAAGCCAGGAAGAGCTTGTCCGGAGTCGCCGCTGCGGTCGCCGCTATGGCAACCGAACCCTCCAGGCGTACGACCGTCTCGCGGAACGCCTCGGTCGTCGAAAGCCCCGAGCTCAAACCGCGGGACATTAGTGTCGGGATGACCTTGGCGTCGGTGGTGATCTCGGGCGCGATGTCGAGCCCGTCGGACACGGTCAGGTCGGAGTGGTTGTCCACGTCACCATTGAGCACCGCGGTCACGAACGGGATACCGGGGTCGTCGGTGTTGCCGGTCGACTCGAGCTCGTCGGAGCACTGCGGGTGGGCGTTGGGCTCGGAGATGATTCCGATCGACGCCCAGCGCGTGTGGCCCAGCACCAGAGCTTCGACATCGGGGCTGGCCAGAGCCAGTTGGAGTAGATCGTCGGACGCAATTGCCGCACGGAGGGCGGCTGTGTTGTCGCCCAGCTCCCCGATCTCGGCGGCGGCCTTGTAGACGATCACCAGGGTGTCGCCGTCCAGCCTTGCCGCACCCGAGGTGAACCCGCGCAGTCCACGAGCCTTGACCATCGCCACGACGCTGGGGTCCTCGAC
>JBATWQ010000250.1:0-2622 GCA_049672765.1 Microthrixaceae bacterium | reverse complement strand
GGGCCAGACCCAGAAGCAACCCTGCCAGCGTGAACCGACGCGCGGCCAAGGCCACCAGCGCCCCAAGCCCAAGCGCACAGGCAAAGACCGATTCCATCCCGCTGAGCGCCTGGTTCTGGAAGACGGTGCTGGTTATGAGCACACCCATCGCCACCACCGAGGCGATCCGACCGGCAATCCGGTCGGCCAGAGTCCCCACCAGCACGACAACTGTCGTGAACGACAACGCTCCGAGAACCACTGCGGTCCGCTCGGGTGCCAATCCGAACACCGCTCCTAGCGCCAACACGAGGGTATAGAGCGGCGCGCTAGCTCCGTTTGTCCGGTCCGAGTCGTTGAAGGTGAAGCCTGAGCCGTCGGCGATTCTCGCTGCGTATCGAAAGGTGATCGCTGCGTCATCGAAAAGAACGTCGGGTCGTAGCCGCACGGCCACGACCAGCGCCGCGACCGCGCCCAGCAGGATCACGATCCCCTTCGGTGTCAACGCTGCCGGTCGACGCCTTTCAGACATCTTTCCGGGTGGCAACCACCACATATCCGAGTGTCAGGCGCGGCTTTCCCGCATACGGATCAATAGCTCCGAGCCGGGTCCATCGTGAACGAAGGGCGATCCCGGCGAGCACCTTCTGTCCCTTGACTGTAGGAGCCACTGTCAACCTGTGGGCGGGTGACCCCTTCTTGAGCAGCTTGTTGGCAATTGCACGGTTCCACTGGTTGGCCCAACGCACGAAGCTGTCAACCGCCACGACGAGCGGTCCACCAACACTGGACATGGCGTCTACCTTCCAGCCCGCTTCCTCTAGAACGCTGGCCAGTCCAATCGAAGTCAGCCGTCGAAAGTCGTATGGCATCTCGTGAAGGCCATGGACGAAGGGCGAGGAAAGGACCAGCTTCGCACCGGGTCTGGCAACCCGGGCGAGTTCCTTCATCAACTCACGTTCGTCGTTGACGTGTTCGATCACCTCGGTACACACCACTCCGTCGAAGAAGCGTCCACGCGTAGGTATCGCCATGACGTCGGCAACTACGGCAAGGTCAGCCGGTCTGACGCGGGGCCTCCGGTCAACCCCCACGTATGTCGTCGGTGCCAGCAGATTCCGATAGGGGGACTCGCCACAGCCCACGTCGAGTATGGCGTTGGCGCCGGTCGCGTCCGCGGCGCCACCTGCACAGCTCTGGATTGCGTGGTTCAGCAGAATCGTCGAGTAGACCGAACCTGACGAGACTCCGCGACCTTCGGCCGCGTCGAGGTTGAATCGTGGCTTCCTACCCATGTGTCGACCCGTTGGAATCCGGCACCAGGTGCCCACTGTTTCGCACGGCTTCCCCTCGTCGCATACCGGGTGAACTCTAGTCAGAGCATCCCGAATTTCCTCGGGTGACGACTACGATCGCCGGATCGTGGATTGTCGACCTGGTCTCAAGCGACTCTGGAACGAGGACCGGTGGGCGCTGACGGTTCTGACCGTAGCAGCGGTGATTGCGTCCATCGTCTGGGGTGGTTCCACACGACCGATGGGTGACTCCGAGTCGTATCGGGCGGCCGGCCGGGTCATCACCGGTGGATGGCAGCACATCACCGACAGAACTCCCGGTTATCCGTTGTTCATGTGGATCACCGGCTCGCTCGACTCCGAGACGACGTTGCTGTTCGCGACGCAACTGGTTCTACACATCGTTTCGGTTGTGCTGGTTCTGGTGGTCACCAGACGGATCGGCCTGCCACGACTCGCCCGGCTGGTGGTCACCATCCTTCTGGTCATGCCGCCGGTAATGGTGAAGGTGGTCTACTCAGGCTCCGAGGCTCTTACTGAATTCCTCGTGGTCGTCTCGCTTTGGCTCTTCGTGGGATGGCTCGATTCCCGGTCCGGGAGACGGTTGCTCGCGCTCGGCGCAGTCCTTGGCGCACTCACATGGGTCCGACCGACATTCCAGCTGGTTTGGCTGCCAGCGGCGTTGGCCGTCTGGTTCATCGCAGCCAGATCGCGGAGCTTGTCAGCGGGTGACAACCGGCGTGGGTCGATACGAGCCGCGGCCACCGTTGCCCTGCCCGCAATCCTGATCGTCGGCACCTTGATCGTCTCCAACGGAGTCCGCTTCGGTCAGTGGGGAACCACCCCGATGCTGGGCTGGTTCCTGGGTTCGCGGACGAGCGCCTTCGTCGATGAACTCCCCGAGTCCGAACCCCTCCGGGCGATGCTGGTTCAGGAACGAGACCGTCGATTGCTACTGGGCGCCGAGACCGACGCCGAGAACTACCAGTTCGGCATCAAGGACAGAATCTCCGAATCGACCGGGTTGAAAGATGCACAGCTGGATCGTCGGATGCTGGATCTGAACGTCGGTCTAATCACTTCGCACCCCTTCGACTATGTGACCGCCGTCAACCGCTCCCTGTTCAACCTCACCCAGATGGACGCCGAGCCGGCCGCGTCCGGGCCGGGTCGCATCGGAGGCTGGCTCCAGTCCGCCACCCACTTTGTTCTCATGGCCGGATTCGCCCTGAGCCTGTTGACGCTCCCCGGTCTGGCGCTGGCCGGCTACCTTGAGCGGCCCACGCTGGCGATCCTGGGCTACTGCGTGATGATGGCCGGTTACGTCGCCGTCGTGTCGGCCCTGGTC
>JBATWQ010000249.1:0-4869 GCA_049672765.1 Microthrixaceae bacterium | reverse complement strand
GACCAGCGCAGCGGTCATGCCATCCTTGTCGCGGGCCCGAGGTCCGACTGCGTATCCGAGTGCTTCTTCGTACAGGAGCACCTGGTGGATCGAGGGGTCCGCCAGGCCCGGTCGGCACAGCCACTTGAAGCCGGTCAGCGTCTCCCGGAAGTCGACCTTCGCCGCAGCGGCCATGCGGGCCATGAGCCGCGACGAGACGACGGTCGTGGCTAGAAGTCGGTTCGGCTGCCCGTCGGTGAGGGCGAGTAGGTGATGGGCGAGAAGGGCTCCAAGTTGGTCCCCGCGCAGAACCCGCCAAACGCCCGAGGGCTCGCGGAAGGCCGCGGCGAGCCGATCGGCATCCGGGTCGTTGGCGATGGCAACGTCGGCATCGATCTGCTCGGCGAGCGCCAGAAGTTGGTCGAGCGCGCCCGGCTCTTCCGGGTTGGGAAACGCGACGGTCGGAAAATCCGGGTCGGGAAACCTCTGCGACTGGACCATGTGGATGTCCCCGTAGCCGGCGTCGCTCAGCAGCCTGCGCAACAGGACCGCGCCCACGCCGTGCAACGAGGTTGCGGCGATCCTGAGTCCCTCGTCCTGGCTGTCCCGCTCCGGTGGAACTAGCAGCAGGCCCTGACGGACGTATTCACGGACCAAGGGATCGTCGGACCCAGGTCCGCCGATGTGGTTGACGCCCGCCCGGTCGACATCGATGTCGTGGCCCTCTGTCGTGGTCCGTTTGTCGCCGCCGGCCGGGTTCCGTGCCGCCAGCGGGCGGCAGAACGCGGTGATCGATGGCACCGAGGTCGTGGTGTCGAGCCCGGACGCCAGCGACTCCGCTGTGACTGCATTGACATGGCGGGCGATCTGACCGTCGACCGGCGGGATGATCTGGGCGCCATCCTCCCAGTAGACCTTTATGCCGTTGTCAGCCGCAGGATTGTGGCTGGCGGTGACGACCATCCCGGCTGCCGCATGCAGGTATCCGATTGCGAACGCAACGAGAGGCGTGGGAACCGCCTCGCTGAACACGTGCGGTACAAGCCCGTGGGCACGGATCACCTCGACCACGTCAGCCGCGAATTCCGCCGAACCGTGCCTGGCGTCGTGGCCGACGACGACGCCTCTGCGGCCGGCCTCGGGAACGGTCAAGAGGAGCTCTCGGGCAACCCCGGCGGCGGTATGGCGGACCACCACGCGGTTCATCCTCATCGGCCCCGCGCCTAGTGGGCCACGAATTCCGGCGGTGCCAAAAGTGATCTGACCGCTGAACAGTTGCTCCAGATGGTCGAGCGAACCACTCGCCAACAATTCGTCGAGGGATGTGCGTGTCACCGGGTCGGGGTCTATTTGAACCCAGGCCCTGACCCGGGATTCAAGCTGGTTGTCAGGCGTCACCGGATCCTCAGCAGGCCCTGATCGCGGCCGAGATGAGTCCTGTGAGCAACTCTGACGCGGCGCTTCCGGCGCTGAGGACCGCCGAGTGGTCGAGATCGGACTGCAAGCCCGCGGCCAGGTTCGTAACCAGCGAAAGCCCGAACACCTCGGCGCCCAGATGGTGGGCCGCAATCGCCTCGAGCACGGTTGACATGCCGACGAGATCCGCCCCGACGGTTCGGAGCATGCGTATCTCGGCGGGGGTTTCGTAGCTTCCGCCCAGCACCCCCGCATACACGCCCTCGGCAAGTCCGGGGTGGGCCTCGCCGACCGCATCGATCAGCCTTCGGGAGTACAGAGATGACAGGTCCACGAATCGGCCGCCGAACTCCTCGGGTGGTTCCGCGCCGCAGAGTGGGTTGGCGCCCGAAAGATTGATCTGATCCGAGATCATCACCGCCGAGCCGATTCCGATCTCGGTTCTGAGAGACCCGGCGGCGTTGGTCAGAACCACGTTCCGGCAACCGTGAAGTACCGCTGTGCGAACGGCATGCACCACCGTTGCCGGCGAATGTCCCTCATAAAGGTGGGAACGGCCGGCCAGAACTAGGACCCGCACCGGCTCCGCGTCGGGCACGTCGACCGACACCGAGCGGATGGTTCCGCCGTGGCCCTGAACGGTGGGCGCCGGAATCCCGGACAGCTCGGTCATCGGGATCACATCCGACGTCGATCCGATCGCCTCGCCGATATCGGCCCAACCCGAGCCGAGAACGACGGCGACGCTGTGTTCCCCGAGTCGACCCTGAAGGTCGTCCGCATCGCTTCGGGCCAGGTCGAATGGATTGACTGCGGAACTGTGTGGGGTCATCACCGTTCGATTCTGACATCTTGGGTGACGTCAGGCCCGTCCGGCTCTGTGAATCGGTGTGACCGCCGGTACGCTTGCCAGGCTGGATCGCCCACGGGCGTAATCAACTCCCGGGGGAGTTTTGCAGACCATCGAGAGACCGTCGCAGGCAGAGACCCCACGACAGCGGCCGTCGTGGGGTCCCGTCGCGCTGGCGGTGCTGGGGGTAGCGGCGCTTCCCCTGCTCCTTTTCGCAATCCTCAACCGTTGGGGCGTGCTGATCCTGATCCTGGTCGCCATGACCGCAGGACTGGCCATGTGGGTCTGGCTGCGCGGATTCATCCTGATCGAGATCGTGGCGTTCCTGATCCATTTCGACGGGGTCGGAGTGGGACCGATCCGAATGGGTCGGATCGTCGCCGGGATCGTCGCCTGCATCATCGTCTACAAGTTGGTGGTGGACCGATGGCGTCCACCTGCGATCCCGTTGTGGAACTGGCTACCGATCTGGACCCTGACCGTCTGGGTGGTCATCACAGGAATGTGGTCCCACAAGATCGGCGCGTGGATCCAGACCATGCTGATGTTCGGACTCGCTCTTGCGTTCTTCTGCGTGACCGCGATGCTTGTCGACTCCCACAAGGCGATCCAACAGTTCTTGAGGGCCTATTGGGTAGGAGGCCTGTTCGGATCGGGGGCCGGAATTCTCGCCCTGGTGCTAGGCACCCGCTCCGTCGGATTCGGTGCGGACCCCAACTATTTCGGCCTGTTAGAGGCGTCGATGATTCCTCTGACCGTCTACTACCGCAGGCACGCCGCAGACCCCCGGATGAAGGCTCTCTACACCTTCGCTCTGGTGTTCGTCCTCGCCGGTGCCGCCGGGGCGGGCAGCCGTTCGGGGCTGATCGGTGGGTCAATCGCCATCGTGGCCACCATGGTGACCCGGCCCGGTCTGACCAGGGGAAAGCGAACCAAAGTTGCGGCACTTGCGATGCTGCTCGCGCCCCTCGCCTTCCTGATCGGGTTCGTCGCCAACCCCAACAACCTTTCCCGTGGACTCGTCGCCGACCGGGGTGCCGGCAGGCTCGACCTGTGGACGGTGACGATCGACCTGATAAAGGAGCGGCCGCTGATCGGGCACGGCTTCGGTCAGATCCAGTGGATCATTCCCGACCAGCTGTTGGTCACCCCCGGCAGCCAGATGCTCAACGAGTCCCGAGATGCCGTCTCATCGCACAACACATGGATGGACAGCTGGGGAGACCTCGGCCTGATCGGCCTCGGCAACTTCATTGCGGTGTTCGCAGTGGCGGTTTTCTGTCTGGCGCGGCCTCGATGGCCCTATACGAAGGAACTCTCGACGACCATTCTGGTGATGCTCCTGCCGGTGTTCTCGTCGTCGCTGTTTCTTCCGCTTCTCAACAACAAGCTTGCGTGGGGAGTAGTGGGTCTTGCCGCAGCGATGCAGGTCCCGTCGGCAAGTGCTCGGTGGTCCGGGCTGGCCGGAGCCAGATCCGCCGAACAGGAGTACAAGGAGCTCACCCGGGCGCGGGCCGTCCGTTCCCGGGGAACAGACCTCGTCCGGGTAGCCGGAGCAGGTCTGCAGCCGGTCGGGACCCCGCCGGCCGCCGAACCGACGGTCGACCCCTATCGGGTCGAGCAGATGCCCGAGGTCGAGTTCGCCAAATGGGATCTGCGAGTCTCTTCCGGCGTCGTCAAGGGTGCATTTGCGGCT
Source organism: Microthrixaceae bacterium (assembly GCA_049672765.1). Taxonomy (GTDB): domain Bacteria; phylum Actinomycetota; class Acidimicrobiia; order Acidimicrobiales; family Microtrichaceae; genus JAGQSZ01. Next base: position 928 of record JBATWQ010000249.1, on the reverse strand, counting down.
GCGGCAATAGTCGGAATCCTCGTGTTCGGAATAGCCTCGAAGTTCCCCGCCACCTACACCGCGACCGCCGGCGTCATCGCACCCAGACTCGACACTTCAGTGAGTCCCGAAGCGCTCGCGCTCGACAGGATTCACATGCAGGGAGTGCTGACACTCCCCGTGTCCGAGGCGTACGCGGCGGAACTGAAGACCCTTTCGGGCATCGACATGGACATCCGCGACGTGCAGAAGAGGATGGCTGTCGTCCGACCGAAGATGAGCGCCCTCATCGAGTTCAGCTTCAGCGACACCAATCAGGCCAACACCAGGTCGGTCCAGCCGTTCCTGATCACCGCTTTGAACAACGTCTACACAAGCGCTCGGGAACTTTCCGGACCCAGACTCCAGAACGAGGCCCGCCCGACCCGCCCCGGTGAGCAGCAGTACTACTCGGGTCCTGCGTTCCTACCGATGGACGAAGAGATCCAGATAGAGGTGGCGAAGCCGAGCGTGGTCTGGATATCGCTCATGGCGGCCACGGCCACCGGCCTGATCGTCATCGGTTCTGCACTTATGGGTTGTCGCCGTCCGCGGATAACCGCCACTGACGATTTTCCCGAGCACACCGGCCTTCGGGTTGCGACCCGCGTCGGGGGCGGTAGGAACAGAAAGACCCGCACGACCAAGGCACAGCTCCAGCAGCTGGTCCTGGCGGCGACCACCGGGTCGGATGTCGACAGGGGTCAGCGGATCGTCCTGGCGCCCACGGACCGTGGCTCCATTTCGCGAAGAACCGCCATGGGTCTTGCAGCAGCCCTGGTCGACCAGGGACGCCGGGTCGTACTGGTCGACGCCCAGGTCGACCGGCCGCTGCTGAGCCTGAGGCTCGGCGGCTGGAACTCCTCGGGGATTTCCGGTGCCGACGAAGAACCTTCGCTCGACCTCCGAG
>JBATWQ010000248.1:0-5770 GCA_049672765.1 Microthrixaceae bacterium | reverse complement strand
GCGATCTCCTCAAGCGCACTGGGGCCGGATACACCACCGACGGGTGGGGCGCCGGTGGGCCCTGCTCCACCGACGGGTCCGAACCGATGGGCGGCATCCCCGACAGGTCCAACCGCGGATGGACTGGCCCCGGTGGGCCTGGCGGGCCGCACCCGGACGGTCGGGACCGCCTTCACGAGACGATCATGGGTGGCGACCCTCAGCATCGTCGCCAGGCGACCACCCCAACGCCACGCGGCCCACCGGCACAGATCGATCATCTCGGAATCGGGCCCAATCCCGAGGACCTTCGAGATCGGTCTGAGCGCTATCCCGACGGGTGGTTCGACGCCCACCTCGAGAACCCAGGCGCGCACCTGCCGTCCCGAGAACGGGACTCTGACAAGGGTGCCGACCTCGAGCAGTTGCTCAGAGGTGTAATCGAAGGCACGATCGACGGCGGGCACGTCCGGAAGAACGCGCACCACCGTCATGAGATCACAATCCGGCCAGATCCGGCCCGGCGCCGGTCAGAGACCGAGCTGGGAACGAAGATCATCCTTGCGGTCGGTGCGCTCCCAGGTGAAACCGTCGCCGGTGCGACCGAAGTGGCCGTAGGCGGCGGTCTGGCGGAACACCGGTCGGCGAAGCTCGAGGTCACGCACGATCGCACCGGGGCGGAGGTCGAAGATCTCCATCACGGCCTTGTTCAGCGCTGTCGGGTCGACCTTTTCGGTTCCGAAGGTCTCGACGAGCACCGACACCGGGTGCGCCATACCGATCGCATAGGCGACCTGTACCTCGCAGCGGTCAGCAGCGCCGGCCGCAACGACGTTCTTGGCGACCCAGCGGGCTGCGTAGGCGGCGGAGCGGTCGACCTTGGACGGGTCCTTGCCCGAGAAGGCACCTCCACCGTGGCGGGCAGAGCCTCCGTAGGTGTCGACGATGATCTTGCGTCTGGTCAGACCGGCGTCACCCACGGGGCCGCCGATGACGAATCGACCGGTCGGGTTCACGAACACCTCGTAGGGGTCGTCGGCGAACGCCTCCGGGATGATCGGTCGGATCACCTGTTCGATCAGGTCGGGGCGGATCTCGGAATCACGGTCGATTCCGTCATTGTGCTGGGTCGAGATGAGGATCGTCTTGAGCCGGACCGGCTTGTCGTCCTCGTACTCGAAGGTCACCTGCGTCTTGGCGTCGGGGCGGAGGTAGGGAATGGTCCCGGCCTTGCGAACCTCGGCGAGGCGTTCGGCCAGACGGTGCGCCAGGTGGATGGGCAGCGGCATGAGCACGTCGGTCTCATTCACCGCGTAGCCGAACATCATTCCCTGGTCGCCGGCGCCCTGCTTGTCGAGCTGGTCGTCCTCACCGGCAGAGCCGGAACGAACCTCTTCGGAGTCGTCGACACCCTGGCCGATGTCGGGTGACTGCTCATCGAGAGCCACCATCACACCACAGGTATTGCCGTCGTAGCCGTAACTCTCGCGGTCATAGCCGATGTCACAGATCGTCTTACGGGCGATCGTGGGAATGTCGACGTACGCGCTTGTGGTGATTTCACCCGCAATGATGCACAGACCAGTGGTCACCATCGTCTCGCAGGCCACTCGCGCGTCGGGGTCCTTGGCAAGGATCGCGTCGAGAACCGAGTCGGAGATCTGATCGGCCATCTTGTCCGGATGTCCTTCGGTGACGGACTCCGAAGTGAATGTCCAACTCGTCATGCTTCTTCTCCTATTGGCGTGTGACTGCCATTGGTTACACGGGTGCGAACAACCGCGTCCAACACGGCGTCGGCGACTTTACGTTTGTCGGTCAGTGGAACGTGGGTCTCGGTGCCGTCGGCACTCAAAATGAGCACTTCATTCGTGTCGAACTCGAACCCGACGCCGGGTGCGGAGACATCATTGACGACCAGAATGTCGGCGCCCTTGTCACGAAGTTTCGCTTGGGCGTTAACGTGCACGTCGGTGGTTTCAGCGGCAAAACCAACCAACGTCTGACCGGTCGGTTTGTTGGCACCGAGCCCGGCGAGGATGTCGACCGTGGGCACCAGTTCGATCGCCGGAACGCCGTCGCGCTTCTTCAGCTTGGTCTCAGCGACAGCGACGGGTGTGAAGTCAGCTACCGCTGCGGCCATGACCACCACATCGCTGGTGGGTGCGACCGACTGCACCGCCTGGTGCAATTGATTGGCGGTCTCCACCTCGATGCGAGTGATTTCTGGCCCTGTAGGAGTCTTCGTCGATGTGATGAGCGTGACCTTGGCCCCACGACTGGCGGCCTGTTCGGCAATCAGGTGGCCCTGCTTGCCAGATGACCGGTTGCCGATGAAACGGACCGGATCGATTGGTTCGCGCGTCCCTCCGGCAGTCACCAGAACGTCCAGACCGACCAGGTCTCGCGTGGGGGCCAGGTCTCGCCCGGGGGCCAGGTCTTGCGTCGGCGCCTGGTCGCGCGTCGAGGACTGGGTTCGCGTCGAGGACTGGACCTGGACCTGGGCCTGCAGGAGCTCACCCACCGCCTCGACGATCTGAGATGGTTCGGCCAGGCGGCCGGCGCCGATATCACCGCCGGCCAGTCGACCTTCGCCGGGATTCACGACGTGAACACCCCGATCGCTCAAGAGGGCAAGGTTTGCCTGGACTGCGGGGTGCTCCCACATTTCGGTATGCATGGCCGGACACACCATCACCGGAGCCCGGGTGGCCAGTAGGACGTTGGTCAGCAGATCGTGGGAGTAGCCGCTGGCATAAGCCGACAGCAGTCGAGCGGTGGCCGGCGCGACGAGGATCAGGTCGGCACCCTGCCCGAGGGTGGTGTGCGGAATCGGGTCCGTCGGATCATCGAAGAGCGAGGTCCGGACGGGTTCGGATGCCAGCGCCGAGAACGTGACTTCGCCGACGAACTTGCGCGCCCCGTCTGTCATAACGGGAACCACATGGGCACCCGCGTCAACCAGGCGCCGCGAAACCTCAACCGCCTTGTACGCGGCGATTCCCCCGCATACACCCAGGACGATCTTGTAGCCCGTCAGGTCCATTGGAACCTCACGACCCCCGCGTTGAAATCAGGACTACCCGACTCAGGCGTCGGCGTCAGCGTCGACAGCAGAATCATCGGCGGTCTCTGCGTCGACAGGAACTGGTCGGCCTGATGCTCCGCCGACTCCGTAGATCTTGTTGGCGTCGATCTCTTCGAAGGCGATCGAAAGCGGCTTACGAGCCGTCGATGTCACCTGCGGCGGGATCGCCCGACCCTGTCCTTCGGCGTTCTTGAGATGGCCGTAATAGCTGTTGATCTGCCGTGCACGACGTGAAGCCAAGGTCACCAGCGAGAACTTCGAACCCGCAAGATCGAGAAGCTCCTCGATCGGGGGATCCATCATGGTGTCTAGTTCTGCCATTGGACGTTGCACTCCAAGAGTTACGGGGGGTATTGACCGACCGCGATGCTATACCACTCGCGCGCCAAACCTTCAGCCTGGACGTCGGGTCGGCAGTGTCGGCTATCAGTCCCTCGAGTGCTCGCCCCGTAGTTCTTGGTCGACGGGACGGCCCGGCTGCCGGGGTAGCGCTGACTGCTGTGGAAGCCCGTCTGCGGATGAGGCTCGCCGGTGTCTCGCCCCATATCAGTGGCTAGTGACATCCAAGGCAGCTATCTGACTCATTTCTTATCGTTTTATCGACTTATGCAAATTTTGCCGAACACCTGTTGCCTTCCAAATCAAACTCGTCTACGATGGAACGTATGTTCGGTAGCGAGAGGAACACGAATTCCCAGGGAGCGCTGTTCGACCGGGATGACCTCGGCAGCCTTGAAGCTGTCGTGTCGGCACTGGCGAACGCCGCGACGGTTTCGTTCACGGGCTGCGACGAGAACACCGCTTGCGACGCTGTACTGCAGTTGGAACGCGCACGCCGCTTCCTGGATGCGACCGAATCTCACGCGTTGGCAGAACTTGAGGCGCAAAGCGTTACTGATCGGGCGTTCGGGCTTCGCACGGGTCCTTGGCTGGCCGAACGTGCGAGTCTGCCTTCCGGGGTGGCCAAGGCCCGGGTGAAGACCGCAAAGTCCCTGGCCACAGTCCTCCCCGATGTCGACAAGGCTCTGACGAAGGGCGACATCGGCTTCGATCACGCCAAGGCGTTCGCCGACGCGACAAATCCCCGCAACGCCGACCAAATGTCCGGGGTCTCTGGCGAATTGTGCGATGAGGCAGAGAGCATGATGTTTCTCGCATGGCGTCGCCAGCTCGACCAGATGGCCGAGCTGTTCGATGAGGACGGCGCCTATGACCCTGACGCCGAGCTTGCCCGCAACCGGTTGCGGCTTTCGCCGACCGGCGACACCCTGATTCTGAAGGGCGAACTCGTTGGCGAGAACTCGCTGATCACCAAACAGGCGCTCAACGCCATCGCAGATGAACTCTTCGACAAATACGCAAAGGATCGCGAAGCCTGCCCCGAACTCGAGATTCCCAATCGACCGACCCTGCTCGCCCAGGCACTAGTCGAGGCTTGCAGGCGGGGACTCGCCACGCCTCTCGACTCCACCAGGCCCGGCCGACCCGAAGCCAGCATCATCCTCACCCCCAACCCCAACTACCCCACCAGTCCGGGTGGCTCGTGGGTCGCAGACTCGGGAGTTGGACAACGCCCGTTCCGGGCCGACTCTGAACACGGATGCTGCGCTGACGAACCGGGACACGGATGCAGCCATGGCGGGTTCGGCGCCACGGCCGGACACGGATGCAGCCATGGCGAGTTTGGCGCCACGGCCGGATTGCCCTGGAACCGGATGTTCCACCACGGGCGCCAGTGGGCTCCACTACGCGACTTCGCCGGTATGTCGGTCTACGACGAAAGCGGCCAGCCGCTCAACCAGCGTGCATGGCGAACGCTGCTGTGTGACCCCGACATGTACACCACCATCGTCAACAGTCTCGGGGTCCCGCTCGACATGGGTCGCAAGATCAGATTTGCGAACCGGGTGCAACGCCGGGCTCTTGCCCTGCGGGACGGGGGCTGCACCTTCCCCGGGTGCTCAGCGCCCGCCTCCTGGACCGAGACTCATCACTCCAAGCACTGGGAGCACGGCGGCAAGACCGATGTTGGCGATCTCGCCTCGTTGTGCCGCCATCATCACGGCGTCGCCCACCGTCGCGGCTGGAACGTCACGGTGGAAGCCGACGGGTGGACAAACTGGACGACACCAGAGGGGCGGCAGTTCCCGGGACAACAGCACCAACAGCAGAAGCGACCACCGCCGCCAACCTGAGTTGGGCCCTCGGGCCAACGTGGTGCTGGCCCAAACTTCCGCTGGGCGGGACCAATCTGCGCGTCTTGATGGACAAGCGGCGCCGCGCGTTGCTCTGTACCGCGCCCGCTGGGCCTACTCCGTCAACCTGCCCTGTGGGCGTTGATGAGGTCTATGACCTGCTCGACAGTATGTTCGAGGTCGTCGTTGATCACATAGGTGAAGGCAAGCGAACGAGCTCGCTCCACTTCTTCTTCGGCCTTGCGTAGACGCTGGACGATGCGTTCCTCGGCATCTCCACGACCCCGCATCCGGGCCTCCTGCACTTCACGGCTTGGCGCATCGATGAAAATGAGCAGAGCATCGGGATACAACTCCGCGATTCGCCTGGCACCCTGGACATCAATCTCGAAGACGATGTCCTTGCCGTCGGGCGGGTCCGGCAACGGGCTCCCCTGGCGGTAATCGAGAAAGTGCGCGTGCTCAAGGAATCCGCCCCGGGCGGCATGCTGCTCGAACTCCTCCGGGC
>JBATWQ010000247.1:0-3665 GCA_049672765.1 Microthrixaceae bacterium | reverse complement strand
ATGTTGGACCGGAGGGGGTTCGTCGCTATCCACTTTTGGAAGCATTCGTTCGGGTGGCTGGTTATGGTGGTCCGATCGTCGCAATCGGGGGGTTGGGAATGAGGGTCTCGTCTTCTGGCCGGGTTGGCAGGATGGGTTTGCGGTGGTGGTCTACTGCGCGCTTGTTTTAGCGTTGGTGGCGTCGGTAATGGTCGTTGTGGCCAATGCTGAGGATGTGTCGGCGGGTACGTCGATCAATCCTGTTCGTTGACTGCTGGCTTCCGTCACAGTTGTGCGTTGAACGCCGGGGGACAGGTCCAGTCCTGGGGAAGTCGAGGGGGCTGTCGGCTAACGCTGAAAAGATCGGCGGTCGTCATTTGATGGGCTCCACGGAGTGGGAGGCGGACGTGCTTGAGGCGATCTCTAATCCGAAAACGAAGATCTCGGCTGCTCTGGATGGTCTGCCTGGCTCAGGGAGTGCGTCGTCAAGGGTGATGGCTGCGGTGCAGCGGGCGTCTAGCGGAACTCTGTACGACCCGTTTGATTGGGAGTTGATGCAGTTGTACCAGAGCGGGCGGTTGTCGACGACGAGCTTCTATGAGGGGGGACGTGCTATCGCGAACCCCTTTGGCTGATGGGGAGTCGGTTGGCTTTCTGCGCGTGTTTCACGTGGAGTTGTTCCGTGGTGGAATGAACCGGCTGTTACTCCGGGCGATGCCCACAGATGAGAACCCTGAGCGAGTTGAGTTGCTGTTCCAGTACGTCCAGCGCATCGATGTGCCGATGGACTTTGAGGGCTTGACCGTGGAGGAGTCCACTGGTGAGGACTGCAGAGATGAGCCGTGGTCAACGGTGCTTGCCCAGTATCCAGAGTGCCGGGTCTACCGATTGATGTCTGGTGGTCGGGTAGTTGGGCGAGTGGTCGCAGCCGCGTGCGCTTATGGCCAAGACGAGGAGCCGATCGGCGCCCCGTCCATGTTCCCGATGATGGGGTAGCCCAAATCCGACTGAAGTGGTGCCCCGCGCTTTCCGGACAGTGGTTGACGTTCGTGTCTACGCTGCTTGAGCGTTGACAACATAGGCTTGATGGACTTCAAACGGTGTTTGATAGCCGATACCTGAATGCAGCCTTTTGCGATTGTAACGAATCGCTATCCAGTGGACAATAGCATCGATAGCCTTCTTAAGGGTCGGGAACACAGTCCGGTACACGAACTCGTTCTTCAATGCCGCAAAGAACGACTCGGCCATCGCGTTATCCCAACACACACCGACAGCACCCATCGAGCCTCGCATCTTATTATCTTTAAGATACGAGCCCAGATCATTCGACGTGTATTGCGAACCTCTATCCGAGTGAAATATGCAGTTGGCGCCTATCAGCCAATTTGTTCTTGCCATGTCGAGAGCGTCAGTCACTAGTGATGTCCGCATATGGTCAGCCATCGAGTAGCCGATAACCATCTTTGAGTAGCAGTCGATCACAGTCGCGAGATACACCCACCCGGCCCACGTCCGGATGTAGGTGATATCGCCAACAAGTTTCTCGCCCGGGCCCTCAGCAGTGGAGTCCCGATTGACGAGATCTTCGGGGCCTTCAGTGCCGTCAGACTCGGTTGTCACCCTGAACGGCCTGGGCTGACACGCCACCAACCCTGCTGCGACCATGATCGACCGCACCAGCTCGAGACCCGCATCGACACCATCGCGGGGCAGCACTGCGTGTACCCGCCGATAACCGTACGTCTGGCTACTGTCCGCGAAGATCTTCTCGATCCGAAATCTCAACCCTTCTCGGCGTTCCGCAGTAGCTGACGCCGGCCGGTTTCTCCATTCATAGAAACCCGACTTCGAAACCTCAGCCCAGCGACACATCTTCGCTACCGGATAATTAGCCTTCTCGTCCTCAATGAACTCATATTTCGAGCTCACTCTGACTCCCTGGCGAAGAAGGCCGCCGCTTTTCCCAGAAACTCGTTCTTCATACGAAGTTCCCGGTTCTCGGCCTCCGACTCCTTCAACCGAATCCGTTCCGATACCGTCAACGGTTCCTCAGCAACGGGATGCGACTCACGATACGGGTAACCCAGTTACCCAACGTCCCCGGATTGATACTCAATTCCCGAGCAACCTCAATAATTGGGCGAGAACTATCAATAACCATCTTAACCGCCTCGTCCTTAAACGTCGCAGAAAACTTTGTTCGCTTTGACTCTATAACCCTCAATCTTCCTTTCAACGAATCTTAACGAGACCCGCTGTCCGGAATCCTCGGGGCATCCCAATCCGTTTCACAAGATCGTCGTGGACCGGTGGACCGACCTTGGAGCCCTTACCGCTGCCCTTCTTGCCAAACACGGACCACCAGCCGTTCGCCTGGCAGTGACGCCACACAGTCCGGTCACACGCCCGGTGGCCAGCGTTGTGGACTTCGTCCGCAAGGAGCCGGTAACCGAACTCCGGGTCATCACAGTGGGCATCATAGATTGCGTTCGCCAAATGGGCGGCAGTCAACTCGCCGACGGTGACGGGCTCTTTGAGCCACCGGTAGTAGGGCTGACGAGCGATCTTGAGGACCCGGCACGTCACCGTGACAGGAATCCCGTCAACAGCAAGCTCGCGGACGAGCGGGTACATCATTGTCCCGGCAGGTTCGCCTGCGACAAATACGCAGCAGCCCGACGCAACACCTCATTCTCCTGCTCGAGCAGCCGGATCCGACGCTTCGCCGACTTCAACTCCTCGCTCTGCGCCGCAGTCACACCAGGCTTGATGCCGGCCTCGACATCAGCCTTACGCATACAGTTCGTCAAACACGTTTCAGAGATCCCGAAATCGGCGGCGATCGTCCTCAACGGCACATCCGGCTCACGATTCCGAGCCACATTGATCACGTCTTCCCGAAACTCACGGGGATAGGCCTTGGGCATGATGAACATCCTTCCAGCATCACCTCACGGCACCACACTTCAGATGTCACCGGATCGTGCATCAGTCCCCTACGCCGTGGAGCGTTGGTGATGAGCGCCTTCAATCGGCTCCGCGCCGAGGTACGCTGTCCCAATTGCGGTAATGCGGGCAAGCAATTCATCCAGTTCAAGTTTGGCGATGTCTGGCAGCATGACTACCGGCTGGGCGACACGCTCACGTGGGGTGGCAACGATGTCGGCCGGCCGGGCCTTACCAAGGTCATCGTCTCGGGTGCTGGCGAGGAGTGCCCGATTTGCCACAGCCGAGGCGAGAACTTCTCCGTGCTCGTCGAAGCCGACGTGCTCGCCGGGGTTGAGGCAGCTCCCGAGGGTCCACCTCCGATGACGGACGGCGAACTCTTCACGATCGTGGAGGACGAGTCGCTGTGAGCCTGGGTCTGCCGCAGGACGACGAGGACCTGCGACAGACCGCGCTTGTTGCCAAACACCGGTTGGCACTTGTAGTCGTCAGCGCAGGGGCGGTCGCGGCCTTGATCCTCAGTGCCGACCCAGCGACCGCGGACACCGGCGGTGCCGTAAAGCCCAGCCTCGCGGCTTCCAACCAGACCCTCGGGACCGGGATCGGGATCGGGTGCGACAACGTCGCGGTCGCCCGCACCGGCACCGTCGCTCTCCAGCCTCCGTCCTCGCTGGAGGGTGGTCCACGCGGCCGCATCCTCGCCTCCAGCCACGGCTTACGACGCCGCCGAGCACCTC
>JBATWQ010000246.1:0-5524 GCA_049672765.1 Microthrixaceae bacterium | reverse complement strand
GAACCGTGCACCGATCCTGGTAACCGGCGCCACCGGATACATCGGCGGGCGCCTGGTTCCGGCGTTGTTGGCGGATGACCATCGGATCCGCTGCCTGGTCCGCAGTCCCGCCAAGCTCGCAAGCGCTCCGTGGAGCGAGCAGGTTGAGATTGTCGAGGGGAGCGTTACTGACGAGCCTGCGCTAGACCGAGCCATGGCCGATGTCGATGTGGCCTTCTACCTGGTCCACTCCATGGGTGGCTCGCCCGAGTTCGACAAGGTCGACCGCGCCGCGGCACGGGCATTCAGGGAGGCCGCGAGCCGAGCCGGAGTGCGACGGATCGTGTATCTGGGTGGGCTCGGGCGGGATGACGACCCCAGATTGTCACGCCATCTGCGCAGTAGGCATGAAGTGGGTGAGGTCCTGGCCGATGGTCCAGTCCCCGTCACCGAGCTTCGAGCAGCACTCATTATCGGATCAGGCTCAGCCAGTTTCGAGATGCTCCGCTACCTCGTCGAAGTCCTCCCCGTAATGATCACGCCTCGCTGGGTCGACAACCTCTGCCAGCCGATAGCCATACGGGATGTCGTCCACCAACTGGTCACGGCTGCTCAAAACAGTGGAACAACGAGTGAGGTCATCGAGATCGGCGGGCCAGACCGCCTTACCTACCGGCAGATGATGCAGACCTACGCAGCCGTGGCTGGTCTGAAACCTCGGGTGATCGTGGGTGTCCCCTTTCTGACTCCCAAGCTGTCATCGCTCTGGGTGAGCTTGTGCACTCCCCTCCCTGCATCACTGGCGCGTCCTCTGGTCGAGAGTCTCATCAACGAGGTCGTGGTCACTCGACCGTCGGCGGCTGAGCCTCCACCGGGTGTGCTGACGTTCCGGGAGTCGGTCGAACTGGCGGTCGAAAGGTCAGCTGATCTGCAGGTGGCGACCAGGTGGTCTGACGCCGGTCTCCCCGGCCATTCCCCTGCGGATCCGCTCCCAACTGATCCCGATTGGGCCGGTGGCAGCGTTCTGATCGACGAGAAGACTGTCCTCACCGACGCGACCCCAGAGGCACTTTTCAAGGTGGCCAGCGGTATCGGTGGCGACAGGGGGTGGTACGTCGCACCTCTGCTCTGGAGCCTGCGCGGCTGGCTGGACAAGCTGGTCGGCGGGGTGGGAATGCGTCGGGGAAGACGTCACCCGGATCAACTTCGAGTCGGCGACGCACTCGACTTCTGGCGTGTCGAGGCGCTCGAGCCTCCCTCGCTCATTCGACTCAGGGCCGAAATGCGCCTTCCGGGCGAAGCATGGCTCGAATGGCATATCGATTCGGTTGGCGATCGTCGTCGTTTGACCCAGCGTGCGATTTTCTATCCCCGCGGCCTGATCGGCAGGGCCTACTGGTACTGCCTGCTGCCCTTCCACGGTGTCATCTTCGGCCGTTTGGCAAGACGACTTTCGGATACCGCTGGTCGGGAAGAGACCTGATCATCTTGGGCGAGTTAGTGGGCCGTTCGGGTCAGGTGAGCGGCGGAGTGGACGCTGCGTAGCCGTAGTCGACGATCATCTGACCCGACTCGGCGTAGTCCTCTCGCTCCGGTGGAGCCCAGGTCCCCAGACCATCGACGTAGCGGTTGAACATGCAGAAGGCCGCGGCGATCAGCACCGTGTCGTGAATCTCGGTGTCCGTGGCGTCCTCGGTGCGGGCCAGGTCGATCGCCTGCTGGGTGACGGCGGTGCCGCTCTTTTGGACCTGGGCCGCGATCCTCAACAACGAGCGCATCTTGGGCGAGACAGCTTCGGTGTGCTCGGGGTCGGCGAGGACCGCGTCGACCACCTCCCAGCCTCCGTCGAGTTGCAGAGCTGCAAACGTCGCGTGCGAGGTATGGCAGAAGTGGCACTGGTTGAGTCGAGAAACGTACATGGCGATGATCTCGCGCTCGCCACGCTCGAGAGTGTTCGGCGCGCGCAACAGAACCTCAGCTAGATCGTTGAGTGGCTTCGCCGTCTCGGGCCTGAATGCCATGGGCCCGAGAATTCCGGGCAACCCTTCGGGTAGGTCGATATAGGCCATCTGTAGTGCTCTCCCCCACTTGATGTTCCACTGATGTTTCCACGACTTGCGTACCTGAACCCCCAGGGCCGCGGCGCCGAACGATACACGGCGTAGGGCTCAGCGTCAGGCGATCGTGTCGCTGAGGGGACGTGCCCCGGTGATCGTCGCGAACTTGTCCGGAATCGGATACTCGCCCAGCAACAGAAGGAGGATGGAGGCGTGCTGCATCTCGACAGGCTGGATGGTTGCCGCCAGCTTGATTGCGGAGGCCTGCGACAGAGCGTTCTGTATTCCGTTTAGATACGTCGCAGCGGCGACGTTCTCGAGTGACAGAGCGAACTTGGCCAGGTCTGGCACGGACTTGACCTTCGCAAAGCCCGGCTTGACCACAGCGTCATCGACTGTCTTGTCGACACCGGTGACAGCGGGCTTGCCGGCTCCAGTAAGCACCTGGTTCCACGCGGCTGCGTGGTCAGAGTGCTGGCCCATAACGGTCTTCGCGAACTCGGCGACCGCAGGTGGCACGTTGCCCAGAGAGCCCGCGCCGACAGCGTCGATGGCGGCCTTGTAGGTGTTGACCGCCAGGTTCTCGAGCCCGGCAGCCAGTGTGGCCACCTTCAGGTCATCGTCGACATCCGAACCCTCGGTGCTGGCCGGTGCGCCGCTCGTCGTGGAGCTGTCCGCGCCTGACGCCGTGCCGCCATCGGAACTGCTGCACGCAGCGAGTGCCAATCCCCCTCCGAGCACCCCACCGGACACGACGAAGGCCCGTCGCCCCACAGCTCGTCCATGGGTCAGATCGTGGAGCCTCTCGGTCCATTCGGCGACGGAGCGCTGCATTTGGGGCAATGAATCATGGTGGGCTTCATCGAGGTCGTGGGTAAGGGCGCTGAGCTGGGATTCGCTGATCGGAAGTTCGGTGTTCATTTGTGGGCCCCTTCATCTGCCGGGCGGGCTTGATCTGTGGACAGGAACGATTCGGGGAAGCCGACGTCGCCGGCTGCGGCCGGAAGTTGGGCGGCATCGGGCGGGATCTTGATCTGGTTGGCGAGATCGTTCTGGAGGAGAGCGCCTACCGCCAGCAGGATCGTGCGGTGCTGGTTCTCGACACCGGAGATGCTCGAGAAGACGCTCCGCAGCGTCTGGTCCGAGACGGCTGCGGTCTCGGCTGCGAAGGTCTGGGCGGCGACGTACTCGAGTTCGGCCGCGAAGTTGACGACCTTCAACGGGTCGGTCAACTTGGGTAGCTCGGGTGTGACCACCTCATCCATCAATGCCTGATCCACACCTGTCTGCGCCTTGCCGCCGAGCTTGGTAGCCGCGGCGTTGAAGGCACCCGCGTGGTCGACATGGTCTGCGATGGTTCGGGTCACGAAGGTCGTGACCGTCGTTCCGGCGGGTTCGGGGAGCGATTGCATGAACGGCAGAGCCGCGGCTTGTTTGTAGACCGCGACGGCCAGGTTCTCGAACGCGGCGGCGGTCTGGGCGGCCTGAACCTCCATGGGTGCCGCGGCCCGTGGTGACGTCAGCCAGTTGAACAGGCCCGGTACCAAGCCGACGACGCCCAACTTGCCGGCCGTGGACAGTCCCCGACCGATCAGCACCCGGCGCAGAGCTTGGAAGTGCTGCAACTCCTCGGGGTCGGGTCGTGCGTTCTGTTGGAGGTCTCGTCCCCGTTCGACGAGGTCCGCTAGTCCTGCGCGTGAGGTGCGCATGGCGTCGGCCTGGATATCGCCCGCCTCCTCGAGCAGCGCTGGGTAACTGGCATCCGATGGGCTCATTTGGTTCTCCAATGCAAGCTTGTGTGGGTCATGTTCGGCGTTGCGTGGTTCGTGCACGACATCAACTGCCGATGGTCACGGTGGCCTTCATGTAGTTGTGGACGGTGCAGAAGTAGGAGTCCGCTCCGGTGACACCCGACTTCACCGTGACGGTTTTGGACTCACCGGGAGCAAGCGAGCCGGTGTCGAAGGACTTGTCGTCAGCAGTAGCGGTGTGTTCGACATCGTCGTCATTGATGAACTTGATCTGCTGTCCGGCCTTCACATCGAGTTCGGTGGGGTCGTATGCGTAGTCCTTGATGTGGACCACCGCGGCAGCCGGCGAGGCACCGCCGGTCTCGGCCTTCGCGCCGGCCTCGGCGCTTGACGCATCAGAGGAAGATCCGCACCCGGTCGCCAGGACGAACAACGTGCAGAGGGAGATGAGGAGGGCGCTGCGGCGCTTGAGTGTCTTCACACCTATTGGTACGCAGCCAATAATCAACTTAGATTGGTTTTAGAGAAATCAGATTGGGAGGGAGCGATGACCTGGAACCGAACGAAGCCCACCGAAATGACCGACCAGGACCTTGTTGTTGGGATCGTCGAGGACCCTGATCTTGCGCTTTGCGAGCTCTACCGGCGACATGAGACGGCTGTACGAAAACGAGCGATGAGCGTCCTCGGTGACCGAGGCATGGCGGAAGGAGTGGTCCAAGAAGTCTTTCTCCACCTTTGGCAACATCCCGATGAGTTCGACGCCTCCCGGGGGACGCTACGGACCTTCATGGTCATGCTCAGCCGTAGCCGTGCGGTTGAGGCGAAGCGTTCCGCCAACGCCCGCAGGCGACGTGAGGAGCGTTGTGGGCACAGTCCCGAATACCGAAGCCCGGAACCAGGCCCGGGGAGCCTGGTCGAGATGCACCTGCTCGCGGAGCATCTCCACGTTGCGGTGTCCCGGCTCTCCGATATCGAACGATCCGCAATCGAGGTGACCTACTTTGAAGGCCGAACGTTCGTTGACGCAGCCCGAGTCCTGGGACGTCCCGAGGGGACCGTCAAGACTCGGATCCGCAGCGGCCTTGGTCACCTGAGGGTCGCGATGGGATCTGAGATTTCGCTCGACCGCTGAGCGGCGCCCCCAAAACCTCGACCCGGAGGCCTCAACTGGCTGTCGCTCGTGTACCTATTGCGCGCTGAACGGCTGCCGGTTCGGGTTGTAGGCCAAATCTCGACCCGGAGGCCGATTCACGGCAACCGCACGCCGGTGATCCGCGCGAGCCGTTCGAGTAGCGCCGTCTGGAGTCTCTCGTCCAGCGCAGCGGGAGCCGGTGTCTGGCGTTCTTGGTGGAACCAGTAGCCGCCGCTCGTCGCGGCGGCTGAATCGTTGCTGACAGCCAGCCATGTCTGGGTGGTGTGGCCCAACTCGAGGTCGTCTGTTGCTCCCCGTCCGCCCATCCTCGTCGGCACCCATCCCGGGTCGACGATGTTGACCCGGGACTCTGGCCAATGGCGCGCCAGCGCAAGTGCAAAGGTGGTGACGTGGAGCTTGCTGTCGCAATAGGCCTGAACCCCGTTCCACTGTTTCGAAACCCAGTCGAGATCGTGGGACTGATGCACGATCTGGTGACATCTGAAGTGTGGTGCCGTGAGGTGCTGCTGGAAGGATGTCTGTCATGCCTAAGGCCTATCCCCGTGAGTTTCGGGAAGACGTGATCAATGTGGCTCGGAATC
>JBATWQ010000245.1:0-5214 GCA_049672765.1 Microthrixaceae bacterium | reverse complement strand
GGCCTCACCACGCTCGACGATGGAAGTCTGCTGATGAGCGACGGGTCGGATCGTCTCACGCTGAGGGATCCGGTCGACTTCTCAATCGTCGCCACACACACGGTCAAACGCCTGGGTGGCCCTGCCGACCAGCTCAACGAGCTCGAGTTCGACGGAACCTGGGTGTGGGCCAACCGTTACCAGAGCACCGAGATCCTTCGGATCGACCCCAGGTGCTGGACCGTTACCGGTGTCGTCGATGCGGGCGCACTTCGAGACGAAGTTGCCCGGGACGCCGAGTCCGAACGCATGCAGGTCGACGTGCTCAACGGGATCGCCCACCTGCCGGGTACAGATCGATTCTTCGTCACCGGCAAGTGGTGGCCGACGATGTTCGAGGTGTCACTAATCGAGAGGCCCTGACTCGTGACTCGTGGCCGTCGCTGGGTTATTGGGGAACTGGTGGTCCGACGGACCGGACGGGAGTACAACTATCGTCAGAAGATGTGACGGTGGACACAACACGATGGCCGTGTCCGGAACGCCACGGTTGATGGAGGGGTAGGCAGATGAATGGTCCCGAGTCCGGATCTCTTTACGACGCAACGACCCTGACCTGGAAGCTGAACAGCCGTTGGATGGTTCTGATCGGCGGCCAGCGGGCCGCAATCATGCAGATAGCCGACCCAAAGGTGGCTGCAGGGGTGGCCGATCACAGCAGCTATCGCACCGATCCTCTAGGGCGACTTGAGCGCACCATGGACGCCATGATGGTCATCGGGTTCGCGTCGCCGGAGAAGCGGGCGAAGGTCCTGGCCGATCTGGATCGGGTGCATGCCAATGTCAGAGGGCGCACGGTCGACGGGGATCCGTACTCGGCACTGGACCCCAGGCTCATGTACTGGGTGCTCGCAACGCTTTTCGACACGGTGATGTTGGTGGACGAGCGCTACGTGGGTCATCTGCGGGAGCGTGACCGGGAGAGGTTCATCGACGAGTCGCGGGCGGTCGCCCGTGCGTTCGGGATAGGCGACAAACACATTCCCGAGGACCTCGCCGCCTTCCGGGCCTACATGGCGGAGCGGGTCGAGGAACTGCGACCTTCAGCTACTTCCAGGGAAGTTGCGAAGTCATTGCTGCAACCGGGAATCCGCTGGATTCCCGACACCGCCTTCGTCCCACTCGACTGGATAACCCTCGAGATGTTGCCGTCACCACTCCGACGTCAACTGCATCTGGGCGCCCTGACCCCCGTGCAACTTGCTGCGGTTCGCGGGGCCCGGAGAATTTCCAGAACGACCCTGCCGTTGGTTCCAGCGCAGTTGACCCGCAACCCGTTCACCACCCGGGCATTGCGACGGGCGGCATGACAGAGGTGTGAATACCGCTAGTTCACTGGCCCTGGAACGTTGACCCCGTAACGGCTTAGAAGTCGGGGGCGACCGCGTATATGCTCTCGGGTCTTGTCATGGTGGCCGTAGCTCAGCCAGGTTAGAGCGCCAGGTTGTGGTCCTGGATGTCGGGGGTTCGAATCCCCTCGGTCACCCCAAGGCCCGGCGGCGGACGGCACTTGTGCCCGAGGCCGTCGGGCAACTACAAAATCGTGCGGCCAACTCGTGTCGCCACAAAATGCGCCTCTAGCTCAATTGGCAGAGCATCGGACTCTTAATCCGCAGGTTCTGGGTTCAAGTCCCAGGGGGCGCACAACAGAAACACTGCAAATACGGGGTTCCGAGCAATCGGAGCCCCGTCGCAGTTTTCGGCATCCCACGCTCATCCCACGTTGTCCCAAGTCGTGCGTATGGTTGAGGCCATGCGTGGAGGACTGAGGGAACGTGAACCAGGTGTGTGGGAAGTCCGTGCCGAGGCGGGCCGTGATCCCGTAACAGGCAAGCGACGCCAGGTTTCTCGGACTGTTCGAGGAACAAAGCGAGAAGCGCAGAAGAAGCTGAACGCAATCGTGGCTGAGCTCGACCAGGGCAACCACGTTGGCAGCGAGGCGACCTTCGCTGACGTTGCAGAGCGGTGGCTCACGCTCAGCGGGGCGGATCTCTCCCCGACGACCTTGCGCCGCTATCGCCAACTGCTCAGGAGTCACATCTATCCGGCCCTCGGCGACCATGCTGCCTACAAGATCCGCACTAGCGACCTAGACGACCTGTACCAAGGACTCATCGCGTCTAAAGGGCTCGCACCCGCCACGGTGCGACAAGTCCACTCGGTGATCCGACGAGCGATGAGCCAAGCCGTCAGATGGGGATGGATAAGCACCAAGCCAGCAGCGAACACGACACCCCCGCGAGTCACGAAGCCGACGATCACGCCACCAGAGGTCGAGAAGGTCGTAGAGCTGCTCCAGCTTGCCCACGAGACCTATCCCGAGTTCGGACGATTCCTTCACCTAGCCGTGATCACCGGCGCCAGGAGGGGCGAGCTGTGCGCCCTCAAGTGGGAACGAATCGACTTCGAGAATCAAACGCTCACTATCAGCCGAGCAATGGTCGAGGCGGAGGGCGGGCTAGTCGAGAAGGACACCAAGACCCACAGCATCCGAAAGATTGCCCTCGACGAACAGACGCTTGCGATCCTCGCTGAGCACCGAACCCAGGCTGACCAACTCGCCACCGAAGCCAGCTGCACAGTGACCAGCGACAGCTATGTCTTCACCCTCGATCCGAGCGGAGCTGTTCCCTTCACGCCGGACCACGCCACGAAAACCTTCCAACGACTCCGCAAGCAGGTGGGGCTAGATAGAACCCGGCTCCACGACCTACGCCACTTCGCAGCTACCTCCCTCCTGGCAGCTGGTGTACCCGTCCGGACCGTCTCGGGTCGACTAGGCCACGCAAACGCAAGCACGACACTCGGTGTCTACGCACACTTTGTAGAGTCGTCGGACCAAGCTGCGGCCATAGCTATGGCTCGCCTGATCGCTGCAACACCCGACAGGGCGAGGTGATCTAGGACGACCCCTTCAGGGACCCGTTCTCCCACATATCATCGATTCGACCGCAGAGTTCGGCACCGAACTCTACTACTGCCGACCAGTAGCGATTCATGCGAATTGCATCGATGACGATCGCTTCGCCTTCTCCCTGGCCGTAGCCAGGTACATCTTCCAGAAACCGAGAGTCCACGATTCCCCTGCGATGCGCCACAAGGTTTCGCACCGCCATCATCTCCCAGATCCCAGACTTAACATCCGTGCGAAATTCGCCGTCGAGCCCAATCAGCCCCAACACCGCGTTGAATCGAGACACCCCCCGCTCACGCTTTGACAGCTTCTGGTGATCGACGATTAGGCGCGCGAGATCCCGAGGTTCGCTTCCCACAAAGTCACGTAAAGGCACCTTGGTGGAGGCGATTGCAGAGTTGACGAGGGCCGCCGGTTCGTGGACAATTCCTTCGATAACGAGGTCGTCAACGAAAGCCTCAAGCCCGCCCCACAGCACCATCACGGCCGCCGCATGAACGTTTGTGAAGTCGGCCAACATCTCGACGTCCGCCAGCTTGGCCCAGGCGATCTGGTCGTCTGTAGGGGACGGATCTTCGCCTATCCGAACCCGACGCCGGTTGACCGCCTCCCGCAGTTCAAGCATCTGGGATGCGGAGGCAATCGCCGAACGAGTGAGGTTTAGCAAAGTCATCTGGTGGTCAAGGAACTCGGCAAACGCATGAGCCGGTGGGTGACTCCATCTCGCATCATGATTGTCGTCGTGCGCTTCTCCAGCGAGTCCTTCCACCAGCAGAGTCTATCCGGGGTGCGTTGCGTAACTCTGAGTGTTGTGATCAAGAGGCCCGCCGCCTGCGGCGTCGGCCGTGCGGGCGGGCGAGGCTGACACCTCGCTCCGCTCCGCCTCGGCCCGAGCCCACAGTGCCTGCGCCTGTTTGATCGCTTTCATCGAGAGGCCCCAGCGTCTTGAGGATGTCCAGACTCGTAGCCGAGGCATTCCCCGCACTATTTCGCCGGTTGCATAGTCGAGAGTGTCAATCTCATGCCGTTCGTCAGCTGCCTTGCTGGCATACTTCGCGCAGTACCAGGCGGTGGACTCGGCATTCTTACTCGCCCCGAGGGCCTTGACGTCAACCTCATGGCTACCGCCGGAGCTAGTTGAGGTCACTGATGCCATCGGGAGGCCACAACCGGAGGGAGAGCCAAGAAGCCCGGCTTTCGATCCTCAGCGGCGCAACGTCAAGCAATCGAGCTTCACGCCATGAGGGCGACACTCCATTACCTCTAAGAGCAGGGCTGGACGTCGTTCAGGGACCAGCACGCCAATAAACAAACAGTCAAGACATTATCGGTAGCCGCATACCCTATTCAGGATGCAACTATATGAAACACGCATGTCTGGACCTGTCGTATCCCCGCCTGATGACCCGCCAGTCGTCCGGCTATCCAACACCGTCGCACTGTCATGCGTGTTCACAACTGTGACTGTGTAGACGGGACTGGGGTCGACTACGGCGCTGTATGACATCTTGCAGCTAAACGATAACGACAGAGCGGTGCTTTCTCGCCGAGTCGTTTGAGGTGCAGTTAGCTGCGCGATTGCAAGGATCGCCCCAGCATTATTCGATACCTGTATTTGGTGCTCACCCTGCCAACCTTCACACCCTTCTGAGCCGTCGAGAAGCTGTGCATCAAGAAAGACTGAGTAGTCGAACTGGCCACGAATTGCCACCCTAGGTGGGGCCGTGGGCGGCGGCGGAGGTGGCGCAGTTATCGGAGAAACTGGTCGTGGCAGGTCCGTTGCCGGAGGAGTAGTTGCTACCGGCTCTGGTGGTGGCGGTTCAGTCACGGGAACCGTCGTCGTGGATTCTGTCGCCACCACGGCCACCGGCACTGTTGAAGTCGTCGATGCAGGACTTTTCGCTGTCTTGCTCGCCCTGGCTTCGGCTTGAATCTGCGCTGGGTCATTCGAACTCATCAGCACGCCTATACCTACCCCCAGAAGCAGAACTGCCGCCACGATTCCAGCCACAACAGGCGCCCGTAGATACCACGGCCTGACCAGCTTCATGGTAAGAACCTTGGCTCCTTCAGTAGCACCCTCAGAGGTCCGATCAAGCTCGGGATTTACTGGCATGTCGACATCAGGAGGTCGTGAAGGCGGGAATGTGCCTTGACCGTCGGGGACAGATCCCCAACTTGGTTCCTGCGGTGTGTCGTCCATCTCGTTCCCTCCGAAGCGGAAGATACCAGGTGCTCCTCCAAGGTCATTGGTCCAGGCA
>JBATWQ010000244.1:0-3965 GCA_049672765.1 Microthrixaceae bacterium | reverse complement strand
GTGACCACCAACAGCAACCTATTGGCGTTGGGATCTGCCTCTACCCCGTCGTTGCTGTCGTTGCTGTCGTTGCTCGAGTTGGCGTTGGGCGTGGCGCAACCCACGAAGTTGTCGCCGGCTACGTAGGCGTCGTCGGCAGACGCGACATCGCGGTGGAGGTAGGTGCGGAGCAGTCCTAGATCGTTCGAGAAGTTGGACCGCTGCTGGGTGCGGACCTGTTCCCCGAATGTGAACTGTGCCCAGCCCAGCATCGGGACCATGATCATTACGGCCAATGTGAGCGCCATTAGGGTCTCGATGAGCGTCATACCGGACTGGCCGCGTCGTCGATCCACCCTGGCGGGGACTTCGAGTCGGAGTTTCACGGAGTGCTCCCGGCACGATCGCTGGGCATTGAGTTGGCGTCGCGCGACACGACCACGCCGACCAGTTGGTCCTCACCGAGGGTGACTCTGACCGTCAACTGTTGGGCGCCACCGTCGATCCCGTGGGCCGCTTGGGATTGGCCGTCGTCGCCACCGTTACCCGTGTCGTCGAGGCGGCTGTTGTCGTGGTCGGGATCATGGTCGTCGTCGTCGTGGATGCTGTTGTCGTTGCCGTTGCCAGGGACGAAATCGCCACCGTTGAAGCGTCCGTTGTTGTCGTCGTTCCCGTTGCCGTTGCCGTTCCCGTTCCCGTTGCCGTTGTCGTCGGGGGTGCGCGCGGCCTCGCCGCAGGTATCCAGATCGACGAACGAAGCGGTGTCCTGGGACCAGTAACGGACCCGGAGAACCTCGGTCGATGTCGACGGTGCAGAAGCACTCAGACCATTGGTGTACTCCTCGGGGGTCGCGCACTGGATGTACGCGCCGGACTTGAGCTCCTCGGTGCGAGCCGAGAGCAGTGCTTCTAGTCGGGCCTGGGTTTCGGCCTCGCTGCTGGTGTGGACAGCGGTGAACATGCCGTAGCTGGCAGCAAGGATTGCCGGCACGACGACGGCGATCATGACGAGCACCTCGACCAGGGTCACCCCGGCCTGGCCTCTCTGGCGGACGCCTCGGTGTCTCACATCTGGACCTGTGAGTAAATCCCGTACATCGCCGAGACCATGGCCAGTGCAACGAAGCCGACGACGATGCCTATGAAGATCGTTATCATCGGCTCGAACCAGGCTGTCAGCTTCTGCACCGAGTAGCTGAGTTCGGCCTTGAACAGCCCGGCGGCGTTGTCGAGCTGCTGGCCGAGGTCACCGGTTCTCTCCCCGACACGGATCATCTGAATGACGGTGCGGTTGAACAGCTGGGTCTCGGCCAAAGGGTCCGCGAACCCTTCACCGGCGAGGATCCCATCCGTGGCGACCCCAAGTCGCTCGGCGAAGACCGCGTTCTCGCAGCTTTCGATGGCTGTGGGCAGCGCGGTCGGCAGAGCCACACCTGCTTCGATCAGCGCCGCCAGAACGCGGGTGAATCGTTCGCTAGCCGCGTATCGAACCACGTTGGACAACACGGGTGTCCGCAGTTGCAACTGCTGGAGCTTGCGACGGCCGGGAGGGGTGCGGATGGCGGCGAGAGCGCCGACTACGGCGCCGGCCATGACGATACCGACGCCCGCACCCAGGGGAGACTGCACGAAGTCACTGACGCCCATGAGCATCCGGGTCGGCAGGGGCAGCTCTGCGTCGAATCCTTCGAAGAACTCGGCGAAGCGTGGGATCGCAAATATGACCATCAACAAGCACACAGCCATGGCCAGGCAGAACAGGATGATCGGATAGATCAAGGCCTTGCGCACCTGGCGGGTCAGTTCCAGATCCCGTTCCAGATAGGTGCTGAGCTGTTCGAACGCGGTGTCCATGCGTCCGGTCAGTTCTGCTGAGCGCAGGATCGCGATGAAGTAGGCGGGGGCGATATCGTCGTGTTCGGCGAGAGCGTCGGCGAGGGGAACACCGGCACTGACCTTCTCGATGCCGTCCCCGAGCACGGTGCGGAGCCTGTTGCTCTTGGTGTCAATCCGAAGCTCGTCGATTGCTTCGACCACTGGGACACCGGCGCTCAGGTAGATCGCCATCTGACGACAGAAGTGCATCAGCTCGGCTCGGGGGACCCGTTCGCGGATCAGGTCGGTTCGGAGTCCCTTGCGTTCGGTCAGCTCCAACACCCGCAGCCCCTGGACCGCCAGTTCGTTGCGGGCCGAATTCGGCGAGATCGATCGGATCTCACCCCTGACCACTTCACCGTCCAGACCTTCGGCGGCGTAGCGGAAGCGCATCCCTTCCGCCTTGGAGCCCTTCCGCCGACCCTTTCGGCCGTGCTCTGAAGGGTTGCGGTCACCGGGCCGGGCGTCGAGATTGACAGTCACGTCAGAACTGCCGCTGGTCATGGTCATCGGTGGCTCACTGTCTGTGTCGCCCGGACGTTCTGGTCGGCCGGGCTGGCTGGGTTGCTGTGGGTGGCGGCATTGCTCTGGTCAGCCGGGCTTTTGGAGTTCTCCGGCGCTGCGGAGGAGGTCCCGGTTCGTTGGGGAAGGGACGACGGTGCCCGGCCGAGAGCACGGGGCTCGCTGGCTGCGGTCGAACTCTGGGAGTAGACGCTGCGTAGCACCTCGTCGACGCTGGTTGTCCCCTCGGTCACCAGCATGAACGCCTGATCCGCCATGGTCCGGAGCCCCTGGGCGAGGGCGACCTCCTTTATCTCGGCGTGGGTGGCGCGTCGGCCGACCAGGTCGCGGATCTCCTCGGAGAACTCCAGGAGTTCATAGACACCCACCCGACCCTGATATCCGGTGTCGTTGCACAGTGAACAACCATTGGAGCGGTACCAGGTCTCGGGTATCTGCCCGTCGGTATGCTCGGCGAGAATCGCCAGTTCGTTCGCTGTCGGGGTCGTTGGAACCCGACATTGCAGGCACAACCGACGGAGCAGCCGCTGGGCAATTATCCCGTTGAGCGCGGAGGCGACCAGGAATGGCTCGATCCCCATGTCGATGAACCTGTGGACTGCGGCGATGGAATCGATCGAGTGGAGCGACGACAGAACAAGGTGACCTGTGAGGGCGGCCTGCATCGCGATCCTGGCCGTCTCGGCGTCGCGGATCTCGCCCACGAGAATCACGTCGGGGTCCTGACGGAGGATGCCCCGCAGGCCATCGGCGAAGCTCATGCCCGTTTCGCTCACCTGCATCTGCGCGACTCCGTCGAACTGATACTCGACGGGGTCCTCGATGGTCACGACGTTCTTGGTCGGGTCATTGACCTCGTTGAGGGTCGCGTACAGCGTCGTGGTCTTGCCTGCTCCGGTCGGGCCGGTGCACAGGATCATTCCGAGGGGTGAACGGGCCATCTTCAGATATGGCTCTTCGACCGCCTTGATCATTCCGAGCGCCGGCATGCTGATCAGCGACTTGGACTTGTCGAGCAGCCGCATGACGGCCTTTTCGCCGTTGATCGTCGGCACGACCGAAAGTCGAACGTCGATGGCCCGACCGTCAACCTGGATCGAGAACTGGCCGTCCTGGGGACGTCGTTTCTCGACGATGTTCAGTTCTGCCAGAACCTTGAGTCGGCTGGAGACCGCAGGACCCATGCTCTCGGGAAGGCGGATCGCCTCTGTCATTGCGCCGTCGACGCGGAACCGCACCCTCACCGAGTTCTCGGCAGGTTGGATGTGGATGTCGGACGCGCCGATCCTGGCGCCCTGGGTAAGAATCCGGTTGACCACCTGGATCAGTGGCGCCCCGTCATCGACGTGGAACGTGTCGCCAGCGAGCGAGTGGGTCTTGGAACTGGTGCTCAACTCGAAGGCCCGGATCATGTCATCCGCACTTGTCAGGGCGTTGTAGGCCTGGTCGATGAGCCTGTCGATGTCGTTGCGAGGGCCGATCATCAGACCGATCCGGTTGCAACGCTTGGTCAGCGACTGGATGGCGTCGGTGTCGAGGGGGTCGGCGCTCGCAAGGAACACCCGGTCGTCGATGACGTGGGTGGGTAG
>JBATWQ010000243.1:0-8808 GCA_049672765.1 Microthrixaceae bacterium | reverse complement strand
CATGGACCTCGCGCGCGGGCGTGGAGAGTTCTCTACGGTTGTCACTTTCGACAGGCATCCCGCCCAGGTGATCCGACCGGATTCGGCGCCGCGCCTATTGACCGATCTGGCCCAGAAGCTCGAACTGTTGGAGGCCACCGGCATTGATCGGGTGTTCGTCATCCACTTCGACGCCGCTCGCGCCGCCGAAAGCGCCGAGAACTTCGTGCGTTCGATCCTCGTCGACTGCCTGGGTACCCACCAGATCGTCGTCGGCGAGGACTTCCACTTCGGTCACCTCCGGCGGGGCAACGTGGCGCTACTCGAGGAGATGGGTGCCGAACTCGGATTCTCGGTCCACGGTCACAAACTCGTCGGGCCCGACGGACTGGCCGCCCGGGACGATGCGCAGGTTTCGTCCACGGCGATACGACGTGCGATCCACGAGGGACGAACCGCTGACGCCAACCTCATGCTGGGTCGCCCCCACGAGATGCGTGGAGTGGTGGTACCGGGGGATCAGCGTGGGCGGACAATGGGATTTCCCACGGCCAACGTCGCGGTTCAAACCGAGATGCTCATGCCCGCCGATGGCATCTACGCAGGCTGGATCCAGGCCATTCCCGCGGTTGAAGGCTCACCCGGACCCGGGCCTAGACCCGAAGCCGGACCTGGACCCGCCCGCGGTGCGGTGGACGGTCCGTTGGCAGAGCCCTGGCCCGCTGCCATCTACGTCGGCAAGCGCCCGACGTTCTACGACTCGGAAGCGATGACGCTCCTCGAGGTGCACATTCTGGATTTCGACGGAGATGTGTACGGCCAACGGGTTGCGGTGCGTTTCACCGATCGGATCCGTCCCGACTTCAAGTTCACCTCTGTTGAAGAACTGATCGCGCAACTGCAGATCGATTGCGACCGGGCCAGGGAGCTTCTCAGCGGACCACGCTTCTAGACCGGTCGTTGTAGGCCGGCCCGCCAGCGGCAGAAGTTGGGCTGTCGAAGGGCAAGAGTTGCGGGCCCGACACGATGCAGGAATCGGGCGCCGCCCGCGGCAGGAGTTGCGCCGCCCCCGGCAGGAGTTGCGGACTGAACAACCGCGGTTTTCGGTACCCACGTTGTTACGGTGTTACCCGCTGTTGAGATAGGCGCGCTGGGAGCTTCCGGTGGCCCGAGATACCGGAGGAGGTGTCCGTGAATACGAGTGAACTGGTAGAGCCGATTCAGGGGCCCCTGCTGGACGCCCCGTTTGCGAACGACAAGGTCGAGGCTCCCCGGTTGGCGCGTCACCAGATTGTGCTGTCCGACGGCCACCTGGTCGGCGTCACCGTTGCGGGCGAAGGGATTCCCCTTGTCGTCGTCCACGGGTTCTCGGCTGAGGGATTCCTCTATGCCCAGTCGCTTTCGCGGCTGGTAAAAATGGGGTTCCGGGTGGTTGCCATCGACACCGCCGGTCACGGTGCCACCCAGGGTCTTCCGCTCAGCGGCCAGAACATGAATGACTACGCCGACCTTTTGGGTCGAGTAGTCGACGAACTGGGTATCGAGCGGTTCATCGTCGCCGGCCACTCCATGGGTGGACAGCTGGTCACACGCCTGGCCGCCGCTCGGCCGGAGAGCGTGATTGCCGTCGTCCTGATCGACGCCATCGTGGGTGACCGCTGGGACGACATGGTCCGGCTCTTCAGGGTTTCTCCGCCGCTCCTTGCCGGGGTCGGCGGGTTGTTGTTGCTCGACTCGGTTTCGGTCATGCCGACGTTCACCAATCCACGTCAAGCCACGAAGCTGATGAGACTCGTCGCTCCGACCCTGGCGGGCCACGTGGTCCAGCCGTGGCGTCTCCTGGGCCCGATGTTGAGCATTCTCAGAACCCGCGCCAGTCGCCACGTACTCGATGTCCTGAAAGCGAACGACGTCCCGGTGTTCGCACTACACGGCGCCTGGGACCTGGCGGTTCCCCTGAGAACCGCCAAGGACACGGTCAACAGGACCGACGGGGTGCTGGTGACCGTGGAACGGGCGGGCCATTCGTGGATCCTGCGCGACCCGGAGACGCTCCCGGCGATCATCGCCCAACTGCTTGCCAAGGAACTCGGTGACAGCATCCGCAAGTCGCTGCGTGCAGCCGGAGTGAACGGCAAGAACCCCGGGATCGCAGATATCGAGAAGGTCTGTTACAAGCGCAAGGCCCGAGTGTTCAGCCTGGCGCCGGCAACAGAGAAGCCCAAGGTCGTAGGGCGGCACCGTCGACCGAAGTACCGCTGGCACCTGGACCGCTGAGCACCCGGGCTTTAGCGCTCCACGGGTGCCTGAACTAACCTGCATCCCTCAGCCGATCGAATGGTCGGGGTGCGCCGCGTGCCGTGAAGTGTCCACCGAGGTCCCAGCAATGGCGACCGACCGGGCGCCACGCATACCGGGGCAGGGTCCTACACCCACGAAAGAGGATTGCAATGAGTAACCGCCAGGCAACCAATCTGCCGCCGAAGATCGAAACGGTCACCAAATTCGGCAAGGACGCAAAGGACACCGGCTCGACCGAGGTCCAGATCGCGCTTCTGACAGATCGGATCAACCACCTGACGGAGCACCTGAAGAAGCACAAGAAGGATCACCACTCACGTCGTGGCCTTCTCATGCTCGTGGGTCGTCGTCGTCGCTTCCTCGACTACCTGAAGGCGAATGAGATCGAGCGCTACCGCACGATCATCGCCGAACTCGGTTTGCGCCGCTGATCGCAGCTGCAGTGGCGGCCAACGGGGCCGGCGCGGTTCTTGCGCTACTGGGCCTTCACGCTCTCGCCGCACTGCTCGCCGGACCGTTGTTCAAACGGTTTGGCAAACAGGGCTTTCTGGCCCTAGGTATCGCCCCGGCGGCTCTTTTCTGCTGGTCCCTGTTTGCCGCGCCGGGAATCATCGGCGGCGACGCGGTCGTCGGAGTTCTCGACTGGGCGCCCTCGCTGCACTTCGACCTTTCGGTTCGCGTCGACAGCTTCTCGCTGTTGATGTTGATGTTGGTCTCCGGAATCGGAACCCTCGTATTCGGTTACGCCAGCGTCTACTTCTCGGAGCGAGAAGACCTGGCCCGACTTGGCGGCCTTCTCGTTGCGTTCTCGGGCGCCATGGCCGGCCTGGTCGTCGTCGACAACCTGCTGGCCCTGTTCCTGTTCTGGGAACTGACGTCGATCACCTCCTATCTGCTGATCGGCACCGACGACCGTTCCGCTACCGCACGCGCCGCCGCGCTGAGGGCGCTCGTCACCACCGGGGCCGGCGGTCTGGCGATGCTCGGCGGGTTCATAATTCTCGCCCAACGTGGCGGTACCTGGTCGATGTCCGAACTGCTGGCCAACCCTCCCCGAGGTGGGGCCGTCAACGGCGCGCTGATTCTGGTGTTGATCGGGGCGTTCACGAAGTCCGCACAGTTCCCGTTCCACTACTGGCTGCCGGGCGCGATGGTCGCTCCCACGCCGGTATCCGCCTATCTGCACTCGGCCACGATGGTCAAGGCCGGGGTGTATCTGATCGCACGGTTCTCGCCATCATTCGCCCAGTTAGAACTGTGGCGACCTCTCGTCATCACCGTCGGTCTGATCACGATGATTCTCGGCGGTTGGCGGGCTTTGACCCAGACGGACCTGAAGGTGCTCCTCGCCCACGGCACGACCAGCCAACTCGGCTTCATGGTCGTGATGTTCGGACTCGGCACCTCTGCTTCGGTGAAGGCCGGAGCCACGTTGCTCTTCGCCCACGGCATGTTCAAGGCGGCGCTGTTCATGGTCGTCGGCATCGTGGACAAGCAGGCACGCACCCGCGATATTCGGCGACTCGACCGTCTGTGGGGGGCAATGCCCTTTACCGTCGCCGCGGGTGCCGTATCGGCGGCCTCGATGGCCGGGGTGCCGCTGCTCCTCGGGTTCATCGCCAAGGAAGGCTCGCTCGAGGCGCTACTCGATTTCGGCGGCACGACCGCGGTGGTGACGGTGACCGGGGTCGTCATCGGGTCGATACTCACCTTCGCGTACAGCGCCCGGTTGGTGTGGGGCATGGTCGGGCCCGAAACCCCCGGTGAGCCGACCGGCAAGGGAGAAATCGTCAACCCGGTCGAGGCATCGGTCACGATTCTGGTGCCGGTGGTGCTGCTGAGCGTCGTGACCATCATCGGCGGGCTCTACCCACGGGCAGTCTCGGCGCTGGTTGTTGGGGCCGCCCGGTCGCTCGACGCAGACGTGTCCGACGCCGCCCTGGCGTTGTGGCACGGCTTCAGTACGCCGTTGCTGCTGTCGGTACTGATTATCGCTGTCGGCATCGCTATCTGGATGCTCCGTGACTCCATCGACCAGATCTACCGCCGCCTGCCCCATATGGCATCAGGGGGTCGAATTTTCGACCTGTCGCTCGCAAGGTTTCTGCGGATGTCCGATGTGGTGATCGGGCACGTCCAGACCGGCTCGCTGCCGTCCTACCTGATGACGATTCTCGCGACCGCTCTGCTGTTGCCGGGGGTGATCCTGGCACTGTCGAGCAAACCCGACCTGACGCTCGAAGTCATGGACCGGCCGGGGCAACTCGTCACCGTTGCACTCATGGCGATTGCTTCGATCGGTGCTGTGATGGCTCGACACCGGATGGCAGCGGTGCTCTGCGTCGGTGCCGTCGGATACGGCATCGCGGTTCTGTTCATGTTCCAGGGAGCGCCCGACCTGGCGCTCACCCAGATGCTTGTCGAGACGCTGGTCCTGGCGGTGTTCGTGATGGTCATGCGCCACCTTCCGTTTAAGTTCGCCCGCAATCAGACGGCATTCGCGGTGTTCCCACGAGCGCTGCTGTCGGTTCTGGTAGGTGTTGGAGCGGCGGTCTTTACACTGATCGCGTTCTCGGCCCGACCAGCCGGGGTCGCGCCCGTCTCGGAGGGATACATCGCAGCTTCGCCCGAGGCGGGGGGCGCAAACATCGTCAATGCGATCCTTGTGGAGTTCAGGGGTTTCGACACGCTTGGCGAAACAACGGTCCTGACGGTCGTCGCACTCGGGGTGCTTGGGCTGGTGCGTGCAGTCCGACGCGAGCGCAACGACGACACCGCTCCTGACCTCAAACCCATGCGACCGTCGTTCGTGCTGGACTCCGCCGTCCAGGCCTTGTTCCGCACATTGATACTTCTGTCGTGGGTGTTGCTCTTCTCAGGTCACGATGATCCGGGGGGAGGGTTCATCGCAGGACTCGTTGCGGGAGCGGCGTTCATGCTCGTCAACCTGGCTGGGGGCAACCGCAGTCTGCGACAGCGTGGACCTGCCGCGGCGGAAACCTTCCTCGGCCTCGGAATCACTATTGCGGTGCTCGCCGGAGCAGTCGGGTGGATGATCGGCGGTGCGTTCCTGGAGTCGGCGTATTTCAGCGCCGACCTTCCTGGCATCGGTCAACTGAAACTCTCGACGACGTTGGTCTTCGAAGCCGGGGTATACCTGGTTGTCATCGGTCTGGTCATGGCGCTGCTGCGATCCCTCGGAACCGAGGAGGCGAGGGAACTGTGATCGTCGTTCTGGCCGTGATCGTTGGCATCCTCTTTGCAGCCGGCACATTCCTGATCCTTCAGCGAACTCTGAGCCGGATCATTCTGGGCCTCACCATGTGCAGCAACGGCGTCAACATGTTGTTGCTACTGGCCGGGGGAAGGGGAGGGGCACCGGCGTTCGCCGACGGGCGCTCCGGTGGCCTACGCCTGGCCGACCCGATGCCCCAGGCGATGGCGCTGACGACGATCGTCATCAACTTTGCGATGGTCGCGTTCCTGCTGGCCCTCGCCTTCCGAAGCGCGACGCTGACCGGGGTCGACGAGGTCGAGGACGACCTTGAGGATCGCCGCATCGCCCAGACGATCCGGGACGAAGAACTGGCGGCAGAGATTGCGCTCGAGGACGAGGAAGGCGACTTCGTGGATATCGATATGGATGTCGACGGCGAGCCGAGCGACGGGGCAGCAGCGCGATGACGACGATTATTCCGCTGCTGATCGTCCTGCCGATCTTCGGAGCCGGGGTCAACATGGCCCTGTGGCGTCATGTCCGGATCCAACAGGTCCTCGGAGTCTCGATACTCACCTCGTCGCTGGTCATGTCGCTGGTTCTGCTTCGTCACGTCGACCGCTCGGGCCCGGTGGCGGTGCATCTGGGCGGTTGGGGCGCGCCGATGGGAATAACGCTGGTTGCCGACGTCTTCGCCGTACTTCTGCTGGTGGTGGCGATGGTCGCGCTGCTCGCCGTGTTCGTCTATGCGATCGGGCAGCCGAGGGCCGACAAGGGCGCGTTCTACTTCCATTCGCTCTACCTGGTGCTGGCGGCCGGGATCGCCGGGTCCTTCCTGGCAGGCGACCTCTTCAACCTGTTCGTCTCGATCGAGGTGATGCTCTCCGCGAGCTATGTGCTCATCACGCTCGGTGGCAGTCGATCCCAGGTCCGTTCGGGAATGACCTATGTGATCATCAACCTTCTCGCCTCGACGTTGTTGGTCACGACGATCGGTCTGATCTACGCGGCGACCGGAACGGTGAACATGGCCGACGCCGCATCCAAGCTGCAGGAGGTCCCCGAGGGCGTCCGAATGGCGCTCGGCGGTCTGCTTCTGGTGACGTTCGGAATCAAGGCCGCAATTTTTCCGCTGTTCTTCTGGCTGCCAGACTCGTACCCCACAGCCCCGGTGACAGTGACGGCGGTGTTTGCCGGGCTGCTCACCAAGATCGGCATGTACGCCATCATCCGGACCCAGACGCTGTTGTTTCCGAGTACGGGCGAGCCGAAGAATCTTCTCCTGATTATCGCCGGGGCGACCATGGTGATCGGTGCGTTGGGGGCAATCGCCCAGAACGACATGAAGCGAATTCTGAGCTTCAGCATCGTCAGTCAGATCGGCTACATCCTTTTCGGCCTCAGTCTCTACAGCGTGGCGGGCATCGCTGGAGCTGCGTTTTTCCTGGTCCACCAGATCCCGGTCAAGACCGCGCTATTCCTGGTCCAGGGGCTCGTCGAAACCGTGACCGGTTCGTCCGCCCTGGACAAAGCGGGTGGGCTGCTACGACAGAATCCGTTCATTGCGTGGATGTTCGCGCTGGCCGGTCTCAGCCTGGTGGGGCTGCCGCCCTTGTCCGGTTTCTTCGGCAAGGTGGCCCTTGTCGAGGCGGGACTCGCGTCGGGGAAGTGGATCGTGACCGGCATCAGCCTGTTGGTCAGCGTGTTGACGTTGATCTACATGACGAAGATCTGGGCGAACGTATTCTGGGGCGACAAGGTCGAGAAGGCCCCGATCGTCACCCAGGACGGCCGGGTGTTCGAACTTCCCGAGCACGCACCTCGCCTCATGAATCTGGCCACGCTCGGCATCGTTTGTGTGACCCTCCTCATTGCTGTGTTCGCCGAGCCGATTTGGCACCTCTGCGAGCAGGCGGCGAACGAGCTGCTCGATCCGGGTAGCTCCTACGTGAGCGCGGTCATGTCCCGATGAGCGACACCCCGAACGAGAGTCAGCACGGTCGCCCCGGCCGGCAACGAATTCTGGAGCCGGGAAGCTGGCGTGTGCAGAGGCTCGGATCCCGGCTCGCGTCAGCAGCGTGGCTCTTGGGCATCTGGGTAGCGGTCAGCGGGTCCTACACCGTTGGCTCGTTCCTCGCGGGCCTGATCGCGGTGGCAGCCGTGACGCTCATGTTCCGACGCCCGGCCCATTCGGAGCCGATCCATCAGGTCAGACCGTTCATGCTTCTGCTCTACGTAGGACACTTCGCCCGAGAGCTGGTCCTCGCAAATATCGAGGTTGCACGGGCGGTGATCAACCCGAATCGGGTGCGCGACACCCGGGGAATCCTCGCGATCCCGCTTCCACCCAGTTCGAGATTGGTGGGAGCCGTGTTGGCCAACGCCGTGACCCTGACTCCAGGTACGTCCATCGTCGAGGTCAGCGAGGATCCTCCGTCATTCCACGTACACGTCCTCCACGTCGAGAGCGTCGCCGCCACCCGCAGCTCGATCGCCGAATTGCACTGGAGGTTGGTGCGTGCCCTCGGGCCGGCCGAGCACCTACCAGCTGCGAAGGAAAGGGCCCGTCAGCTACGCGATCAGGTCGCTGCTGAGCGAGCCTCTGGAAACCGAGCCTCTGGAAGCGGGGTTGCGGAGTGAACAGCGTCATCACGATCTGTCAGATCATCGTCAGCATCGGCGCGCTGCTGTGCGTCGTGCGGCTGGTGGTTGGGCCCTCGCTTCCGGATAGGGCCCTGGCGCTCGACACGCTGCTGATGACGATCGTCGTCGAGGTGGCACTGGGCGCCGCCAAATCTGGCACCGACCGCAACCTGGACATGCTTCTGGTGGTCGGGTTGGTGGCGTTCATCGGAACGACAGCGGTCGGGCGGTTCGTCGAAAGGAGGGGAGCGCGATGAGCGTGGTCGTCAATGTCATATCAGCCTCCTTGATGCTGACCGCGGCGCTGTTCGTGTTGCTCGCCGGAATTGGCCTGCACCGCTTCGACGACGTGTTCTCGCGTATCCACGCGGCCACCAAGGCCGTCACGTTCGGTGTGCTCCTGGTCGCAGTCGGTTCGTCGTTCCAACTCGATAACAGCGTCGACGTGGTGAAGCTGGTCCTCGCGGCGATTCTCCAGTTGATCAGCGCCCCGGTCGGGTCCCACATCCTCGCCCGTGCGACATATCACTCCGGAACCGAACTGAGCCCGTTCACCAAGATCGACCAGCTCGCCGACCCCGACGCGACCTTCGAGCCCTGAGCGCCCGGGAGCCCAGCGCCCCACCCGCGCCCAGCGGCCCGAACTGGCTGTCGCCCCCACCCGAGCC
>JBATWQ010000242.1:0-3330 GCA_049672765.1 Microthrixaceae bacterium | reverse complement strand
CCCTCCAACTTCGATCACCCATCGCATCAGATCATTGCGGAACTGGCCGACGAGGAACCCTACTGGAGCGCGGGAGACGGTCCGCTGCCGAGGGACCCAGTCCAATCCGTTCTGAAGCCGGAGGAGTACTCCGAACTGCTCCGGGCACTCGGCTTCGACCGCCAGCACGTCCGTCTGCAGGTGTTCGGCCATGAACTCCCTTCCACAGAGGCCGTCGTCGATTGGACCAGGGGAACGACGCTGACCCGTATCAAACACCACCTGCCCCCAGATCTCTATGCCGACTTTGTGGCTGAGTACCGGCGACGCCTGCTTGCCGAGATCGGCGAGGGAGGCCCTTATTTCTACGCGTTCAAACGGATCCTGATGTGGGCCAAGCGCGGTTGACCGACACTCCCATGTGACCGATCGCCGGAACGGTCCGCGGTCGACTGGCCAAACCTGTTGACCCGGCTCAGTAGACCCGGGTTGATCAGCGGGTCAGTTGACCCGGACCTGTTGACGCGGGTCAGTTGATCAGCGGGTCGCGGGGAAGCCCGAGCAGGCGCTCACCGATCTGGTTCCGCTTGATCTCGGAAGTGCCGCCGGCGATCGACAGCGCCCGATGCATCAACGCCAACATGCCGCTGATGGCGCCCGGGCCGTCCAGGTAGGCGCCGTCGGGCCCCGCCAGGGCGACCAGAATCGCGGCTGACTCGTGGATGTTCTCGGTCAACGCAAGCTTGGTCACCGCACCCTCGGGACCTGGACCACCACCTGCAACAGCGCGGTGTACACCTCGTTGGTTGAGCGACGTGGCCGCCTCGGACCGGGCGATGTGTCGGCCCACGCGACCTGCTCCGCCGGCGAGACGCCCGGGGTGATCCTTCAGGGGGCCGAGCAGCAATTCCGGGGGAACGGTCATTCCCGACTCGCCTCCACCGATGCTCACGCTCTCGTTGCCGAGTGTCGCCCGTGCCACGGTCCAGCCGTCACCCGGGCTGCCGACTACGTCGTCGTCGGGTACGAAGACATCGTCGAAGAAGACTTCGTTGAACTCGCTCATCCCCGAGGTCATGCGGAGCGGACGGACCTCGACACCCTTCGCGTGCATGTCGACGACGACCGTCGTGATGCCGCCGTGCTTGGAGGCTTCGGGGTCGGTCCGCACCGTGGCCAGACCGAAACTGCTCAGGTGCGCGCCGCTGGTCCACACCTTCTGGCCGTTGATCAGCCAGCCGCCGTCGACCCTGGTCGCCCGGGTCTTCACACCGGCTGCGTCCGAGCCGGCGTCCGGTTCGCTGAAGAGTTGGCACCAGATGACCTCCTGAGCGAGGGCCGGGCGGATCCACCTGGCGATCTGGTCCTCGGTCGCATGCTGGATCAGCGTCAGAATGACCCAGCCGGTGATCCCGTAGCTGGGCTTTGCGACTCCAGAGGCCTTGAACTCCTCCTCGATGACGAGTTGTTCGACGGCACCTGCCTCGCGCCCCCATGGCTTGGGCCAACTCGGCACCGAATAGCCGCTGTCGAGCAGCGCCTTTGCACGGGCTTCGTCATCGAGACCGTCCAGCGAGGCGATGAAGGCCTTGACCTCGTCGCGGATCGCCTCTGCCTCGGGAGGCAGATCGAGCGAGCGTGACATGCGGACTCCGTCGCCGAACAACGTGGTGACACGCTCGGCGGCAGCTTCCAGTCCGGTTATCGACTCGATGACCGTCGCCCGACGCAGATACATGTGGGCGTCGTGTTCCCAGGTGAAACCGATCCCGCCGTGCACCTGGATGTTGAGCTGCGCGTTCTGGTCGGCCGCGGACATTGCGAGCACCGCCGCCATGGACGAGGCGATCGAGAACTCGTCGCCACCCGAGACTCCGACGCGGGCCGCGTCCCACACCGAAGCTGTCGCTAGCTCCAGCGCGAGCGCCATGTTCGCGCAGTGGTGCTTGACGGCCTGGAATGTACCGATGACCCGTCCGAACTGCATCCGTTCCTTGGCGTATCCGCTGGCCTGGTCCGTGCAGAACCTGGCCATTCCGACTGCTTCTGCGGCATAGATGAGCTGCGCGATGTCACGAAGCTTGGAACCGGCTCCTGAGACAACTTCCACCGACGCGCTGTCGAGTGTGACCCGGGCGCTGCGGCGGGTGGGGTCAAGGTTCGATGGAGCGGTCAGCGTGACGCCGTCGGCACCCGCATCAATGACGAGCACGTCGTCACCGGCGAGCACCACCAGGACCTGGGCCAAACCTCCACCGACAACGGCCACGGCGCTTCCCGTCGCCCGACCATCCGTGACTGTCACGTCGCTGTCCAGTGCGACCGCTCCGACAATCGAGCCATCGGCCAGACCCGGCAGGCGCCCCCCGTGCTGATCGGCAGACTCTGCCAGGAAGGCACTGGCGATGACTGTGGGGACGAACGGTCCGGGGGCGAGGCCCC
This sequence comes from Microthrixaceae bacterium, assembly GCA_049672765.1. GTDB lineage: Bacteria > Actinomycetota > Acidimicrobiia > Acidimicrobiales > Microtrichaceae > JAGQSZ01. The sequence continues at coordinate 909 of JBATWQ010000242.1, read as the reverse complement.
GGACCATCTCTTCGACCACGACGAGCAACTCCATGAGCCCGAACCCGGAACCGCCGACGTCCTCGGGCAGGTGCAGACCGAGCCACCCGAGCGACGCGATCTCGCCCCAGAAGGCCGGCATCGGCTCGGAGTCAGCCTCGAGCAGTTCTCTGGAAGCTGTGCGGGCGGCCTTCTTGTCGAGGAAGTCAGCTACGACCTGTCCGAGTTCAACATGATCGTCAGAGATTGCTATCGCCATCGTGTCTGCCTTTCATCGCCTATCGCAGTCACGGTACGCCAAGGTGGCAGATGGTTGCGCCGCGTCTCCTCAGCCGACCCGCGCTGCCTGGCCGCCGTCCACGGGCAGGATCACCCCGGTGATGAAGCCGGCTTCGTCGGAGGCCAGGAACAGGGCCGCGTTGGCGACATCCCAGGCTGTTCCCTGTCGCCCGAGCGGGACGAACGCGGCCCGGTAGGCGGCGACCTCGGAGCGTTCGGTGCCGAGTGCGGCTGCGATCGCGTCGACAGCCATCGGCGTATCGATGTACCCGGGCATTATCGCGTTGGCCCGGACACCGTGTTTGGCGTTGGTGATGGCCAGGTTCTGGGTCAGAGCGTTTACTCCCGCCTTGGACAGCTTGTAGGCGGTCAGGTTCCCGGCCGCGGCTATCGCTGCGAGAGACGAGATGTTGACGATCGCGCCGTTGCCCGAGCGCCGCACTTCCGGCACCGCTGCCTTGCACATCCGCCACATTGAGCGGAGATTCACGTCCATTATCTGGTCGAAGGCGCTGTCCTGGAGGGGGACTGATGCACGATCTGGTGACATCTGAAGTGTGGTGCCGTGAGGTGCTGCTGGAAGGATGTCTGTCATGCCTAAGGCCTATCCCCGTGAGTTTCGGGAAGACGTGATCAATGTGGCTCGGAATC
>JBATWQ010000241.1:0-17034 GCA_049672765.1 Microthrixaceae bacterium | reverse complement strand
GATTCCGGCGTTGTTGATCAGGGCGTCGATCTTTCCGAATTCCGTCAAGACGTGATTTGTGGCGCTCTCCCACTGTTCTTCGGAGGTCACGTCGAGTTTGAGGAACTCGACCTGGTGTCCGGTATCTGTCGAGATTGCGGCGGCGGTCTCCCGTCCTTCCTCCTCGAGCACGTCTGCGATCGCGACCCGGGCGCCGTGCTCCGAAAGTAGTCTTGCCTCCGCGGCACCCATACCTCGGGCCCCGCCGGTAACCAGAGCCGTCATGCCATCCAGCATCAGATCTGCACCTCTCCGCGTTCCATTGGAACGACCGTTTGTTTGATGCCTAATATAACGCCATGACAGGTGGGCACACGGCACACCGGATTCGAGATGGGGGGCCATCTAGTGCGTGACGCGGTGCCATCGAAGTCTCTACTTGAGGTAAGTGATCTCCGAGTGCGAATTCCGACGACCAACTCGGTTGCCAAGGTCGTCGACGGGGTCAGCCTCACGCTGGAGCGCGGTGGGGCGCTTGGAATCGTGGGGGAGTCCGGGAGCGGTAAGACCATGTTGTCCCGGTCGCTGATGAACCTTCTCCCTTCCCAGGCACTGGTGGAAGGGTCGGTACTTCTGGATGGCGTCGAGCTGCTGGGATTGGCTTCGAAGGACCTACGAGAACTCCTCGGCCCAACGGTCGCGATGATCTTTCAGGATCCGATGACCTCGTTGAACCCCGTAATGAAGGTGGGGCGCCAAGTGACGGAGAGCGTCCGGAGGCGTCAAAAGATGTCGCGGTCAGAATCAGACCAACTGGCAATCGACATGCTCAGGTCGGTCCGGATCCCCGAGCCCGAGCGACGGATCGGTCAGTATCCCCACGAGCTTTCGGGAGGAATGCGGCAGCGTGTGATGATCGCTCTCGCTCTTGCCGCACACCCGAAGCTACTTATCGCCGATGAGCCGACGACCGCCCTGGACGTGACGGTGCAGGCGCAGATCCTCGACCTGCTCGAGGACAAGCGCCGGGAGAACGAAATGGCGATGATTCTCGTGTCGCACGACCTTGGGCTCGTTGCGACCAGAACGAGTCGCGTGGCGGTCATGTACGCGGGCAGAATCGTCGAGACCGGCCCCACCGAGGCCATCTTCACACGGCCACAGATGCCGTACACGGTCGCGCTTCTCCAGTCGATCCCATGGGCAGACCAACCGAGGGGTCGCACGTTGCAATCGATATCCGGACTGCCGCCGCGACTCGACGCTCTGCCCGCGGGCTGCCGCTTTGCGCCGCGTTGCCCCCGGGCTGGTGATCGCTGCCAGGTCGAGGCCCCTCCGCTGGTCAGTTCCGATGATCCCGACCATCTGTTCGCGTGCTGGTTTCCCGCTGGTGGCGAATCCACCCAGGTCGGGATGCCCACCCGAAAGCGTGAAGTGGAGGTCCGCTGATGGCCGGCACCGGTACGGCTCACCTTCGACCGAACTCGTTGCTCGAGGTCCACGACCTCGAAATCTCCTTTCCTGTTGCCAAGGGCGGCACTGTCCATGCCGTCTCCGGGATCAGTCTCGACGTCGCCAAGGGCGAGGTCCTCGGACTGGTGGGGGAATCAGGATGTGGCAAGTCGACGACGAGTAAGGCGATCGTCGGTCACGTCAGGCCCACTTCGGGCGTCATAAGCCTGGATGGAGTCGATCTGGCCACCCTCGGAGGCGAGGCTAGGCGTCGCATCAATGCGCGTATCCAGATGATCTTCCAGGATCCGATCTCGTCGCTCAATCCTCGACACACGGTCGAGGAGATCATCGGCCAGGGACTCGACATCTGGCAGATCGGAACGAAGCGGGAGCGCGCCGAGAAGGTCGCGGAGCTGATGGAGGCTGTTGGGCTCCGCTACAACCCAGCGGCAAAGCGTCGCCGTTCGTCCTTCTCGGGTGGCCAGTGCCAGCGGATCAGCATCGCTCGTGCCCTGGCCCTCGATCCCGAGATTCTGATCTGCGATGAAGTCGTATCGGCACTTGACGTTTCGGTTCAGGCGCAAATTCTCAATCTTCTGGGCGAGATGCGTGAACGACTCGGCCTGACCATGCTCTTCGTAACCCACGATCTGGGTGTGGTTCGCCATGTCAGCGACAGGATCGCGGTGATGTACCTGGGGAAGCTGTGCGAAGTTGCTGAGACGGAGCCACTCTTCAGCCGACCCGCACATCCATATACGCGGAGCTTGCTGAATGCGGTTCCTGTCAGAGATCCACAAACCGGCCTGCCCCAGTTGTCCCGTCAGAGCGATGACTTCGACGGCGAGCCGCCCTCACCGATCAATCCACCGTCCGGATGCCGCTTCAATACACGGTGCCCCCTCGCCCAGAGTGTTTGCGCAGTCGAAGAACCGGTCATCAGAGAGATCCGTCCCGGCCACTTCGTTGCATGTCACTTCCCAATGATGGACGAGGTCCCCGTCGTCGTGAGTGCCAAGCCGGCTCAGGAGTTGTCATGAACCTCACCTGGCGAGAGGTCGGAATCCGTCTCGTCCGACTTGTAGCAACCATCCTGATTGTCACCTTCGGGACAACCGTGTTGGTAGGCCTCGTTCCCGGCGATCCTGCTCGGTATATAGCTGGCGACAACGCGACCCCTGAAGTTCTCGAGGCAATCAATGAGCGCACGGGATTCAACGATCCGCTACTGGTTCGCTACGGACGCTGGGTGGGCAACATTCTCCAAGGCGATATGGGGACGTCCCACCTGAGCAACCAGCCGGTGTGGCAATCGATCAAGGAACGCCTTCCGGTCACGTTTGAGCTGGCCCTCCTGGCAACTCTCCTCTCGCTGGCAGTTGCCGTGCCTCTCGCCGTGCTCGCCGCGTCCCGAGGCGGGTCGAGGACCGATCGGGCGTTGGGAGGTGTCACCTCAGCGATGGTTTCGGTGCCTTCGTTTGTCGCAGGAGCCCTCCTGCTCTACTTCTTCGCGTTCCAGTGGAGAATATTTCCGGTCATTGGATGGACGCCGTTGACCGAGAACCCCTGGGAGAACTTGCGATCCGCGGCGCTGCCTGTCCTGGCGATCTCCCTCGCAGAGATGGTGGTCATATACCGGGTCCTACGGTCGGACCTGCTGACGACACTCCAACAGGAGTACATCGCCGTAGCCAGGTCCAAGGGCCTATCGAACCGCGCAGTGATGTGGCGACATGCCCTGCGTCCGTCTTCGGCCTCGATAGTGACTTTGTCTGCGCTCCAACTGGCCAGGTTCCTCGGCGGAACTGTCGTGGTCGAATCGCTCTTCGTCCTTCCCGGTCTGGGGACGCTTCTCATTACAGCTATCAATTCGAAGGACATCGTGTTGCTCCAAGGGGTGGTGGCCTTCCTGGCCGTGGTGTTCCTCCTGGTCTCCTTCTGCCTCGACCTTCTGTACGGCGTGATCGATCCACGAACGCGGGTGGCCCAATGACCGACGTTTCGACAAAAATTGAGATCGCAGAGGAAGCAGGCCCGACGGCGAAGTCCGGCCAACTGCGGCGTGGGATAGGGGCGATCCTTGCCAGCTTCTGGATTCTTCTGATTCTCTTCATTGCAGTTGGCGCCGATGTCCTGCCACTGGCCGACCCATCCGTCGATGTCGGAGTGGGTAGTCGGATCGCTCCATTTACGACCTGGCCGGAGTTCCTCGGAACCGACGGCCTTGGAAGAAGCATGCTCTCTCGCGTGGTCTACGGGGCACGGGTGTCGCTGGCGGCCGGCGCCGCCTCGGTAGGAATCGCATTTGCTTTCGGGCTGGCGGTGGGAGTCTCGGCAGGGTATTTCCGCGGCAAGGTCGACACCGTGGTCGGTGTAGTTGTCGATGGCTTGCTGGCGTTCCCAGCACTCGTCTTCCTCATGGCACTGGCAGCAACGCTGCAGCCAGGCCTGGGCACCTTGGTCGTGGGGCTTTCGTTCGTAGCATTCCCGCCCTTTGTCCGACTCGCCCGAGCAAACACCCTGCAGTACACCGGTGCTGAATTCGTGCTGGCAACCCGTGGACTTGGCGCCAAGAAGCGAACTGTCCTGATGGGTGAGATCGTCCCCAACGTCATTCCCTCGCTGGTTGCGTACGCAAGCGTCATCGGAGCTGCGCTCATTCTGGCCGAGGCATCCCTCAGCTTCCTCGGACTGGGTGTACGCCCGCCGACCCCCAGCTGGGGCGGGATGATCGCAGACGGGGTGAGAGAACTTCGCACCGAGCCCTATCTGGTGCTCGTGCCGTCGGCGGTGCTGTTCCTCACGATCTTTTCGCTCAACGTGGTTGGCGAATACCTACGAAGCCGAACTACTGACCCGTCACGCCTGTGACGAGAATTGAGAACTTGTGACTAGCGCGCCCATCACATCGGAAACCCCGGTCGGGGAGGCAATTGTCGCCGCCCTTGACCAGGCCGGAGTCGAGTTCGTCCTTGCTATGCCAGGCGGCTACATGCGGCCGGTCCTGATAGCGCTGCACAACCACCCGCGCATCAGGGTGATCCTCGTACGCGAGGAGTCGATCGGGACGACGATGGCCGAAGCCTATGGGCGGGTGAAGGGAAAGCCCATAGTCGTCCTGGGCCAGGGTCAGTGGCTCGCTGCGAACGCCGGTCAAGGATTGCTCGAAGCACATCTGGGGTCTTCACCGGTCGTGGTTCTGACCGACATGACCGACGGCGGACCGTACTCCCATCACAGCTTCTATCAATCGGGCGCCGGCGACTACGGAGGCTGGAACGCTCGCGAATCGTTCTCAGGGGTAACCAAGCGCGTCTTCGTCAGTCGCTATCCGGCCCAGGCGGTTCAGCACACCCAACTTGCGCTGAAGCACGCCTGCGTCGGCGAACCCGGCCCGGTCGTCGTTGCATATGACCTGCTCGCCCTCGGCGCCAACACGGTTGGACCCGAAGCAGAGCCGCAGGTGTATCAGACCGACAAGTATCTGAACCCGCCGCTCAACGTCGTCGACGAAGGCGAATTGGCCCGTGCAGTCGAGCTGATCGGCAAGGCGAAGCGGCCCGTGATACTTGGCGGCAACGGGGTGAGGCTTTCCGGGGCGACGAGCCACCTTCTCGCACTCGCTTCCTCAATAGACGCCCCCATCGCCACGACGGCATCGGGGAAGGGCGTGGCACCCGAAAGAGGCGAGCTTGGAGTTGGAACGATCGGCACCTATGGCGTCGGCGCAGCGAATGCCCTGGTTGGAGACTCGGATCTGATTGTCGCGGTCGGGACCAAGATCGGTGCGGTCGACACGATTCAGGAAAATCCCAAGCTGATTGACCCCTCGCGTCAGACGATCGTGCAGATCGATGTCGAGCCTCTCAATATCGGCTGGACGCAGCCTGTTAGCTGCGGACTGGTCGGTGATGCGAAGTTCGTGATCGATCGACTGGTGGACGCACTCGACTCTCGGAGCGACCGCCTGGCTGGTCGTGAAACCACTGCCGCCGAGCGGGTCGCGGCTATGCGGAAGAAGTACCCGGACTTCGTTGGGGAGGAGTTCGAGGCCGAGGACCTGCCGATGTGGCCCCAACGAATCATCCGCACGATGGAGGAGGTGCTTCCCGCCGACACGATTGTGACCTGCGACGCGGGCGAGAACAGATTGTTCATGATGCACTGGTTCCGGGACGCGGGACTCGGCGGCTATCTGCAGCCGGCGGGAAGCGGCGGGATGGGCTACGCCGTTCGATCGGCGATGGGAGCTCGAATCGCTGCGCCGGAGCGGGTGGCGGTCGCGGTGTGCGGTGACGGTGGGTTCGCGATGAACCTCCATTCGCTGATGACCGCAGTCCAGGAGAAGATTCCGATTGTCGTGGTCGTCTTCAACAACGCCGCCCTGGGATGGGTTGTGCACGCGATGGGCGACAAGGCGGTTGCGGCCGACCTTCGGGATTTCGACCACGCTGCGATCGCCAGGTCGATTGGCTGCGAGGGTCACCGGATCGACACCCCAGGTGAGTTGCGCGACGTTCTCAAGAAGGCGATCGAAATCCAGGATCGTCCGTTCGTCATCGATGTCCCGACTTCGATGAACGTTTCAGTTTCTGACGTTCACGTTCTGGCCCAGCTGTTTCTCCAGTCGGATGAAGCGCCTCGGCCGACCAAGACGCTCTGAGGATCCCAACGGGAATGGGTCGTGAGGCGCCTGCCAAAACGACCGGTCGTTTGTTAGTGTGTTCTGACTACGCGATAGAGGTGCGAAATGAACTCGAAGAACTACGTGGTGATCTCCGCCGATGGTCACGTCGGCGCCGATCTCCTGGACTACAAGCCATATCTGGAGCAGCGCTGGCATGAGGACTTCGATGCTTGGGCCAAGGGCTTCATCGACCCGTACGAGGAGCGCTTCCTCTCCAGCGATGTGTCGGTGAACTGGGACAGCGATCTTCGGCTTCAGCAGACCGAGGCAGACGGCGTCGCCGCTGAGCTTCTCTTCCCCAACACCGTTCCCCCCTTCTACCCCCAGAACCAGGTGTTCGTGCCGCTTCCGCCCCAGGACCGAGGTGAGTACGAGCGTCGACTGGCTGGCATCCGCGCACACAACCGCTGGCTCGCCGACTTCTGCTCCTTGGCGCCCACCCGCCGCGCCGGTATCGCGCAGATCATGGTGAATGACATCGACGACGCTGTCGAGGATGTCAAAGCCTCCGTCGATGCCGGCCTGCGGGGCGGAATCCTGTTTCCGCTCATTCCTCCAGGGTCACATCTCCCCCCGATGTGGTCCGAGGAATACGACCCGATCTGGGCTGCATGCTCCGACCTCGGAGTGCCCGTCAACACCCATTCCGGAGCAGGGCTACCCGAGTACGGCTTCGATCCGGTTGGTCAGGCCATGCTGTTCACCGAGGCGCTGTGGTTCGCCCACCGGCCTCTATGGCACTTGATCTTCGGTGCTGTATTCGACCGATTCCCCAAGCTGAACCTGATCCTCACCGAACAGGGCGCGGGATGGGTGCCAGCGACACTCGCGACGCTCGACGGGATCGCAACCAGAGCATCAATGGACGGTAGTCCCGGAAGCTTCTACGCGGGCGAGGCGCTGAGCAGGCTGAAGAAGCGGCCTAGCGAATACTTTCGTTCGAACTGCTTCGTCGGGGCATCATTCATGCATTCCAGCGAAGTCGACCTTCGCGATGAGATCGGCCTCGATCGAATCATGTGGGGTAGCGACTTTCCCCACTCCGAGGGAACCTATCCCTACTCAGTCGAGGCGCTGCGGGCCGCATTTGTGGGCGTGCCCGAGCCAGAGGTGCGACAGATGGTCGGGGGTACAGCGGCGAAGGTTTACGGCTTTGACCTCGACGTGCTGCAGGAGGTCGCGGATCGGATCGGTCCTAGTCCGGAGTTGGTGGCGACCCCCCTCGTCGACGTTCCGGACTCCTTCTGTAACGCCTTCAGCATGGGACCAACCAAGTCGGCATGACTCCGATCGGAGTCGGCGTAATCGGCGCAAGTCCCGAGGTCGGCTGGGCAGCGCACAGTCACCTGCCGGCGCTACGAGCGCTTGCGGAGTTCGACCTGACTGCGGTTGCGACAACCCGCCAGGAATCAGCTGACCTTTCTGCCCAGATCTTCGGAGCGAAGAACGCGTTCGCCAACGCTGAAGAACTCGTAGCCCATCCGGATGTAGATCTGGTCGTTGTTGCAGTCAATGTTCCTCAGCACGCCGGCCTGGTCCAACTCGCTCTCGAAGGAGGCAAGGACGTTGTCTGTGACTGGCCGCTCGCCCGTAATACGGCAGAAGCAAGAGAACTTGTGGAGGCAGTCGGGCGAAGCGGACGCTCCGCCTGGACAATGCTCCAAGGTCGGTTCAGCCCTCCACTGGCGGAGCTGCGGCGATTGGTCGAAGAGGGATTTGTCGGGCGTGTCACGTCAGTAGTTGTTCACTCAACGACAGGAATGTGGGGAGGGCCGAACATCGCCCCACGCTCCGTCTACCAACTCGACGTGTCGAACGGCGCAGACCTTCTCGCCATCACGGGTGGACACACAATCGACTCGGTTTGCTTCGCTCTCGGTGGCTTGAAGTGGGTGAGCAGTCACTCGGTGATCCAGTACCCCCAGCCAACCTTGGCGGGAACCGATGAAACCAGAGATAGCAACGCGCCCGATCTGATCACAATGGTCGGTGAATTTACGAACGGCGCGGCACTACTCATGCACCTCCACAGCGGGCAGCAGTTCGGTGCGACGACCTACCTGGAGGTAGTCGGGACGGACGGAAGCATTCGACTCGACGCTCCCGAGTCACCTCCACCAGGTCTTCATCGGTCCGGACTCTTGATGAGGGGTGCAACCCGAGGCGACGCGGGTCCCCTTCGGGAACTCCAGCCCGATCCTGCTCCGAGTCAAGGTGGGCTCAGCGAGCCGGCCGCACGCGTCTCCCTCTACTACCAGGGCTTGGCTCGCCGGATACTGACCGGTTCTGGTGATGACAAGTTGGTCGACTTCGTCGAAGCGGTCCGCCTGCACGAGGCCCTCGACGCGGTGCGGAAATCGGGCCTAACTCCGTTCCACCTGGCGTAGTCGGCTACCCGGGCTCGCCCAAATGCATTGATCAGATCAGCCGAACCCGACGCCCATCACCGCGTCAGAACCGACCGGATCGACGACACCGGCAAAGTCACACTGCGCCACAACGGACGCCTTCACCACGTCGGCATCGGCCGAGCCCACGCGCGAACCCCCCGTCCTGCTGCTCGTCGCAGAGCTCGACATCCGGATCATCAACGCCACCACCGGCGAACTCCTCCGGACGCTCACCCTCGACCCACCCGCAACTAGGCCAACCGGGAAACGCCGCAGCCAAAAACGTCAGACACCCGAACCCTGAGGGTTCGGGTGTCCGGGATGTCTAGCGACATCACATTTGGCGGAGAGGGTGGGATTCGAACCCACGGTGAGGTTGCCCCCACACCTCCTTAGCAGGGAGGCCCGATCGACCATACTCCGGCACCTCTCCAACGGCGGTCCACTGTACCGTCTGATCCGCCGATCTGAAACCAGGAAGCGTTTCCCTGCGACTTGCGACGCGCCCAACCCGAAGGACCTGGAGAACAGTGAAGTCCCTAGCTCTGATCCTCACTTCGATCATTCAGCCGCTGCGCCGCCGCAACACCCGCGTCGTGCTGTGGCTCGTGGTCGGGCTTCTCGTGATGGTTGCCGTGTACTCGACGATCTTCCACGAGATCATGGCCTCCGAAGGGCGTTCCTACAGTTGGGCAACAGGTATCTATTGGACCCTCACGGTCATGTCGACGCTGGGCTTCGGAGACATCACCTTCGAGTCGGACCTGGGCCGGGTCTTCTCGGTGTTCGTACTGATCAGCGGCGCGATGTTCATTCTGGTGCTGTTGCCCTTCGTGTTCATCCAGTTCATTTTCATGCCCTGGATGGCACGCCGCGACGCCAATCGTGCGCCTCGCAAGCTTGGGTCCGAGTACCGGGAACACCTGATCCTGACTCAGTTGGGGCCCGTGACCGATGCCCTGATCAGACGGCTTCGAAGCATGCAGATGCGCTACACGTTGATCGTGGCGGACCCCGCCGAGGCTCTCGGTCTTTCGGACCTCGGCTACGACGTCATGGTCGGCAATCTGGATGATCCTGCGACATACGTCGCGGCCAGGGCCGAACAAGCAGCGCTGGTGGTCGCCACGCAGTCGGACATGACAAATGCCAACATCGTGTTCACCGTCCGGGAAATGGCCCCGGGAGTTCCGACGGTTGCGACGGCGTCGTCGCCCGTCTCTCTCGACGTTCTCTACCGGGCCGGGTGTGACACCGTGCTGCGACTCGGGGAACTGCTGGGGTTGGCTATGTCGCGACGCGTCCTGGGCAATGATGCCCGGACCCGGGTAATTGGATCCTTCGATGATCTGCTCGTGGCCGAGGCGAGCGCGACCGGAACGGCCCTGGCCGGCAAGTCGGTCAGGGACGCGAACCTCCGGCAACTCTGTCAGGTCAACATCGCCGGCATCTGGCAACGCGGAGAGTTCGAGTTGCCGGGACCCGACACGCTCATCGACGACTCCGACGTCCTCATCCTGGTCGGCTCCGAGGCACAGCTCCGTGCCTACGACGACCTATTCGGCAAGGAGCACGTTGAGCCCTCTTCGGCGATCGTCGTCGGGGGAGGACGGGTCGGTCGGGCCGCCGCCAGGACTCTCGGCGAGGCCGGGGTGAAATGCCCCATCATCGAAAAGCTCCCAGAGCGGATCAGAGACTCAGCCGGCTACGTGCTCGGTGACGCTGCGGACCTTGACGTTCTGGAACAGGCCGGAATCGCCGACGCAAGCTCGATGCTGATCACCACCCACGACGACGACTTCAACGTCTATCTGACGATCTACTGCCGCCAGATTCGACCTGACATCCAGATCATCGCCCGATCCAACAAGGAGCGGAACGTGGCGACCCTGAACCGGGCGGGTGCCGACTCGGTCCTCTCCTACGCGTCGCTCGGAGCGACCGCGATCCTCAACACCCTCGGCGACAACGACAGCCTCGTTCTTGCCGAGGGACTCGAGATGTTCTCCACGCCGATGCCCGTTTCCCTGGCCGGAAGATCGCTCGCCCAGGCAAGGGTGCGGGAGCACACGGGGTGCAACGTGGTGGCCGTTTCCCACGGTGGACAGACGGTGCCGAACCCCGATCCCCGGGTGCCGATCCCGTCGGACGCGTCGCTCGTGGTGATCGGCGACGCCCAGGCGCAGCTCGAATTCCTCGAACGGTTTCCCGGGGGACCGCGGAGGAAGCTGGTCAAGAACTAATTCCCGACTCGTCTGGTCAAGATTCGATCGTCTCGCTATTCTTCTAGCGACACCTAGAAGAATCATCCAGTTATTAGGAGCTGCAAGATGAGCATCAAACTCGGAGATACCGCCCCGGACTTCACCGCCGAGACGACCGAGGGGACCGTGAACCTCCACGAATATCTCGGCGACGGCTGGGGAATCCTGTTCTCCCACCCGGCGGATTTCACTCCTGTTTGCACCACCGAACTGGGCGCCTTCGCCAACCGCAAGGATGAGTTCACCAAGCGCAACACCAAGCTCATCGGTGTCAGCGTCGACTCGGTCGAATCGCATAATGGCTGGTCCCAGGACATCGCCGATACTCAGGGATCGGCCCTCAACTACCCCCTCGTAGGTGACGAGGACCGCACCGTCGCCAACCTCTACGGAATGCTCCACCCCAACGAGCTCGCAACGCTGACCGTGCGTACCGTGTTCATCATCGACCCCGCCAAGAAGGTCCGCCTTACGCTGACCTATCCGGCTTCGGTGGGACGCAACATCGACGAGATCCTGCGGGTGCTCGACGCGCTTCAGCTGTCCTCGAAGTTCCCCGTCTCGACCCCCGTCAACTGGACCGACGGTTCCGAGGTCATCATCTCGCCGGCACTCTCCGACGACGAGGCCAACGAGAAGTTCCCGGCAGGCTTCAAGAAGCTCAAGCCGTACCTGCGTACAACTGCTCAGCCCAGCTGAGATGAGTTCAGTCGTGTGGGGACGGCCTGCCCGGGCCCTCCCCACACGACAGAGCCGCAGACCCCGGACAACTCCGGCGAGGATGCGGTCGTACTCAAGCCGCTGGGCCCACCTCGACGGAACCAGCGGGTCGACTGTGAGTTGAGGAAGCGAGGGCACATGGCGGCTGACGCACTTGTGACGCCACTGACGGAACTCCTGGGAGTCCGCCACCCGATTCTGCTGGCACCGATGGATGGTGCGGCAGGTGGACTGCTCGCCGCAGAGGTCTCTGCGGCTGGAGCGTTCGGACAGATCGGAGGGGGTTACTGCGATGTCGGGATGCTGCAGGAAGAACTTGCTCTTGCAAAGGGTGCCCGAGTGGGCATCGGTTTCATTACGTTCGCCCTGAAGGAGCGTCCAGAGGCCCTCGCGGTCGCGCTTTCTGCCGGCCCCCCTGCGGTGCAGCTTTCCTTTGGCGACCCGCGGCCGTACGCCGATCAGATACATGATGCGGGTGCCCTGTTGATCTGCGGCGTCCAGACACCTGACGAAGTCGGTCTTGCGCTGGATGCAGGTGCTGACGTGATCGTTGCCCAGGGACGTGATGCCGGTGGGCATGGTCGACCGGACCTTGGAACCATGGGCCTGATACCAGCGGTGGTCGATCGAGCAGGCTCGACACCGGTGGTGGCCGCAGGCGGAATCGCTGACGGCCGTGGGCTGGCAGCGGCGCTGATGCTCGGTGCCTCTGGAATCACAATGGGCACGAGGTTCCTTGCGACGGATGAGGCGCTCTCCAATCCGGTCGAAGCCGGTGAGTTGGTATCGCGCAGGTCGGTCGACACGGTTCGCACCAGCGCGTTTGACGTGGTCCGCGGTCCTGCGTGGCCCGAAGGTCATGACGGCCGTGTCGTCCGCAACGACTTCACAGCGGCCTGGGAATCCGAGCCGGGTCATCCCCAGTCTCAGATCGACTCGTTGAAGTCCCGGTACTGGTCCTCGGGCGACACCGATTACTCGATGCGGCCCCTGTGGGCCGGCGAAGGACTTGACCTGATCACCAGCATCGAGCCGGCGGCACTGATAGTCGAATCAGTCATTGCCGAAGCAATCGACGCCCTTGCCCGGGCGGGGTCACTGCTCGACAAGGATTCCTGAGCCAAAGGCCAAGTGTCAGCGAGTCCGGACTGCTCGACGCCGTGGACCGCCGCTTCCAGATCCTTCGAAGCTGAAGCAGTCGGAAGCGGGCCATCGAGCTGGCCTAAGCGGTCGGCGCCCGGTTCAGAGGACCAGCCCCAGACCGCCGTCGACGAGAAGCGTCTGGCCGGTGGCGTAGCGGGTGGCGACGAAGCTCAGACAGGCGTCTGCGATGTCTTCGGGAGTGGCGACTCGGTGAAGCGGCGCCAACAGAGACACGCCGTCCTTCAGGTCCTGCCAGTCCTCGGTCCAAGGGGTGGCCACCAGTCCTGGCGCAACGGCGTTGACGCGCACGTTGCCTCCGCCGTGTTTCGCCAAGATCGTGGTGAGGTGGTCGAGCGCTGCCTTCGAGACTGCGTAGGGAAGGGAACTTCCGGTCTGGCGGATTCCTGCGATGGACGTGATGTTCGTGATCCAGCCGTCTGGCGCTTCGCGCAACAGCGGTAGCGCGGTCTGGCTCACCAGGAACGTCCCGATGACGTTGACCGACAGAACCCGCTCCCAGTGCTCGACGGTGACTGAGGCGATGTCAGCCATGGGCACCTCCACAGTGACACCGGCGTTGTTGACGAGCCCATCGAGGCGACCCCAACGCTCACGGGCCGCTTCGACCAGGGCGCCAGCGGTGCCGGGATCGCTTATGTCGCCCCGGACATAGACCGCGTCGGGGAGTTCGTCCGCGATTCGTTTGCCGGCTTCAACCGACGAGGCCGAGTTGATGACGATGCCGGCACCAAAGCCAGCGAGAGAACGTGCCACGGCCTCCCCGATACCGCTCGAGGATCCTGTGACGATGACGGACTGACCAGTTAGATCCATTTCTGCCCTTTCGGATTCGTGAAGCCCGACAATTTCCAGGGCCTGGCAGTCTCCGTGTCTAGCAAGGACCTGCGACTGAAAGGAACGCCTTGACCCGTCGTGACCGCCCGGCAATTGTGGGAACCGCCGCTGGGCCAGCCAGTGAAGAGTGCAAAGGGGATTTGGATGAGCGAGGCGACCGACTGGAACGCAAAAGTGATCGAGGAGTTCCGTGCCAACTCGGGAAAGCTCGGAGGCAACTTCGAGGGAGCGCCGATCCTTCTGCTGCATACGACTGGTGCGCGTTCGGGCAAAGAACGGGTCAATCCGATGATGTACCAGGACCTGGGCGGAAATATTGCGGTGTTCGCATCGAAGGCTGGTGCGGATACCAACCCCGACTGGTACCACAACGTCGTCGCCAACCCCTCCGTGACGGTGGAGATCGGTGCAGAGACACGCAACTTTCGGGCCAGGACAGCAGACGCTTCGGAGCGGGGACCGATTTGGGAGAAGCAGAAGGCTGATTTTCCCGGTTTCGCCGACTACGAGAAGAGCACGAGCCGAGAGATTCCGGTGGTCATACTGGAACCAGCATGAACACCGGGTGATCCCGTCCGCAACAAGCCTGTGTAACAAGTTTGTGTGGAGGCCTCCCGACGTCGGGTGTTTGAAACCTTTCCCGATGGGGAACCTTGGTTCGACCAGCCAAGGAGGCAATCATGATCACTCTAGGAGTGATACTTCTCATCATCGGATTTCTCGCGAGCATTCCGGTTCTCTGGACCCTCGGGATAATCCTGCTTGTAGTTGGCGGCGTACTGGCACTGATGGGCGGCCTCGGTCGTGAGGTCGGGGGCCGGCGCCACTATTACTAGGAGGCGCACTCCACCAACCCCGCAAGCACGGACGAAGCCCCCGGAAAGCCGGGGGCTTCGTCGTATCAGTCGGTGACGCCCGAGAACTCGTTGCCCCGTGGTTGTCCGCCCTTGATGCGCAAAGGACGTCCTGACACCAATCGTTCTACCCCTGGCTCGACAAGGCGCCAGATGGCCACGCCCGCAGCTATGGACGCGAACACTGCCAACCATTCAGGGACTCCTCGGCGTTCCAACGGGATGTAGACCTGGAAGTGCGTCAGGTAGATGTACAGCGATGCTCCGGCCAGCAGGCCAATCGCTCGGGTGGTGCAGCGCGGCACCCGTATGCTCGGACGCCAGATAAGGACCAGCAGGCCGAGCACTACGACGAGATCACGCCCCGAATCGCCGAAGAAGCCTGGTACGACGGTGAGCACCACAGCGCTGGTGACAACGCGCCACGCTGTGCTTTCGGCCCGTGCGATCAGCCACCCGAGGACGAAAAACCAGGCAACGCGGTGGGGCGCCAGAAGCGGTTCGGGTGTGGCTCCGATCGTCACGAGGTCGTAGCGCGGGATCAGCGAGATAGGCAGAAGGAGGGCCGGTACCAACACAGGCATGCGTCGCTCCCAGCGCCGGACCGCTGGGACGGAGGTGACCAGTGCGGCGACGATAAGGCTTGCCACGAGGGCCTCGATGAACCAGTACCTCCAGGACGGTGTCCATCGCGGTGGGCCGAGGTAGCTGTTCAACAACGCGACGCTGGACCAGCTGTATCCGGTCGATACGACGTTTAGCACCCCAAGCCAGATGACTGACGGTATGGCGATCCTCGCGATGCTGCGGACGGTGTCGGTCCGGAGAGTCATCCGGTCCGGCCAGAGCAGAAAGCGGGCGAAGTTGAATCCCGCGATCGCCAACAAGAGATGCGCCCCGCCACGGATCTTGAAGATACCTACGTGTGAAACGACGATGAGCAAGATCGACGCGGCACGCAGCACCAGGTTGGTCTCGACGTGGCGCCAACGTGCCCGACTTCGTCCGCTCACGGCATCGCGGCCGCGCTCGGCGAGTCGTTCCAGTTCTGCGATGGGCATGAGGTGCCAGTTCGCCGGGAGCTCTCCGAGTAACCCCTCAAGTGTGAGGGAAACCTCGACGTATGACAGCGAGTCCCCGCCGAGGGTGACGAATGAATCCTCCGGTGACAG
This sequence comes from Microthrixaceae bacterium, assembly GCA_049672765.1. Classification (GTDB taxonomy): domain Bacteria; phylum Actinomycetota; class Acidimicrobiia; order Acidimicrobiales; family Microtrichaceae; genus JAGQSZ01. The sequence continues at coordinate 1,515 of JBATWQ010000241.1, read as the reverse complement.
GTCGTCGCGGCGCAACACCTCGCTCATTACGGCCTGCACGCCGTCCCCCGCTCCGGGGGAAATGGAGCCCGGACCGGACGTCTTCGCCTGTGTCGCGGTCAGCGCTGAGCGGTCCGGCTTGGCGTTGGCCAGCCGGGGAAGTTCGTCGACCAGCGAGACCGCCAGCGTCGTAGGCGGCAGCCCCACGTTCTGGGCGACAATTCTTGTGACGAGGTCGGCGGTCGCCGTGGTGCACACGGCCAGGCCCCCCGAAGATTCGACGCACCACGACGGCGCGCCGTGCTGATCGAGCACCTGTTCGAGGTGGTCCAGATCGATCCGTAGGCCAAACAGCTTGGCCATGCGGCCCTTCCGCCCGACGATCTCGAAGAGTCCTTCAGGAGTTCTGCGTGCCAGGTCGCCGGTCCGTAGCTCGTCCAGTTCGGCGCCGCGGCCCAGATCTGCCGTCGACGTGGCGTAACCCATCATCACGTTCCGCCCCCGGTAGACCAGCTCGCCGACTTCGGCGGGTGTCTCCAGGCCGTCGACCGGAGCGAGGTCCAGTTGTCCGCCGGGTACAGCGATGCCGATCGACTTCGGATTGGTGCGGGCAAGTGCAGGCGGCAGATAGGCCATGCGGGCAGTCGCCTCGGTCTGTCCGTACATGACGAACAGGTCCCAGCCGACCTTCTCACCCAGTTCGGCGTAGCGCTCGACAGTCGCAGGACTTGTTCGCCCACCCGCAACTGTCAGCCGGCGCAGCGACGGGGCGCACAGGCGATCGACGCCCACACGGTCTATGAGATCCAACATGTAGGGAACCGCTGCGATCGACGTAACCGAGTGATCCGCAACAGCGGTCCAGAAGCACTGGTCGACCACCGAGGTGTCACTCACGACGATCGCGGCTCCGACGGCCAGGTGGCTGTGGAGGACCGACAGTCCGTAGCAGTAGTGCAGCGGGAGCGATGTGATCGCCCGGTCATCTCCGCTCAGACCCATGTACTCGGCGATCGCGAGGGCGTTGGAAGTGAGGCTCGAGCGGGACAGGCGCACGCACTTGGGCGAGCCGGTGGAGCCCGAGGTGCTGAGCAAGAGCGCAAGTTCTGGGTGTAGGTCGTGCTGGCTGGTGTTACGCAGTCGATCGCACCGCCAGCCCTGCCCGTCGCCTCCAAGGATCACGTCCGGGTCCCACGTGTCCACTGCCGACGAAATCCGGTCCGGGTCCACGAGCAACACCGCGTGACCACCACGTCGAGCGCCCAGGTAGGCGACGAGTGAACCGACATCGTTAGCCATCGACACGACGACAAGGCGGCGATCAGGACCCAGCCGGTCGACCACCTCATCGGCACGGTAGGCGAGTTCTTCGCCGGACCAACGTAGGTGGTTGGTGATCAGCGCAGCTTCGTCACCGTGCAACTCGACATTCAGCTCCGCCGGCAAAATTTCCGGGCGAAGGCGTGTGCTCTTTGCCATGACGGAAGCGCACCGTAGTAGGCAGGCCTAACAGCCTGCAAGGAGGGGCGTTAACCA
>JBATWQ010000240.1:0-3689 GCA_049672765.1 Microthrixaceae bacterium | reverse complement strand
CGATCGTCGCGCAGTCGACCGACCCCGAGGACCAAGGCGATGACCCGTACGAAGGGAAGAACCCGGCGGCGGTCGAGCTGGGCCGGTTGGGCGGCAAGAAAGGCGGCAAGGCAAGGGCCGAGCGCATGACGCCGGAAGAGCGGTCTGAGGCAGCACGGAAGGCGGCTCATGCGCGGTGGTCACGCGACGCGTAGATGACTCCAGTTGACGATCTCGGCAACGTGACGAGGGTTGAACCCGGATGATCGCGCCACCGCATCGACTCCGCCGTTGACCTCCACAAGGCGACCCAGCAGGTTGCCGTATAGCGGATCGAACGATCCGGGTTCGTTCTTGCGCCATTTCGCCATCTGGATCTGGAGCGCCCGGTACCGTTGGTCGTCGACGTAATCCAACTCGTGTGCCCGGTAGACAAGCGCCGACACCGCCATACCCCATGACGACTTGAGCGCGATGAAGTCTCGCAGCATCGGCTTGTCGGGCATCGCTTCGTCGAAGTCGCTGCGGGGGAACAGCAGCTCGCCAGCGAACTGGTTCGCTTCGCGTTCGCTGGTGTCGCTCTTGCGGGTGTGGAACAGCAGGTGCGCCAGCTCGTGACTGAGCGTGAACCGGAATCGATCGCCTGGAACGGTCGGGCTAAGTCCGATTACGGGGACACCGTTGACCCACGCAGACAGGCCATCGATGCCTTCCATGCCGACGATGGGGATGAGGCACACGCCCGCACGCTCGACTGCCGAAGTGAGATCGCGGATCGGGCCATGCTCCTCGTGGCTGAGAGTGCAACGCACTTCGACGGCCAGCTCCTCCAGATCGTCGAACGACATGGGCGACGGCTGACGTTCGAGCCGGACATCGGGAGCACCCTTCGTTCTGTCGCGGAGCTCCGCAAACATCTCTCCGGCGAGGCGCAAGAGTTCGTGGGCGCGCTTTCGTGACGACGCTTTAGTCGATGCCCGATGGCGGTGAAGCGGCTCCGACATGTCGGGCAGCGCTAACCGGTCGTTGGAGTAGCCGATCCTCTCCAGGTCCCCGGAGAACACGCGCCGGCCGCTCTCGACCGCGGACACCATCTGCGGTGATAGGTCGAGCAGCCCGCCAAGTTCGTCTTGGTTGATTCCTTCGATGTCCCTGTAGGCGCGGAGCCTGTTCATCGTCTGCCGTCGCCTTCTTCCACGTCGTGAGCTGCGGGCCCGAGTTCGTCGAACGCATCGCCAGGTCCCTGAGGGAACGGGTCGCCGTCCTCTCGCGTATACGGCCAAGTCCCCACGAACGTGGCTGGCCCGGCGGCCTCGAGGCGGTTCTTGCCAACCTGCCGCCGTGTTCCAGCGACAGCAAGATCCATGCCCGCCCGGTGAAACCGGTAAAGAAGTAGGATCACGAGCGTAAGGCTCGGCGAAGACCGGAAGAGCTGGGCCTCCGCCCTGGCTCGCTCGATCGTGTTGGCTGCGTCGCTCCGCAGCAGGAACTCCGTGCCGGCCTTCTCGTCCAGGAACTGAACCCGCCCGTAGTCGGCGTAGTCGGGGCGAAGCGTGAACCGGTCGTGGCTGTGGATCTGGGCCTGCACGATCGATCGCAAGGTGTGCGCTTTCCACATGGCCGTCGGCGGGAAGTCGCCGTGCTTGTCGCGGAACGCTCGACTCTCGATCGCCGTCTCGGTATACGCCGGCACCAACAGCTCGGCGATCGGATCTAGGGCTTCATGGTCCATGCCCGCATGCTACATTGCTTGTGGAGATTCCACAAGCAATGTAGCAGTCCGTGAGCGGTCACGTATAACGCTGAGTATGAACAGGTTGAGCACCGAACGGCGAGGGCAGGTCATTGGATGCCTCGTCGAGGGCATGTCGATCCGGGCGACCGGTGAGGCGAAGAACACGATCACGAAGCTGCTCGTGGACCTGGGCGAGGCGTGCACCGAGTACCAGGACCAGACACTCCGCAACCTCGACCCCGTCGGGTCGAGTGCGACGAGATCTGGTCCTTCTTGTACTCGAAGCAGAAGAACGTCCCCGAAGAGTTCCAGGGCACCGCCGGCTACGGGGACGTGTGGACCTGACGGCGATCGACGCGGACACGAAGCTCGTGCCGTCGTGGCTCGTCGGTGAGCGCACCACCGAGGACTGCTACGTGTTCCTGTTCGATCTGCGGTCGCGATTGCTGCCGGGTCAGCGGATTCAACTCTCGACCGAAGGGTTCGGTTCGTACCCGCCGGTGGTGGACGCGTTGTGGCGGGGGTACATCGACTACGCGCAGATCGTGAAGGAGTACGACTCCCCGACGGACGACGAGTCCCGCAAGTACTCTCCGGCGAAGAACTGACGGGTGACCGACATAAAGGTCATCTCCGGGTTCCCGGACGGCGACCACATCTCCACGTCGTACGTCGAGCGGCAGAACCTGACGATGCGGATGGGATGCGCCGGTTCACCCGGCTCACGAACGGGTTCTCGAAGAAGGTCGAGAACCTCACCCACGCGGTCAGTCTGCACTACCTCCACTACAACTTCGCGAGGCCGCACCAGACGCTCGCGAAGACGTACCCCGGCCTGGGCAAGCAGGTCACCCCGGCGATGGCTGCAGGTGTCGCGCAGCACCCGTGGAGCGTCACTCAGATCGCTGGCCTGCTCGACTGATCGATGCGGCCGAACGCGCACTCTGACGCTCGCTGTCCTACCCTGTCGGTATGGTCGACGGCATGGAGCAGGGGCGTGCGGACGATCTGATCGAGATGGACGACGAGCAGTGGCTCGAGATGCTCGATGATGCTGCGCGCCGAAATCTCGGCATGTCGGGAAGCGAGTTCCTGGCCAAGTATGAGGCTCGGGAGTTCGGGGACTTCGATGACGACGGGGACGTGATGCGAGTCGCTGCACTGGTTCCATTCGATCGACGTGCCCGGGCGTAGCCCTCACGAAGCCTACGAAGCGTTCCACCACCCTCTGCGGGTGGCAGCGTCGTGTTTGAGTGGGTCGGTGCAATGGGCCGTCGGTCACGCTCGCCAGCTAGGCGATGTGGTGCAAGCCAGCCTCAACTCCGCCCGGCCGCTCGCGCTCACTGTCCCTGACGACCGCCGGCTGGGTCTGCTCAGCACCATCTCGGTGGAGATCATCGAGGACGCCGCCAACGGCCCTTTCCGGGTCACCACGCGTGAGTCGATCCACGAGCTGGTCGACCTGTCCACGGACCCGACTAAAGGCGACCGGCTCGTCGCTTGGCACTACCACCCTGGGGGGCCAGGAGTCGTCTACCCGCACCTCCACCTGCCGAAGGCCCTCCGTCGGGACGACCCGTGGTCGATCGCGAAGTCGCATGTGCCCACCGGCCGTGTCGCCTTCGAGGACATCGCCCTCTACCTCATCGAGGAACTCGGAGTGTCGCCGACCCGAGACGGCTACCGCGCCCAGCTCTCCGATTCGCGCGATCTGCACGCTCTGCACCGCAGCTGGTAGCCGCAAGATTCAAACTGACCCACTACCAACGAACGGCTCTCAGCGACACACGGGGGAGGCTGGTTCCCAAACACCGGGATAATGTGGGGGAACGACATCAAGCTCGTCAACGCCGCCGAGGACCGACTGATCCGCACCGGAAAGCTTGTGACCTCCGGGAGGATCGTCGCGGACCTGTCGTTCGGCTTCTGGGTCGGTCTGTTAGCCAACGCGTACGACGACACAATCTGGCGCACC
>JBATWQ010000239.1:0-18037 GCA_049672765.1 Microthrixaceae bacterium | reverse complement strand
CGCGTAGATAGGACATGGCCCAGCGACTCGTGAAGATCTCGGTGGCTGCGCTTCCAGGCCTCCGAAGCAGAAACTCGCGCTTGTCCAGGCTGCCGATTGTGCCCGCAAGCAACTGCGTGTCCACACTTCCGTCGGCGGCCGACAAACCGCTCACCAACCTGGACGTGTCCTGTTCGGTCTGGAGGCGGCCGATCATCCAGGTACCGGCGTTCGACAGGGCCTTGTAGTCGACGTCGACCGGATTCTGGGTCGCCAGGACCAAGCCGACACCAAAGGCGCGAGCCTGTTTGAGCAGCGTCATGATCGGACGTTTCGCCGGTGGCACCGCCGTCGGCGGAACGTATCCCGCGACCTCGTCGAAGTACACGAGGACCCGCAACTGATCTGTCCCGGGCTGGCGCCGCATCCAGGTGACCAGCTGCGACAGGACGAGAGTCACGACGAACTGTCGTTCCTCATCCGACAGGTGGGCGATCGAAACGATGGCGCAGCCCGGCCTGCCGCCGGGCGACAGCAGGGCGTCCATGTCCAGGGGCTGGCCCTTGCCCCATGCTGCGAACGCGGGCGAAGCGAGCAGCCCGTTGAGACGAACGGCGAGCTTGGTGCGCTCGGCCTGCGGATAGAACTCGTCGAGCTCAAAGACACCGAGCTTTCGCAATGGCGGCGACTGCACCTGTCCGACCAGGGTCGGCAGATCAAGATCCATACCGTTGGACCACGACAGCGAGATGAGATTGGACATCAGGATGTGCTCGCGACTCGACAACGGGTCGGCCTCAACCCCCACAAGTCCGAGCAGGCCCGACACGTACCCGCCGATCTCTTCTGCGATCGTCTCCTCGTCGGTGCCCTCGGGCGGTCGCTGCAACCCGCCGATCACGTTCAGTGGGACACCGCTGGTCGACCCGGGGGTGTAGATCGTGAACTCGGCCGAGTCGGCCAGGGCCTGGACCCGCGACCCGTCCATTCCCCACGAGGCCAGGCCCTCGCGCCAGGACCGGGCCACCTCGCCAGGATCTGCGTCCTCCACCCAGGGGGCGAACGATTCCGGACTCAGATCGGGGAAGGCCAACAGCAGGTTTCCGAGATCCCCCTTGGGGTCGATGATCAGGGTCGGAATCCCCTGGAGGAGCGCCTCTTCGATCAGGGAGACACCGAGGCCCGTCTTACCCGAGCCCGTCATACCGACGATCACTCCGTGTGTCGTCAGGTCAGCCGATTTGAGCAGAACCCGATCGCCGCTCCGTGCACCTTCAGCGTCGAGTGTTTCCCCAAGGAACAGCCTGCCAGCCGGTACATCAGTCACATTCGGATGGTAGCCCCGAGTTCCGGGCGTCCGACCGAAGTCTCACCTTCGCCCAAACCTCCACTGCGTAGCGCCGACGCAGAGTGCAAGCGCCTGCAGGTGCCGAAGCGGTTGACTAGCTATCGCCCGGTTGACTAGTTATCGGATTCGCTGGCGTACCCGTCCAGGAGTTCCAGAGCGTGGTCGATGAGCGTCGACTCGCCGCCCACCCGGGACAGAGCACCAACGGGTGGAGCTCCAATCAGGTCCTCCAGCTGCAGTTGTTCCGCGCTACTGAGCGGAGTCCCACTTGTTCGGCTCAGCGCCCACGCAACGCTGGCCAGGTCGGCCGACGGCGAAGGGCTCCTGGGGGCCAGACAAACGGCGAGTCCGGCGATCGCAAGCGCGGACCCCATTGGGTCCATCACGAGCAGGGCTTCTGCGCTCCGCAGCAACTCGGGCTCGGCCCTCTGGTGGCTTCCGCTTGCCAGGTGCATGAGTCCAAGGTCCCGACGGGTTGTGGCTGCGGTACGCAACAAACCGGCTGCCTCGAGCGCTGCGGCAGCTTCGGCGAGCAACTTCAGGGCGCCAGGGTCGCCGTCCTCCTGGGCGCAGCGCGCCTGCTCCGCCATGATCAGGGGGCTGTACGAGGTTTCCGAGGCAGCCACCAGGCGTGATGCGCGCTCGACCAGCGGTCTGAGTTCACCTCGGCATGTCGTCCGGGCAATCGTGATCGCGAAGTACAGCGCGCCGAGAGCCTCGAGCGGGTCGCCCGCCGCTTCCAGTCGGTCAGCGCTTTCCTCAGCAAGCTTTACCGCCTCATCCGGCAGTCCGTCGGCGAAGATCAGCAGACTCCGATACCGGTCAACCGCCGCGTCCTCCCAGGTGTTGCCGTTCGCATGCTGCTTGGCCTCGGCCATGTGGTCCCATGCCAGATCGAGGTCCCCGTTCCACCCGGTCGCCACAGCTTGGAGCACTGCCACAGCCATCGACCAGCCGGTCCCCCGCAGGTCGCTCGAATCGATGATCTGTCGAGCCAGTTCAATGTCTGCGCGGCGACGTCCAACGGCGGCCAGGTCCGGCTCGAGCATGACCGAGCAGACGATGAGCCGTGCGTCAGAGTCCGCATTGGTTGGTGGTTGCGAACGAAACTCTTCTACCCATCGCTTGATCCGGTACTTGTCGCTGCACTGGCGCCGGTGGGTCACCAGGGCAATGAGCAACTCGGCCAACGACTCTGGATCACGGTCGGCGAGGTATCTCTGGGCTGCAACGACGTTCGGGGATTCGTCGGCCAGCAGTTCGCGGCACCGAGAGTCGGCCCGAAGGGCCTGACGTGGCCGGCGAGCCTCCAGCGCTGACATCAGATAGTCCGCATTCGCCCGGGCGGCAGCGTCTCGTCCCTCCTCCGACATGGTTGACGTGACGAGCCGTGAGATCTGTTCGGGTGCAACGAAGCGCACCCCGGTCCTGGCCGGCGTGCTCCGGAGCAGGGATGAGCGGACGAGTTCGCCCATTACCCGGCGGTGCTCGTGGGGGTCATCCACCTTCCGGGCCCGGTCTCTGCCACAAATCCACTCGGCTGCATCCATGCTGATACCCGCCGGCAGAGCGCAGCTGAGCCTCAGAAGCTCTTTCGCACGGGGTGAAAGGTGTTCTGTCGCAGAAGAGACCACGTTGCTGAGGACCTCACCCGGATCCGCCCGACGCCCGACTCCAGCAGCAGTAGCGGGACCGCCCGAAGCAGAGTTCGCCGAGTTCTCCGGTCCAACGGTTTCGACCGGTCCAACGGCTTCGACCGGTTGGACCGATTCGACCGGTTGGGCCGTGTCGTCGACGACTGCCTCGAGGGTGCCGGCCATCATTTCCACCGCCAGGGGAAGTCCACCGCAGCGCTCCGACAAGTCGATCGCCGCGGCTAGTCCAACTCCCGGCCCCATCCGATCCTTCGCAAGCTGAACCGCCGAGCCTTCGATACCGGCACTCTCGGCAGGCATAGGTAACGGCCTCAGCAGTAGCACCTGTTCACCCGAGATCCCGAGAGGCACCTGGGAGGTGACCAGCACCCGTAGGGCGGATCGAGCAGCACAGAGTTTGAGCACCAGGTGCGCCGTGTCGTCCAGACAGCTCTCGGCCCCGTCGACAACCACCAGCATCGGCTCATGGGTAAGCGAAGCCCGGGCGGAGGCCCAGCGCTCGTCCTGCTGGGACGGTTCGTCGGATTCGCCCAGTCCGAGCGCGTCGCTTAGCGCTGCGGTCACGTCGGGCGCGTCTCCACCGTCGACGGGACTCGGAACACTGACCCAGAGCGCCCGCTCCAGGGTGCAGTCCCGTTCCAACCATTCCCTCACCAGGCGAGACTTGCCGACTCCCGCGAGCCCGCAAACGGTCACGACACGGTGCCGGCCGAGAAGCTGCGAAATCGTTCCCAGCTCCGACTTTCGACCGACGAAGCTCGTGCTGTCCCGGACGATGCTGCCGTCCACGGTGGTGTGTCGGGAGAGAAGCGTCGGATCGTGGGCCAACACCCGGCCGTGCATCTCCTCCATGGCTTCGCCGGGGCTGACACCCAGTTCGTCGCGGAGAACGATGCGGATCTCTTCGTGGAGCCGCAGCGCGTCTGCCTGGCGGCCTGCCCGGTACAGAGCGTGCATCGTGTAGACGCAGCGTCGCTCCCGGGTCGGCTCTCGGCGTACCGCCGCGATCATTTCGTCCGCCGCGTCTGCAGCCAGACCTGCCTCCAGAAGCGTTGCCATCCAGTCGTCCCGCACCATCAGTTTTTCGGCTACGACGGAGTTGGCTGCGTCGCTCACGAGGGGATCATCACCCGGCTCACCCCACGGAGCCGAGAACATGGCCATTGCCTCTGACTGGAGATCGACCGCCCCAGCCGGGTCGGTCCTCCGCAGCGACGAGGCCCGTATCACCAGTTGCCGGAAATGCCAGAGGTCCATTGAGTCCGGGACGAGTGAGTAACCGTCCCCGACCGACCGAAGGTGGACGCAATCTCGGCCCGCCAGGCCGGGATCGAGGCTTCGCCTCAGCCGGCGAATATGTGCCTGCACGACATTTTTGGGATTCGCGCTTCGGGCGTCCGGGTCCAGGCATTCGATGAGCCGCGACATGCCAACCGGTGCGGGGGAACTCGCCAACAGCAGGGAAACGAGGCGTCGACGCTGTGCTCCGACGATGTCGACCTCGGTGCCGTCGAGTATCAGCCGCAGGCCACCGAAAATGTTAGCCCGCAGCATCTGAGCCCCCTCACCCCTTCACTTCCGTCCGCGATCATCCCTCACTTACCTACGCGCGGGGAGTCCGCCACATGTCCGGACGCGCAGCGCCACTCATACCTTGGGCGTGTCAGCGACATGTCAGTGACTAATTGTAAGTTGCCGACGTTCCCATGGGAGATGGGATGGGAGGGTCAGAGGACGCAGTTGGCCTGGGCTGAGCAATTGGCAGCCAACTTGCCCCAAAAGGGCCAATTTGCATCACGGTGTGGGGAGGGTTTCGGCCCACCCCACACCGTTATCTCCCCGCGTTCGGGGCTTTGAAGCGCGCGTTGTTGCGCGCGCCTATCCGCGGCGGTGTCACAGCGCGTCGCTAAGGTCTGGAAATGGGTCGTCCCCGAGTCTCCGACGAGAAGCGCATCGCCACCGCCGTCCGTCTTCCCGAATCAATCCACCGTCGCCTCCATCGGGTCGCGACAGAACGGGATGTATCGGCAAACCTTCTCGTCACCAAGGCTGTTTCGGACTACCTGGAACGGCTCCCCAGCACCGAGGGAAGCCTGGATCCCCAAGGCCCAGGCCCACACACCCGGGCCGACCTGAGCCCACAGGCCGGGTCCACCACACGGCCTGCCGGCCCCGGATTCGACTCATGAGCCGCAGTGCACCCAACGGGCGACAGGGCGGACCGACCGGAGCGCGCGGCAGCAGGGTCAGGCAGTCGACGGCCACCGCCAACTTCGGTTCCGGCCGTAGGGAGGGTCACGACGCCTCAGCGTTCTATGAGCGCTTCGTAGCTCCCGAGATCTCGACCGACACCACCATCAATCGGCCTGACCAGGTGGACGTCATCTACCGCGCAGACGCCCGCCATATGACCCAGATCGAATCCAACTCGGTGGCGCTCGTAGTCACATCGCCGCCCTACTTCGCAGGCAAGCAGTACGAAGAGGACCTGGGAATCGGCGGCGTTCCCGCTGACTACTTCGAATACCTCGAACTGCTCCACGACGTCTTCGCGGAGTGCAAGCGTGTGTTGGAGCCCGGTGGGCGGATCGCCGTTAACGTCGCCAACCTTGGTCGCCGCCCGTACCGGTCTCTTTCGGGGGATGTGAGCGCAATCCTCCAGGACCTCGGCCTGCTTCTGCGGGGCGAGGTCATCTGGTGGAAGGGGAAGGCAGCCGGCGGGTCGTGCGCCTGGGGCACCTTCCAGCGTCCCTCCAACCCGGTGCTTCGCGACATCACCGAACGTGTGGTCATCGCCAGCAAGGGCCGGTTCGACCGCGCGTTGCGGCCGCCCCAGCGCGTCGAGTTGGGGCTTCCCTCCACGACCACCATCTCTCGCGAGGAGTTCATGGAGGCCACCACGGACCTCTGGGAAATTCCCCCCGAACGGGCCACCCGGGTTGGCCACCCAGCGCCGTTCCCGGTTGAACTGCCCAGTCGGCTGATCGATCTGTACACCTACCAGGACGACGTGGTGCTCGACCCCTTCATGGGTTCGGGAAGCACTGCCGTCGCGGCGACCAGGTCACAGCGTCACTACCTGGGTTTCGATACCGACGCCGCGTATGTCGCAATCGCCGAGCAGCGTGTGAACGACGAGCGGTCGAGGCTCGAGCAGGAACTGAACAGTGGAGTACCCACCTTCAAGGTCCAGATCGCTGCAGTTCCACCGGCCAAAGATCCCAAGGGTCGACCTGTCGACGAATCTGTCGCCGGGTCCGCGCCCGACCCCGCCATTGATCCGGTGGACTTCCAGGCCCGCGCTGTGCGCGAAGGTCGCCAGGCCCGCGAGATCGCCGAAGTCCTGATCGAGTCCTGCGGCTTCGAGAACATTCGTTCAGAGGTCAAACCAAAGGGACTCGGCATCGTTCTGAACTTCGTTGCGACCGACAAAACCGGCAAGGATTGGGCCTTCGACGTCTCGGGGGCCTTCACGTCCAACCGCGCTGGCCTACGCAGAACCGACACGCTGTGGAAGGCACTCGGCAAGGCGGCCGTCCTTCACGAAGGCAGCGCCGAGGACGGCGGCGAGATACTTCCGCTCGTGCTTCTCACCACCGACGCTCCGGTCAAGAACACCGCCGGGAGCCAGGCCCTGAAGGTCATGACGGGACCTGACCGCCCGGTGTTCGACCTGATCGAATTGCTCAACGTCGACGACCAGACGCGGCTCCGCTCCTACGCCGAGAACGGCCGCTAGTCCTCGGGAGCCAGGGAGGCGAACGCCCTCGCCCGGTCGAGCGCGGCGGTGCGTTCATCGGCTCGATCGGCTCCGACCAGGACGTAGTCGCCGTTGAACTCGGGGTGGATGGCGCCGGTCTCGTCGACCAGCCAAGGCAACGCCAGACGGCGTGGGACCCGCACCCGCTCGGGACGTTCGAAGGTCCTGAAGACGTGATCCCAGAGCGGGGTGCTGACCCCGTGGTTGGCCTTGGGGTGACCGAAGTGATGGTTGAAATGGTGCCGCCGGACGAAGCGTTCGTAGCGGTTGCGAGGCGCACGAAGGTGGGCCGACATGTGCTGGTACTCGTAGAAGAAGTAGCCGACCGCCCACCCGACGGCCATGGTCACACCGAACGTCGGCCCCGCGAGCAGCCATCCGAGAGGCGCCCACACCACTGCGCCCACCAGCAGCATCCCCGTCCACGACAACAGGTGGGTCACATCGAATGACCACCCGGAATGAACGTGGTGTTCAAGGTGCTCGCGGCTCATGATCCCCTTGCCATCGAGTTCGTGCATTGCGAACCGGTGGAGCATGTACTCCGCAAAAGTCCACAATGCCCAACCCGTTGCAAGTGCAACTAGTGCGGTAAAAATCGTCATGGGGTTCATCGCTTTGCTCCCGGGCCCGGTGAGCGACCCGACGGGCGCGCCCCCTCCGAACCGCTGGTTGTGGCTCCACCGGTTGTAGATCCGCCGGTTGTAGATCCGCCGGTTGTGATGGCGCCCGGCGCTTCCAGGTCCATTGCGAGTTGGCGGGCGGTCTCGACGAGCTCGGGCGCCGCTCCCCAGCCGATCATCAGAGCTCTCGTGAGCTCCGCGCCCAGCAGCGACCCGGTCGCCGGCAGACCTGTCGCCAGTCCGTCTGCGAGCAGCGCTCCGTTGAGCGAGGTCAGCCAGGTCAACGTGCGGAGCAGGTCGATGTCGACCTCGTCTCCAAGAGGTCCGGTGGTCGGGACACCGCCGTTGAGCGCGTCGTCGAGCCGTGCGCGTTCCAGAAGGCTGCGAGGAACGTCCAGAACAGTCATCGCCACAGGGACGACCAGTGCGGCGTCCGAGACTTCTTCCGCGTCGGGCGATACCAGGAGCTGCTGCTGCAGCATGAATTCCCGCGGGTGATGCTCTGGGGCTGTGAGAAGCAGGCGGCTGAATGCCCAGAGGCGGGCGAGTGCTGCAACGGCCGTTGTCGACCTTCCCGTCAGTGACTCGTCCCAAGCGGTGACCGAGTCTCGGGCCACCCGGGCCAGCACAATTAGCGCCCGTTGCTGCAGGGCGGCCACGAGCGCGCTACGCGACGGGAAGTACGTATAGAGCGACGCCGGCGCGTAGTCGGATGCCTCGGCGAGAGCGGCCATGGTCAGACCGTCCACTCCGGAAGTTGCGACGATGTCGGCCGCCGACTCGAGCAATGCCTCGCGTCTTGCCAGGCGTTTGCGTCCTCGACGGTCAGAGCCGTCGGGGTGATCAACCAGAGGATCCGCTATCGAACGAGCGACGTTTTCCGAAGGCACGTCGGAAATCGTAACCCCATCGAGTGGCTTCGTCAACGGGTCGACTTGGAAATTCAGAAATCGTGACCAGCTACGGCTGTACTCGCGGCGCTTGCCCGAGGTCAGGTGGCACAACTCGTTGACGGACCCACCTATGGTGCGCCCCATCGGCCGGGCAGCACCGTCCGTCGAAACACATCAGGGGCGACGATGAGAATTCTGAGGCTGTCGTACAAGGAGCACCCAAATTGAGCGCGGCTCCAATGGGCCAGATCGAGTCGATGCTGGGGCGCCGACTGCGGCCGTGGTGGGGTCAGGCCCCTAATCGTCTGGTGCTCGGTGGCGCCGTCGCCGGAGCGATCTTCTGCGGAATCATCTATGCGAGCTTCCAGGTCCGCACCGGGGATCTGGACCTGACGGGCACTGGCCTCGAGGAGCGACGATCCACGATCAACAGCGTCGCCCTCGGCGCAGCGGCGCTGGCAGCACTTGGAGTCCTCTACAACGGGGCCCGCCTGGTAGTCGGAGCCATCGACCTGGTTGTCCGCCGCACCGTCAAGGGAACCGTGGTGAGTGTCCGGGAGCGACGGACGGGCGATTTTCTCCCCTGGTACGTCCAGCGGCTCTGGTACAACCGCCGGGACGAGAGCGGAAACACACGAGAGATGGGGCGTCGGAGTCGCCACGAACTGGTGCTGTCATCCTCGGGCCGAAGCAGCTCATGGAACATCCGTCCAGGCCTTGCCTCGGAGACGCTCGAGGGCGCGAAGGTCGAAATGACCGTGACGCCGATGCTCGGGTATGTCAGGCGGATCGAGCGGATCGAACCCGACCCGACCCGCCAGGCCCCCGGAGAAACGTCGTCGCCAGGTGACGAACAGTCCTGAAGCGATTCCCAGAACCAGCAAGCCGAGCTTCGCCTCAGGAATTGCCAGCCCGGCCCAGAAGGGTCGTCAGCGCAGCCCCCTCACGGAAGATCGTGATGTCCCCGTCCACAGACACCTTGAGGACGACATCCGCGTTGTGCGACAGAGTCTTCGCGGCCGCGGTGCGGGCGCCCTCGTTGCGTGAATCACTGCTCGCCACCACTGCGCCGTAGGCGAGCAGATTGGCGTCCCGGTCCATGATCGTTGCGCCATCAAGTGACGCGATCCTGGTGAGGGTGTCGACATCCAGTTCGACCGCGTCGATCAGATGGTGAAGACGCGTCTCGGGCTGCATCGCATCCAGATCGATCTCGTTGCGCAGGTCATACCGGTCCTTCAGCGGAACGATCCCGTCGAGCGACTCTGCCCCCGAGACGATGGCGAGGATCGCGCCGTGGCGCTCGCTCGAGATCCGCAGGGCGGCCTGCACGATCAACTGCGCCGCGCTTCCACCGCCGACCATCTTCGTTATCGCCTTGCCCAACTCCAGTGGGAACGCAGTCCAGTGCTCACCACGACGGACCAACAGCGGCTGTCCATCGATGAACGCCCTGATCGTCCGGTCCGACTCCAACATGAGTGCCAGCCCGCCCAGATGGAGGGTCGCCTCGGCGGCGAGTGAGTCACCGTCGCTGTGGTCGATGCTGTCCAGTCGATCCGGACGGGAACGCTGGAACTCGGTTCTCGCGCGCCCCTTGGAGTCGACCACCAGGATCGAGCGGAGTCCATCGAAGAGCAGCGGCGCACGCTTGGCGTCGCGGATATCGGACGGGTACGAGAAGTGCAGCCGCGGCTCGTCCTTGATTCCGTCGGTTATGACGACCCCGTGGGTCAGGTCCTGGGACTCGACGCGGATACCCCCGAGTTCGATCAGAAAGTCGAAGGTCTCGTCGATCAGATCCCGGTAGACGGGGTGGTGGAACCGCACCGACAACAGGCTGGTGAGTGCTTCAGAAACGACCGTGTCGCGAATCGCCCTCCGGAGCGCCGGACCGATGCTGTTCGACCGGACTGCCGGGCGGAACTCGGCGGCCGCTCTCAGCCCCGACTCTGGCAGCGAGTCGAGCAACTCGCGCAACAACGAGCCATCCGAACCCGACAGTGACGCCAGCCTCGGGCTGAGCTGAAGTCGGATCTCCATCAACCAGCCAGGTGGCCCCTCTCCGGTCGCCGAGGCAGTGGGTTCATCGAGCTGCAGCGACCCACCTTCCATACCGATCGGTGAGTAGAGAATCTCGACGGTCGCACCCAGAAGGATCTCGCTGATCGCTTCCGCAACCATGTCCGCTGCGGGATCCTCGGGAAGGATCTCGGCGGTCGAGGTCCGGGTCCAACTCACGGTGCGATCAAGGCCTTGAGAGTGCGCAGGCGATCCTCGAGCGCGTAGGTCGAGCCGGTGAACATAACCTCGTTCACCCGGGTTGCTCTGACCAGGTCGTCGATGCGGGTAACCACCGAGTCGCGATCACCCACGAACTTTATTGCCGGCAGGTACTCAAGCACCTCGAGTTCCTGGTCGGTGAAGCCCCGCTCGGCGGCCTCCTCGGGGGAGACGATTGATCCGATGCGTCCCGTACGCAACGACAGGGCCATCACCTTGGCCGGACCGGCGAGAAATTCGGCTTCTTCCATCGTGTCGGCGATCAGGGCGGAAGTCGTGAGCATCGCGTATGGCTCATCGAGCACGTTCGACGGCCTGAACTCGCGACGGTAGAGATCCATCACGGCGAACGGGTCCTCGTTGCCGAAATGATGGGCGTAGCTGTAACGCAGACCGAGTATCCCGGCGAGCTGGGCCGAGTAGCTGCTCGATCCCAACAGCCAGATGTCGGGATGGGAGATGGCGGCTGGCGTGGCGCTCAGGTTCAGGGGACGTTCCGGATTGCGGACGTCGCCGAGCATGGCCATGACATCGAGCACATCGCGGGGGAAGTCGTCTTCGGTGAACCGTTCGGTGCTCCGTCGGAGGGCCCGGGCTGTGTGCTGGTCGGTGCCGGGCGCACGTCCGATCCCCAGGTCGATGCGTCCGGGATTGAGGGCCTCGAGCATCGCGAACTGCTCGGCCACGACCAGCGGCGCGTGGTTGGGCAACATGACTCCGCCCGAACCAACCCGGATCTTCGACGTCCGGGCCGCGACATGGGCGATCAGTACGGGTGGTGAAGTGGACGCCACGACCGGCATGTTGTGGTGCTCTGCCACCCAGAATCTGGTGAATCCCAGTTCCTCGGCGGCGACCGCCAGGCGTTCCGTGTCGGCCAGGGCGTCACCGCTCGAATGTCCGGCCTTGACGTTGGCAAGGTCGAGTACGGAAAGGGGAACCGATGAGAGAGTCACTAGCCCCACAACCAGGCTCGCCGCCGAAATGTTCCCGAATCGCCATAATCAGCCGGATCTGAGGGCCAAAGAATCACAGTGGGTGAGATTTCCCATACATCCAGCTGAACCATCGGGAAGTCCAGCTGAACCCAGGGGGTTCCCCTTGTAACCGGTACCCCCCGACCCCGGTCAAGGCCCCAGCCCTTGACACGACCCGTAGAATTAGTTTCTGGTCAATGTCTTTGCCTGTTGAGTGTCGGCTCAACAGTACGGAGAGTGGCCTTCCCACGACAGTAACGAGGAGCCTCAGTGGCGAACCAGCGAGTAGAGCGTGACGAAGAAGACCTCGTCCGAATGTACTTGAAGGACATCGGTCAGTACGCGCTTTTGACAAAGGATGACGAAGCACGCCTGGCCCAGGCGATGGAAGCGGGCCGCGATGCCCGCACAGAACTTGACGAGGGTGGCAAGAGCGTCGCCCCCGGCCGCAAGCGCGAACTGCGCCGGCTGATCCGTGATGGAGAGAACGCGGAACGCACCTTCGTGCAGTCCAACCTGCGCCTCGTCGTGTCCATCGCCAAGAAGTACCAGGCGTCGGGAATGCCGCTTCTGGACCTCGTCCAGGAAGGCAACCTGGGCCTCATGCACGCGGTCGAGAAGTTCGACTGGCGCAAGGGGTTCAAGTTCTCCACCTACGCAACCTGGTGGATCCGTCAGGCCCTGACCCGTGGTATCGCCAACACCGGGCGCACCATCCGACTCCCTGTCCACGCCGGCGACACCATGAACCGCGTCCAGAAGGCCCGCACCCGCCTCGAAACCACTCTCGGTCGCCCCGCGACTCTCGCCGAGTTGGCGGCAGACCTGGAGATGCCCGAGGCCAAGGTCACCGAGACCCTGCTGTTCGCGGCCGACACGCTGTCGCTGTCGACACCTCTGCGTGAGGACGGCGACGCCGAGTTGGGCGACGTGGTCCCCGACCGTGGTGCGGTAACCCCCTTCGAAGCGGCATCCCTCGCGCTGCTTCCCGAGGAAATCGGACGTCTGCTCTCTCCCCTCGACGAGCGCGAACGCGAGATCCTCAAGCTCCGCTTCGGTCTCGACCGTGGTGAGCCCCGCACGCTCGAAGAGGTCGGCGAGCACTTCGCTCTGACCCGGGAGCGCATCCGTCAGATCGAGGCGCGGGCGATGTCGAAGCTGCGTCACCCTTCAGCCGACACGGGAGCCCGGGATCTGCTGAACGTCTGAGTCGACGGTTCCAGCTATCCGTTTGAGGTAGCCGCCAGAGGTAATCGTCAGAGAGCCGGTGCTCTCCTCCAACCCGGGGGATCACCGGCTCTTTGCGTTCCAGAGGGCTTTGGGTCCCCTGCGGCATCAACTGGCGGTCATCGCTGTATCTCTAGCCACCTGGACGACAGCCAGAACGGTTGCCTGGGAAGTTCTGGCACACCGAAACCACCCAACCAGCCCGGGCCCACCCGATCAATCACCCCTTACGACCACCGAACCGTCGAAACCAACCACCTAGGGTGGCTCCTACGGGTATGTACTCGTCGGGATCACAGAGAAGGTGGCGACTTGGGGACCAACGATGAGAGCAGGGTTGTGTTTGGAGAATCGACTGTGCCGACGGTCCCGCTGGGTGTCGGGACGTGGGCGTGGGGTGACGAGTCCACCTGGGGAATGGGCGGTTATGACGCCTCGTTGAACGAGTCGACGATCAGCGACGCCTGGAACACGTCGCTCGATGCGGGGGTGACGCTATTCGACACCGCCGAGGTCTATGGAGGAGGCGAGAGCGAACGCATTGTCGGCAAGCTTCTGGCCGAGAGCGCCTCGCGGCGCGACGACATCGTCATCGCCACGAAGTTCATGCCCTCACCCTGGAAGCTGAACGTCCACAGCGCTCTACGCCAAGCGCTTCTCGGGTCCCTCGACCGCCTCGGAATCGAAAGTGTCGACCTCTACCAGATCCACGGACCGGTCAGCTTGAGATCACACGCCGTCATGGCCGAGGCTCTCGCCGCGGTGCACCAGGAAGGCCTGGTCAAAGCCGTCGGGGTTTCGAACTACTCGATTCGCGAAATGGGCTCCATCCACGCAGAGCTCGCAGGACGGGGAATCCAACTCGCCTCGAACCAGATCGAGTTCTCGCCGCTCCGCAGACGTCCAGAAACGAGCGGACTATTGGAGGCGTGCCGACGACTGGGCGTTGTCCCGCTCGCCTATTCGCCGCTGGGCCAGGGTCGCCTCACAGGGAAGTACTCCGCCCAGAACCCGCCGCCGGGCAAGCGGACCTTCTCGGCGCACCCGATGGAACTGGTCGATCGTGTCGTCGCAGAACTGCGCAGGATCGGTTCGATCCACGAGGATCGCACCCCCGCGCAGGTTGCCCTGCGCTGGATCATCTCAAAGGGCGCTGTGCCGATCCCCGGTGCGAAGAATGCAGGGCAGGCAGGCCAGAACGCCGGGGCCCTCGGTTGGGGACTGACCGAGGGCGACATCGAGGCCATCGACCGGGTCGCACTGGACGGTCAAAGGACGATCAGACAGCGGGTCTGGCAACACGGCTGATAGGCAGGGCGTCCCAGCCCGGGATGCTTCGGTACCGGGTTTGATCGTCGCGACATCTGCGACAAGTTCGCCCGATTCTGAGTCTCATCAATTGGGAATTCAGGAGTCGGTAGAGGTTTCTGTTCCGTCCGCCTCGTCGGACAGGGATCTGGTCGACTCGGACTGCGCCCACCGATAGACACCCTTGGCCATCAGCGAACGCTCGGCACGGGCACGGTCGCGATAGATCTGGGCTCTGGCTCTGTGCACTCCGGGGTCGGCTCGCGCACCGGGATCGGAATATGACAGAGCGGCGAACTCGATCAGGTGGCACGCGAGGCGGTGGTCCTCCGCTGCGCTGAGTTCAAGGGCACGTTCGGTCAGGACTCCCGCCCCTCCCGCCAGGTCGGCCAACTCGCGGGCGACTGCGCGCTCGGAAGCCGGCTTGAGGGTCGCCGGGTTCCCGTCGTACCAGCCGCCGTAGAGACGCCAGAGGTTTCTGACGATGAACTCGGGGTCGTCATAGATGGGTTGCAGCCAGGGTTGTCCCTGCAGGTGATCCGGCACCCGGACCGTGTGGATCAGCTCGTCGAGTCGTGCTCCGGCATTCATCAACTCGAGCGCCTGGGAATGAAGTGATTCGAGCAGTTCAGCGGTCTCGGAAAGTACGAGCCTGATCCGCTCGACGCCCGCGATCGGCAAGCCATGGCCGGGCAACATCAGATCCGCTCCCAGGACGCTCATCTTTCGCAGGGCAACAGCCCATTCCCAGGGGAAACGCTGCGCCTTCTGGGGGTTGCCGCAGTTCGGCGCCGCCCAGATGAACAGGTCGCCGGTACAGAGAAGCTTTTGTTCGGGAAACCACGCCCAGGTCCCGTCATCGGTCTCGCCCTTGTCGTGGTGGAGTTCGACCCGGAGGTCCTCGACCCGGATTGTCAGGTCATCGACGTAGGTGTCATCCGGGTAGCGGAATTCGTCGGGGAACAGCGGGGCATCCAGCTGGAACTGCCTCTGGTTGATCCGTCCGTTGTAGCCGTGTGTCAGCTTGTAGCGGTCGAAACGGCGGGGGACGTTCTCGTGGGCGATCACACGCGGAGACTGGCTGTGACCCTCGGCCTCGAAAAGCGGAACGGAAAACACGTGATCGACATGGCCATGCGTGTAGACCGCGGTATGTAGAGGAGCGGCGCTCCAACGGCGGATCTGTCCGTGGACCTCGCCGGCGTGGAGAATGCCACCGGCATCGATGAGCAGCAGCGAATCTCCAGCGCGGAATGCCGTCACGTTCCCGAAGCTCTCCACGAACGCAACCCCGTCACCAACTTCGTGCAACGTCGTGCCACCCCGGATCGACAGCGGGCTGTGTTCCTCGATCGAGAGCCTGCCTGTGAGAATCCGATCGGAAATTTCGAGTAGGTCGTCGCCCATTCGGTCGAGACTACGGCCGCCGGAACACGCTGGCTCGACCAAGGTGGTCCGATCGTCAAAAACTCGCGCCGTCGGTGAGGAGTTCTGCTCATCTCCCGGCACACTGGGCCGATGAGACCGATCGACGCGCGGATGCGTCCTCCAACCGCACTGGCCCTGGTCGCTCTGATGGTCTCCCTCGCAGCCATGCTCAGTTCGTGTGTGGTGCCGCCTTCGCCTCGCTCCGACGGTCCGGCGCTTGCCCGGGGGCCCCGCGTCCCCGACGCCACGATCAAGTTTTCCGAAGGCCTCGACGCCAGCCTCTACAAGGCCCGCGCCGGGGGCAACAAGGGTGTGATCGTCCTGGTCCACGCCGGTGGTTTCTACAGCGGTAGTCGGACCGAGATAGGTCTCTATGCGCATCCGATCCTGGAGCAACTGGACCGGGGCTTCGCCGTTCTGAGCGTTGACTATCGATTGGCAAGCGGCTCCACGAACCTGTTTCCCGCCGCGCTTGAGGACGTCTCGAACGCCATCGATTGGGTCCACAGCCACGGTCCGGCACACGGGTTGAATCCAAAGACGGTGCTGGTCGCGGGACACTCCTCCGGAGGGACGATCGCAGCCCTGATCGGATTGGGTGCCAACAACCCCGGCAGCCCCAGGGGGACGACATCAGCGGTCGACGGTTGGATCGCCATTTCGGGCTTCTATGACCTACGCGCCGAGGGACTTGCATCGTTGCAGGCAGCCGTGTGGCTCGGAGCGGACCCGAGTGCCGCGAAACTCGACTCCGCGTCGGCGGTCACCCTCGTCGACGCATCCGATCCTCCCGGATACCTGATCCAAGGCGGCCGGGATCCCCTCGTCCCCCCGGCCCAGGCCCTCAGCCTGGGCGCAGCGACACTGGGTGTCGGCAATCCGGCGTGGCTGGACATTGTCTCGGATCCAAGTTGTGATGGACATGTACCGACTTGCGCGGTCAACATGGCCTTTCTCAACGCTTGGGTGGACAATGTCGCCGGCCGATGAAGCGGACTTCGCCAGCCAACTCTGAACTCGGCCTCCGCTCGACTCGGCCGCCGAAAGTTGCCGCTGGCCTCAGCGGCCACCGACGTCAGCCGTTGCGGTGCAGTTTCTCGGGTCGGATCTGCAGGATCACCCGCTCGGTGCCAATCGCATCTGGGTTGTAGGGCTGCTTCGTGTAGCGAACCGAAAGTTCGTCGATGTGTGCGCGGGCCCGTTCACCGGTTATCTCACCCACGACCCGACCGCGGGCCTCGATGTAGTGGTAGGGATTCGCCGCATCTATGACGGTGATGGTGGCGCGTTGGTCGCGCTGTACGTTGCGGTGCTTCTGCCTGTCGATTTCGGTGTTGATCAGCACGTGGTCATCGTCGGCGTCCACCCAGATGACCTGTGATTGGAACGATCCATCCGGCATCAGTGTGGTCAGAACACCGAAGTTGGCACCCTCTGAGCAAAGCGATTTCAGCGACGCATCGATCATGGTTCCGACGATACGCCTTTCGGCCCTTCACGTCCGCCCGAAGAATGCGTCAGATGAACGTTGCCGCGCCGAACGCGGCGAAATAGAGCTGGGTGAAGATCAGGGTCACGAACACCAGGCCTATGGTCCAACGGATCCCGACCGCGACCGGGTTGTTTCTTCCGGACCGGCGGGCGAAGAACCAGGCGAGGAACATCGTCGGTACCCCGACCAGTAGCGAACGACGAATTCGAACCCGCCATTCCGCCGCCTGCTTGGTAGCCGGAAATCCGCTTGCCCGGTCCAGGAGTGGAGTCAGCTGGCCTATCGGCACACCAAGCCCTCCGCCACCCGGTCCTCCTCCGAAGGTGGCGACGGCGCGAACCCGCCCATTCGCGTCGAATACCGGGCTCCCGGAACTACCCGGATGAATCTCTGCTGTGAACTCAACGGTCTTGATTCCACGATTGACGATGCGCCTGCCGGTGATCACGCCCTTTGTGCTGATCGGCCCGACACCTTGCGGATAGCCGATGACGCCGACCGCTGTGTCCGGTCCCGGTATCGACGTGTCCAACGAAACCGGCATGCGTGCCCCGGTTTCGCAGCGCAGAACGGCCAGGTCCATGTCTCGGTCGGCAACCGCCGAGTAGCACTCGACCCGGTACCCGTCGGAGAAGTCGACGTAGATGTCCCCGGAAATCTCCCTTGCGACGTGAAGGTTCGTTATGACCGTATCGGGAGCGGCGATCCATCCGGTGCCGGTACGTCCCACGCTGCGCACCATCCCCACCGAGGCCGTCACATTGGCCATCACCGGCTGGGGCACCTCCGGAGGCGATTCGACAGCCCCCACCGCCGGCGAGGCGACGCCCATCCAGATCAGGGGTGCGAGCAGCAACAGCAGCAACACCGGTGTCCCTTTGTTCACGAGATGCTCGCAGCAACCACGGCACCCAGCTCCCAGCAGGCGTCACGAGCATCTGCGCCTGCGTCCGGCACCGAGCGAACGGGTTCGGCAACCTGACGCCAGCCGAGGCCCTTCACGATCTTGTGGACCCCGAGAATCGCGCCGTCGACGTCGTTGTTGCCGTGGACGTAGAGCCCGA
>JBATWQ010000238.1:0-5594 GCA_049672765.1 Microthrixaceae bacterium | reverse complement strand
GAGCGGGTGGGGGAGGGGGTTTCGTCGGTCGAGGCTCCCGCTCCGACCGAGAGTGCCGTAGGAGCAGAATTGTTGTGTGTATCTGCCGAGTTCCCCGATGCGCCTGGCTCTCCTGTTGGGGTTGCGGTTGGACGAGTCTTCGGGCATACCGCGTGGCTCGACGGGCTGGTCACCGATATATCCCACCGGCGTATGGGCATAGCTCGCCAGGTACTCGCCCAGTGGTGCTATCAGAGCGCGGATCGGGGAGCAGTCGTAGCTCTATGTGCGAGGAGCAGCGCAGCGGGCAGAGACGAGTCCGGGCGAGGCCTCGACGTTCTCGAGGAGTTGGGGTTCACCCCGGTCGGAAGCCACCTGGTCCGCCAGCTTCAATGACCCATTGAGAGGCCTCGAACGTCTCAGGCGTCGATCTTCTCGTGACGGTGCTGGGCCTCGACAAATCGGACCGTCCCCGAACGTGAGCGCATGACCAGGGACTGCGTGGTTGCGCCGAGTCGGTTGTAGTGGACACCCTTCAGCAAGGCGCCGTCGGTGATGCCGGTGGCGGCGAAGAAGCAGTTGTCGCCCTGGACCAGATCGTCGGTGCGGAGGACCCGATCGAGGTCATGTCCAAACGCGATGGCAGCGTCACGCTCTGAGTCGTCGCGGGGGTACAGCTTTCCCACCAGGGCCCCACCGAGGCACTTGAGCGCCGCCGCGGCGATGACCCCCTCGGGGGTTCCGCCGATCCCGAAGAGAATGTCGACACCGGACCCGGCGATTGCCGTCGAGATCGCTCCGGGTGCGTCGCCATCCCCGATCAGATGGATCCGGGCTCCTGCCGAACGGACCTGATCGACGATGTCGGCGTGTCGGGGACGGTCGAGAACCATCGCGGTGATCTCTCTGACCTCAAGGCCCTTGGCCTTGGCGACTGCCTGGAGGTTCTCGGCGATGCTCGCCTCGATGTCGATGTAGGCGGCGGCTTCGTGACCGGTAGCGACCTTTTCCATGTACACGATCGGCCCGGGATTGAACATCGTTCCCTGTTCTGAAACAGCGATGATCGACGTCGCCCCGGCACGGCCGTTGGCGGTCAGCGTCGTGCCTTCCACCGGGTCGACCGCGATGTCGACGTGGGGATCGGATCCGTCACCCACGACCTCACCGTTGTAGAGCATCGGAGCTTCGTCCTTCTCGCCCTCACCGATGATGACGGTGCCGGTCATCTGGACGGTGCCCATGATCAGGCGCATCGCGTCAACCGCGGCCCCGTCTGCACCTTCCTTGTCGCCCCGACCCACCCAGTTGGATGCGGCTAGGGCCGCGGCCTCGGTGGTGCGAACGAGTTCCATTGCAAGGTTTCGATCTGGTGCCGTGGTCGTCATGCCAAGACGATACCGAGGCGCCGAGACCAACGGACAACTGAGGGAGCCTGATTGGTGCGCTGGCGAAGCGTTGGCGTGGGAACATCTAGGGGTGAGCGACGAGAAATCAGATTCCAACGACGGACGGGTCCTCTACGACTGCACCACTTGGTCGGCTGAATCGAGGGGCTTGTTCGGGTCGCTCCTGGAGGGCGGAGAGTTCCAACACGTCTGGCAGGGCACAACGGTTTCGGTCAGAGAAGAAGACGAAGAAGAGGTCGATCAACTCCTGGACGAGGTGATGGCCGTCGCGACCCCGACGCTCGAGCCAGGCTCACCGAGGCTGACCTATGAGATAGCGGACTGGCATTCAGCGCTGCAGACCGAGTTCACCGATCAGCTGACGATCTCAGAAGTGCCCTACGAATGGGACATGCACGGCAACGTCGTTGTGCGGGCCTCCGACGAGTCCCTCGTCGACGAGGTGCTTGAAATGTTGCCCGACGATGACCAGGACGGAATTTCGAGCGACGACGGAGTGGCTGTCCACGAACTGTTGAACGACCTGTTCATGCGTTCTGATCGCCTCGCTGACCGTCCGACCGACGCGGCGGCGACGGTTGCTGTTATGGATGGGGCGTCGACGCTGGAACAGCTGGCGACTCCATTCGGGTTCAGCAGCGCCGACTGGAAGTCGTTGGTCGACTCGGTCCAGGCGCTGCGGGACGCGATCGGCGGGGAGGCGACCGCCGGTGCGGGCGAGGGTGAGGGTGAGGGTGACCATGCCTCCGACGAGGAAGTGGCGCAGCTCGCTGCCAGCTCGCGGGACATCATCCGCCGCTACATCTGAGCCGGTCGACTTCCCGCCAATACCTCTCCGAACAGCTCCAGGTAGGCCGCGACCGTGGCGTCCATGGTGAAACGGCTCCGGGCTATTTCCCGACCCCTTTCACCCATCGTCGCTGCAGCGGACCGGTCGTCAACAAGCTCGTCGATTGCCTCTGCCAGCGCGTCCGGATCGTCGGGCGGCACGATCCAACCGGTTACACCAGGTTGGACCGCTTCCCGGACGCTCCCGACGTCAGTTGCAATGACGGGTAGGCCGGCGAGCATCGCCTCGGCGACCGTCACCGGGAATCCCTCGAGGCGCGACGGCAACACCAACCCGTCGAACGACGACATGAGATCCGATGCCCTCGTCTCGAAAGGCGTCTCGCGGAACTCGACGATGGCGTCGAGCCCCAGAGCAGTGCACTGCCGCTTGAGCGACGCAGTCTCGGTGCCACTTCCGATGAGGACCAGACGGGCGTCGGTGCGGATCCGTGAGAACGCTTCGATTGCGACATCGACGCCCTTGACCGGATCGTGGCGGGCGACGGTGAGAAGTGTGGTCTGGGCGGGGCGGGGGGCGTCGATCGGATTGGCCTCGGGTACCCCGTGGTAGAGCGTCGTGATCGACCCGGGTGGAAGCTGCGAGGTCTCCTCGATGATCCGGGCAGTGCGTTCACCCACCGCAAAATGGGCGTTGAGTCGACCGGACGTGAACCGTTTGAGCCGGGCCGAGCTTGGCGACCAGACGCTCATGGGGGAGTGCTCGAGCGCGATGTTGCGCTGCCCCGGAATGCTCAGCGCTGCCAGCATCGCCCACTGACAAGACGACCCTGAGGACAGACTGAATTCCAGGATGTCGGTACGAAGCCGTTTGAACAGCGCCCGATGGCGGAACATCCCGGCGACGTCCCAGCGGTTCTCGATGTCGGCGATCACGGCGGTCGACGCTTCTGGTCGGTGGCCCGCCAGCCATTCGATCACGCCCTCGTCGATGCCGATCAGCGTCACGTGGATCGTCTCGGGAAGTGCCTTCAGCACCCTCGAGAGATTGACCTCGGCTCCGCCACGTTCGTGGGTGTCGCAGTAGATGCCCAGATGGAAGGAACGTGCCGTGGGCGTTGCCTGCATTCGGAGGACTCTACAGTCACGCGATCATCGTTGAATCTGCCCGGTGCGGAGGGAACTAGCTGATGAACTACCCGCTTTGTGACGTCACCCCAGATGGTTTGAACAATGGCTGAGCGCAGCGCGGGGATCCTCCTGTTCAAGAGTACCGCTGAAGGAATACGGGTGCTCGCGGTGCATCCAGGTGGGCCTTTCTGGCGCAACAAGGACGAGGGTGCCTGGTCGATTCCCAAAGGGGAATACGGCCCGGATGAAGACCCGTTCGCCGCGGCGTGCCGCGAGTTCCAGGAGGAGTTGGGAACCGAGCCTCCGTCGGGGCCGGCGATCGACCTGGGTGCGATTCGCCAGGCGGCCGGCAAGCTGGTCACCGCATGGGCAGTCGAAGGCGACCTCGACGTGTCGAATATCCGCTGCAACGAATTCGAGATGGAGTGGCCTCCCCGCAGTGGGAAGCTTCAGAGCTTTCCCGAGGTGGATCGGGCTGAATGGTTCGACCTTGCTGAAGCGGCGGTGCGCCTGAACCGTGCGCAGGTTACGTTTTTGGAGCGGCTCGCAGACCATTTGGCCTGAGCCTATTGATGACGTTCAGCTGACCTTCAGCTATCAGGCAAGGCCGCTTGGTCGGTGGCCGGTGTCGTATCAGTGAAGAACCACCCGGACTCCTGATCCTTAACTTCGACGCAGTCCCGGCCGATCCGCCACAGGGCAAGGGGCACGGGGGTCGGGTCGAAGCGATAGTGCTCCGGGAATGCCGCCTGGATGGCAAGGGTCGCTTTGCGTGCGTGGTAGTGAGGAATTCTGTGGTCGATATGGTGAGCCACATGAGTGCTGCCGATTCGGTGATGCAGCAGATCGATGATCGCACCATAGGGGCGATCGACTGTCTGGAAGGCGCCACGTAGCCAGGACCAGTCCGGATCGTCGTAGTGGGGTATATCGACGTCGGTGTGCTGAAGCCAGGTGTAGGTGACGAGCCACGCATTGACCACCAGGAGCGGACCTACGTACAACAGCAACGGGGGAATGACGGATCCGACGTAGATCGTCCAGGCGAGCAGTAGCGCCAACACGGCGCCAACACCGGCTGTCGAGGCCCACACCCGCGCGTGCCAGCGGGGTGGGAACAGATCGGTCGAGAACGGCTTGACGGGCCAGAAGTGATTGGTTCGCCCTCGTTTGGGGGCACCGGAAACGCCTGTCAACAGATACGCCGGCCAGCCGACGAGCAATGCCATCGCAATTGCCCCGGCACCCTTGGCGCTTTTGAGCCATGGCCGATCGAGCGGACGTTCGATCGTGGGGTCTTTGATTCTCCTCGGAACGTGGGTCTCGCCCTCATCGAGGTGATTCGTCTTCGCGTGATGCACGGCGTGGCTTCGTTGCCAAGAGAAATATGGCACCAGCAACACCGAGTGGAGTGCGAACCCGATTCCGTCCTGGAGACGCCTGTTGGAGGAGAAGGCGCCATGGCCGCACTCATGGGCGATGACCCAGACTCCGGTGGCAGCGGTTCCCGTGGCGACGGCGTAGAGGATCCACGCCGGTATCCAGGCCCAAGTAATCGGCAGGAAGGCTGCCGCAGCAGCGACGAGGGCTACGACCAGCCCAACTGAACCCGCTGCGTAGCAAAGCGAGCGAACAGTGCTCCGCTTGAAGCACTCGTCCGGGATCACAGCCCGAACCTCGGCCCTGGTGAGCTCACGTGGTGGCGGAGTCGGCATGAGTGCCGGCTGTTCAAGGACCATCTCGCTTGTCATCGCCCAACAGGCTTGTGGTTGGGGCGACCCAGGGGAAGTCGGCACGCTGTGACTCTTGCGACCCCCTCAGTTTCCAGATGGTTTGGAGACTCGCGAGTAACCGCACCCCGGATTCTTCGTATCCGTGTAAACGATCGGGCATGCTGCGGTGTGTAGAGGTCATATGAACCAGGTCGCCGTGGTCTCATTTGAGCAGTTCTTCCGGGACGAGTACTCGGCACTGGTCGCGCTCGGTGCCTGGTTGACCGGTGACTGGGCGACAGGCGAAGACCTGGCCCAGGAGGCGCAGAGCGCCACCCACTGTCGTTGGGGCAAGGTCCTTCCTGCTCCGCGACGACGTTGTGGAATCCGTGAAGCTCAGTTATGCCGATGCCTGGGGTGACGACGACGGATGCGCATGATCCCGCTGGACGTCTCCAGATCTCGGAGAACTCTGGTGGAATAGTGACATGTGCCGTGACTTTTCAACCAAAGTTGGGCTCAGCATTTCGCTAAGCCCCCCTTGGAGCGGGTGAAGGGAATCGAACCCTCGTCA
>JBATWQ010000237.1:0-4225 GCA_049672765.1 Microthrixaceae bacterium | reverse complement strand
TGGGAAGGCCACCTCTGGACCCTTCGTGGATTCCGGAACTGAACGCCGCCCTGACCCCGGTGTCGGGGCCGGCGGCACGGATTACCGCTGCCGAGTTGGGCAGGACCGGAAGGGTCCGCACATCGGCGTGGAAGACGTTGTTCGGCGGGTAGAGGGGACAGTTGCCGATTCCGAGGCGTTCGCCCTTGGCCACATAGGTCGTGACTGGTTGGGTTGTCGGGGGCCGGACGTTTGGCGACGGCGGCGAGCCTGGGGGCGTCACCCCTGTGGCTACGTCGGGGGCGGTGCCCGGGACCGTGACCGCACCGGTTTTGTCGTTGTTGTCGGTCGGAGCGGCCGTGCAACTGCCAACGACAAGCGCAGCCGCGGCAACGAGGATCGCTAGGCGGATGTACCTTTGGACGCGTGTTCTAAGAATCATTCCCCAGGGCAGGTTCGCACACCGATCTGGCTGCCTGAACCTGCGGAAAAGGTATCGAGCCATGCGAGCCCCCCTGAGGCCGTGTGCGGGTGATTCTCAGCTTCAGGTCACAACTGTTGTGAGAAGAAGGTTCTTAGTTCTCAGGTAGTTCCGGACTACCCGCGGGCAGTGCCTGTAGTCCCTGACCCAGTGAGCGTCCGGTTTGGTCCGAAGCGGAATCAGTCTGCTGAGAAGAGTTGCGCGGACTGACGGTGAACACGTTCGAAGAACCGTCGTGAAGGGGACCGAAGGAGCCGCCCCGCACGTTGTCCGGAGACACGACGGCACCGAATGGCGAGGTTGTGAACATCGGACCAGCGGCTGACTGGGAAGCGGCTGACGCTGCCGGGGCAAACCAGGTGGCGCCGATCATCCCGGCCGCCGCGACAGCCATGAGCGATCCGATCAGCACCGCTCGAGTCGCTGATTGGGCTCCGGCCGGCGTCATGTTGAAGACATCGGCGAGCAGGTCACCGATCTCGGGGTCGCTGATATCGAGTTCGCTGGCGAGTAGGCGGATGTCGAGAGAACGGAGTTCGACTATGCCGCTGACCGGCACCCCACGTGCCTGGCGGACTGCGTCCACGTAGGCATTGAGCGTCGCTCGGTTGGCGTCGTGGATGACCGGGTGGTTGCGTCTGATCTCGGCAATGTCGATGGTCTGGGATCCGACCCGGATGACACCGGGTTCGGCGGGGTCGGTGATTGGCTGGCGGTCGGCCAGGAGCCAGTCGAGACCGCGCCCGTAAATGCGGGTGGCCCGGTCGACCTGGTCCTGGTCAGGTGTGGCGTGACCTTCTTCCCACGATCGAAGGGTGCGCTTGTCCATTCCCATCTGTCGGGCCGCGGACCGTCGGCTGAGACCAGAAAGTTCGCGCAGTCGCTTCAGAGCGTCAGCCGTGTCTGGTTGGTTGAGCATCTACACCTCCTCGATCTGATTGTCATCGCCACGGACCGCTCCCGGCTCGGGCGGCTGGCAGGTCAATGTTTCGGCCCAGTGCTCTTGTCGGCACCAGGTCGTTGGACTTGAGTGGAGGACAGGGGAAACCCCGAAGCGGAGTCACAGGGGAATCTCACCCAATCGCAGAATCCGGGGTGGTACTCGTTGTTACCGACCGGTAACCTACTCATCAGTAACAACGTCCCGGCTTTGGCGTCGGCGGCGGAGACAACCGCTTCAAACTCTGCTCATCTTCCGGGAAAGACTTCTTGGAGCAGGGAACCTTGAAAGGACGGCAACCATGAGTGAATTCTCGTTGACCCTCAATGAAGACCAGCTTCAGATCCAGAAGTGGATCCACGACTTCGCCGAGAACGTCGTGCGCCCTGCCGCCGAGGAATGGGACGAGCGCGAGGAGTTTCCCTGGCCGATCGTCCAGGAGGCCGCTCAGATCGGTCTGTACAGCTTCGACTTCATCGCCCAGGCGATGCTCGGCGACCCGACCAGCCTGACCATGCCGGTCGCCCTTGAAGAGCTGTTCTGGGGAGATGCGGGTATCGGACTCGCCATCTTCGGATCGAGCCTGGCGGCGGCAGGAATCGCTGGGAACGGAACATCGGAGCAGGTCCTCGAGTGGGTTCCCCAGTGCTATGGCACACCCGAGAAGGTCGCCCTCGGCGCCTTCTGCGTGTCCGAGCCCGACGCCGGTTCCGACGTGTCCTCATTGAGGACCCGAGCGGTCTACAACGAGGCCAAGGACGAATGGACCCTCAACGGCACCAAGGCGTGGATCACCAACGGTGGAATCGCCGACATCCACGTCGTGGTCGCAACGGTCGACCCCGAGCTCAAGGGTCGGGGCCAGGCCAGCTTCATCATTCCGCCAGGTACGCCGGGCTTGTCGATGGGTCAGAAGTACAAGAAGCACGGCATCCGTGCGTCGCACACATCCGAGGTTGTTCTCGACGACGTGACTATCCCCGGATCGTGTCTGTTGGGTACCAAGGAAGCTCTCGATGAGAAGCTCGCCCGTGCCCGCGAGGCGCAGAAGAACCCGCAGGTTCGCTCGGGTAAGCAGCCTGCGATGGCGACCTTCGAGGCGACCCGCCCGGCCGTTGGCGCCCAGGCGGTTGGTGTCGCCCGTGCCGCATATGAGTACGCCCTGCAGTACGCCCAGGAGCGTCACGCGTTCGGCAAGCCGATCATCATGAACCAGTCGATTGCGTTCATGCTCGCCGACATGGCCACCCAGATCGAGGCTGCACGCCTGATGGTGTGGCGTGCGGCCTGGCTGTCCCGCAACGGCGGCGGTTATAAGAATGGCGAGGGCTCAATGTCCAAGCTGATGGCTGGCCGCACTGCTGTTTGGGTGACCGAGCGGGCCATCCAGATTCTTGGAGGCTACGGCTACACCCGTGAGTACCCGGTCGAGCGTTGGCACCGTGACGCCAAGATCTTCGACATCTTCGAAGGCACCGAGCAGATCCAGCAGCTGGTCATCAGCCGTGCGATCTCGGGCCTGCGCATCGAGTAGGGGGCGGGTGCCGGAACCCTGGTAAATCAAGGGTTTTGGGGCCTCCGACATGTAGTGACCGTAGCGTCCCGGCTCTTTCGAGGGTCGGGACGCTGCGCGTCCAGCGTCAGTGTCCCCGCCGAGGACCTCCCCATGTTGTTGCGGGAATCTTTCAGAAATTTCTTGGTGATTGTGTCGATTGGCGCGATCTCGTTCGTAGAGATGGTGAAACAGTCCACTGCGGCAACCTGCTGGAGAAATTGGACCAATACAATCCACCGAATTCGGTGTTCGGTTCTGAAGGAGAA
Source organism: Microthrixaceae bacterium (assembly GCA_049672765.1). Classification (GTDB taxonomy): domain Bacteria; phylum Actinomycetota; class Acidimicrobiia; order Acidimicrobiales; family Microtrichaceae; genus JAGQSZ01. The sequence goes on along the minus strand of JBATWQ010000237.1, from coordinate 1,004 downwards.
TGACGAAATGCCCCAATATCTGATCTCTGTTTGGCACGACGAAGACTACGCCGACAATGACTGGTCCGATCCCGATATTCAGCGTCTCGGCCAGCAGGTAGGCGCCGTCAACGAAGAGATGGAGCGCACCGGCACCTGGGTCTTCGGTGCCGGTCTCCAACCGCACTCCACCGCCACGGTGCTCCGTGCAGCGGACGGCAAAGTGTCGATGACCGATGGGCCCTACGCCGAGACGAAGGAACAGATGGGAGGCTTCTGGGTGATCGAGGCTGCGGACCTTGACGTGGCGCTCGAATGGGCGGGCAAGTGCGCCGCGGCGTGCGAAGGCCCGGTGGAACTCCGCCCAATGCAGGTTGAGCCCGCCGCCGAGTGACTGAGTGCTGAATGACTGACCCAGCAGCGACCCTCGCGGAGATCTACCGCCGCGAGGTTGGCCGCTGCACGGCCACTCTGATCCGCGTCCTCGGCGATATCGACCTTGCCGAGGACGCGGTAGCCGAGGCGTTCGCCGTCGCGGCGGCGCAGTGGCCGAGCAAGGGCGTTCCGCCCAACCCAGGCGGCTGGATCACCGTTACTGCCCGCAACCGGGCAGTTGATCGGCTTCGTCGCGAGTCGAGGCGCGACGAGCATCACATTGCGGCACACCGATTGCAGAGTGACGACATGGACCCCGACCCGGATTTTGGATCCCAGCCTGGAGAGTCGGACGGATTGGACGAGTTGGTCGAGGTTGTCGCAGACGACCAGTTGCGGCTGATGTTCCTCTGTTGTCACCCTGCCTTGTCAGCTGACGCCCAAGTGGCGCTGACGTTGCGGCTCCTCGGAGGCCTGGAGACGTCCGAGATCGCCAGGGCATTCCTGGTGCCGGAGGCGACGATGGCCCAGCGGCTCGTCCGGGCCAAACGAAAGCTGCGGGACAATCACGCTTCCTACAGGGTGCCGCGCGACGCGGAGTTGCCCGACCGGCTGCACTCAGTGCTCGCCGCTGTGTACCTGATCTACAC
>JBATWQ010000236.1:0-6409 GCA_049672765.1 Microthrixaceae bacterium | reverse complement strand
GTGTATGGGGCGATGCTCGCAGCGCTCATCCAGGGGCAACCCGTCGAAGAGGTTCTCGACGCCGACTTCTGGCAGTTCGGGGAGCTGGACCCGAGGGTCGAAGCGGTCGCCCGCGGTTCGTGGATCGACAAGGAACCCCCGGCGGTCCGGGGCACCGGCTACGTGGTCGACGCACTTGAAGCCGCCATCTGGGCCGTGGCCGGAGCGACTGACGTCCGCGACGCCGTGCTGCGGGCCGCGAACCTGGGCGACGATGCGGACACCACGGCCGCGATCGCTGGCCAACTCGCCGGGGCCCGCTGGGGCGAGTCGGGCATCCCGGCGGAGTGGCGTCAGCGGGTCACCGAAGGCGAACGAATCGCGGCTATCGCGGGCAGGCTCTTCGACATCGGAGCGGGCGGGGCGGCGCCAGAAACCTGGGCGCACGACGAGTCGGTTCACGGGTACTGGTTGGAGCCGGGAGTGGTGCTCGTCGGTGAGTATCCGGGCGCCGTCGATGACGGCAAGGCGGCTCGGCAGATCAATCTGTTGGTCGACAACGGAATCCGCACGTTCGTCGATCTGACCGAAGTGGGCGAGCGGACCGCGGTGGGAGAGCTCAGGCCCTACGCAGAGGTCATGGAGCCGATCGCCACACAGCGGAACCTGGACCTGCGCCGAATCAATCATCCGATCCCGGACGTGGATGTCCTGGAGGTCGACGAGTACGACCCAATCCTGGCGACCGTTCGCGGAGGCACCGAGCGTGGAGGGGTGTACGTCCACTGCTGGGGCGGAGTCGGCCGGGCCGGCACCGTGGCCGGATGCCTGCTCGTCGCCGACGGCCTGAGTGGTGACGGAGCACTCAAGCGGATTGCCGAACTCAGGTCCGGAACGAGGAAGGCCAACAGGACCTCACCCGAGACACCCGCACAGGCCAACGTGATCCGCAGCAGGTGACAATCCCATCGCCCTCAACAATCACATCGCCCCGTCGGCGAAGGTTCCTTGAGTCCAAAACGGTTGATTCCGGCGACACCTGGGGGTGCCGCCGGAATCATGGCCGGTGATGGTCCCCGGGGGGACTGTTCGGTTATGGCTTTATGGTGACGATCTGACCATCTGGGGGAGCCTCTTCAGGTCCGAATGTGTTGATACCCGCATAGAGGCGGCCGTTGCTCCATTCCAAGCCCGACGGCGTTGGGACATTGGCAACGGTGACCCCGTGGTTTCCCACGACCTTGGAGACCTTGTTGCCGAACAACTCCGAGACGTAGATGTCGCCCCTGGGTGAGACCGCCAGGTTTGCCGCTCCGGCGAAGCCGGCGGCCACTTGACGCGTTCTTCCATTCCACATGTTGACGCTGTAGACGCCGCCGCGTGCCCCCAGGCTCGGGTCCTCGGGTCCCCCCGGAAGTGTCGAGACGTAGAGCATTCCGTGACGGCCTACCTCAACGTCCGTCGGAACCGGTTCCGCCACATAGGACGACCCGGCCACGCAGGGAGGTAGTCCATTGGCGGCAGCAGCTTCTGCTGACACCGGTACAGGCTTCTGAGCCGGCAGTACCGCCACGGTAGAGACGTGACCGCGCCAGTTGACGAACAAGATGGCGTTCGCCCCTGCGTCGGCTACCAGCACGCCCCCGAATACAGGAGTCACCGCATAGGGGTGGCTATCGACGATGCCCTTGTAGGGCAGAAGTCCCTGGTCCGGGGGAAGCTGAGCTGCGCACTCCGCCGACAGTCCCATCAGTCCGTAGGTCTGGCGCCGGTCAGGGTTCTTGGTCATCTCATGGGCGTACAGATCGGCCAATGTCCGGACCTGACCTGACCAGGATCGAATCTTCAACTGCGCCTGTGGCTGTCCAGTTTCCGGATGGTCCGTATAGGTGTAGATGGTCGAGCCGAACGGCCCTGCCGCGACGCCATCGACTCCCGGAGCCGAGAACAGATCCTTGACCTGGCCCCAGTGCGTTATTCGGGAAACAACGCCGGAGAATGACTGTGCAACCAGTACATCACCGCGATTGGATACCTCGAATTGCAGTGGCCCAGCCAGCCCGGTCGCGATCGGGTCCGAGACCCTCGGTGCCCGAGGGCGCTCATGTGCCGATACCGGTCCGACCCCCATCATCAACGCTGCAGCACCAACCAACCCGGCGGCGGCTACACGCGCCATTCTTCGCTTCAACATGCTTTCCCCTTTGTGCGACGGAGAGTTCAGTTCTCCCGTCCTTCAGATCTTCCTCCTTGATTCCGCCGTTGTGCTCTTCCCCTTTCAGCAAGTGGCCCGCTCCTAGACACGGAATTCTCCATACCCAGTCCTGGCTCAGTGAGCACTGCAAAATCGGTCATCGACAGATAGCCAGCCTGACGACGCCGGGCGAGCCTCAAACATCACTCCGGGCGCAGCAGCGAGCCCCTGGTCTACCGACCTAAAGCACCCGGGCCGACCTGGGGAAGCCGTCAGGTCGACCTCAGGCTTTGGCTCAATCCGTTTGGTCGGCCTCGGGCTCAAGCCCGTCTGGTCGAACTAGGGCTTGGGCCGTCGGGCCCACCTCGGGAACTGGCCGTCAGGTCGACCTCAGGCTCTGGAAGGGTTCTAGCGGTGACGGACTGATCCGATTACAAGCTGCGCGTCGAGCGGGACTGAATTGCCCTCCAAATCAGCAGGGCGATGATTGCTCCGATGAAGGAACCGATAATCCCAGAGAGCTGCAGCGCGCCGCTGTCGCCGTCTTTGTGGAAGAGGATGTAGCCGAGGAATCCGCCAATGAGTGAGCCGACGAGGCCGAGGATGAGAGTGCCTCCGACTCCCATCGGGTCGTCGCCGGGGACAACCGCCCGGGCGAGGAAACCTGCAATGAGTCCGATGATGATCGCTCCGATGATCCAAAGCATGGAATCTTCCCCTCATTAGGTGCCGAGGCCCCGGTGGCCGGCGACTGCCGACGAAGGTACCCGGCGACTACCCCGACTAAACCCTCCGCCCGTCGGCTTGCTGCACAAGAATGTTTGCCATGCCGATCGAGACATGGCGGGGTGACATCACCAAGCTCGAGGTCGACGCGATCGTGAACGCGGCCAACGAACAGCTGCTGCCCGGCGGTGGGGTGTGTGGTGCGATACACCGGGCTGCCGGACCCGAACTGGCCGCAGCGTGCGCGCGAATCGGACCGTGCGCAACCGGCGATGCCGTGCCCACCGACGGCTACCAGCTGCCGGCACGCTGGGTCATCCACGCAGTTGGACCGGTTTGGGGTCGCGGCCACGACGAGGTCGGTCTGCTGGCGAGCGCGTACCGCCGCTCGGTCGAGGTGGCCGACGAACTCGGGGCGAAGTCGATGGCTTTCCCGGCGATCTCTACCGGCATCTACAGCTTTCCCGCCGAACTCGCCGCGCACACTGCAGTGACGACACTGAAGTCGCTGCAGCCAGCCTCGGTCGAGCGTTGCGTTCTGGTCGGTTTCAACAATGCAACGCTCCGCCTGCTCGACGCTGAGCTCAATGGCTAGCTTGACTGACCATGGCGAGACCTGACGTCAGGACCCGGCTACTCGATGCGGCCGAGGTCCTGCTCGACACCGTCGGCATCGATGGCACCACCGGCGCGGCGATCGCCGCCGAAGCCGGTCACCGCAACGCCGCCGCGGTCAACTATCACATTGGCCATTTGGATCAACTGATCCTCGAAGTGCTTGACCGTCGCTCGAGCGAGCTGAACGCACTGCGCCATGGCCGTCTCGATGAACTCGAGTGATTGACGACCCGTTGGGTGACGGGGCAGTGCTCGACACCGAAGCATTCGTGACCGACATCACCGATGCAGCGCTAGCTGCACTCGCCGCCTGACGGCTGGTGCGGATTAGGTCCCGAGTTCGACCTCGCGGGAAGTGAGGTCCCTTGACCAGACGCAAGCGTCCGCCGACATTGCTTGGGCCGTTGGTACCCTGAGCCCGTGTCGTCACCTGGCTGGTACCAAGACCCCGAGGGGGAAGGCTGGCGGTGGTGGGACGGGCAAGCATGGGGTCCTCTCCATGGTGTGGAGTCGGCCGAACCAGAGGACATTTCTGCGGAACGGACGCCCATCCTCGGCACGTTCAAACTTCGTATCGACTTTGGCGCCAGGTGGGCGCTGCGTCTGAGCAATTCGGTCGTGGTCGCCGCTGGCTCAGCTGCCGTAGTGGCTGTGGCGATCATTCTGTACACCTTCGTCATCGGTCAGCTTCCGGACTCTGCTCTAATTCTCCTGGCGCCAGCTGTGCCCATTCTCGTTACCGGCCAGTTGTGGTGCATAGCGATCCTGATCGACCGAAGAGGAGAGCGGCGCTCGGTTGCGGGTGGGGCAACCCGTTGGTTCCCAAGCTCACTGCGCATAGGCGACCTCAGAGGGGGCTTGTCCCGACCAGTGGGTTTGCTCTTCCTGTTGCTGTTCTATGGAGCATTTCTTCTGGGACCCGGCTCACTCATTCTGGCAAACATGGCCCGAGGTCAGGTCGGCGTCCCGACCGACGATCCGAGCAGTTGCGAATACACCTCGAACAACCATGGGCTGTACACCTGCTTGACCAAGTCGGAGTACGAGCGCGAGCGGATCGAATCTCAACGCGCGGTCGCCGGAGTGTTCCTCGGCTTTTTCATTGCACACTGCGGACTGGCCTTCGGCGAGGTCCTCCATCGACGTCAGCTTGCCGCAACAGCAGATCGGCCTTACGGGAACGGATAGGCGGCACTTGCGATACCTGGTGGGACATGATCGTTACATGCGTAAACAAGTGCGGGCGTTGTCTTGGATAACTGCAGGGTGCGCAGTAGTCGCATCGTGGATGGCAGGACTCGGCATGTGGGGTGCCCCAGAAGCCGGTTTCACCGCTGGTCTGCCGATCTTCAACTGGGCAATGCTCGTCGTCATCGGAGTGCCGGCCATGGTGGTTGCCGCGTTTGCCGAGGGCGGCACAGTGGACCGGGGCGCAAGCTGGCGGATAGCCGGCATGGTCGTGTGGGTAGCTGCGGTCATCATGTTGATGTGGCCAACCTCGTTCATGCACTTCGGCGGGTTCTGTCTCGATCCGGGCGATGTGTTCGAAGTGCGCTGGCCCAGCCGGATTGCAGGGTTGCTGCTGGCACTTGGCCTAGTGGCCGGGGGTGGGTTCGGAGCCGTGGCAGTTGAACGTTGGCAACGATCTCGTCAACGGCGTGCTGTCGCATGGGTGTCACCGCAGGAGTGATCTGATCAGTTGGCCGGAAGGCGATGCGAGAGCAGTCGTGCGATCTGGTCGACCTCATCGATCGAGAGTGGGCCGTCGCCGAGTACCAGGTCGGCGAGCTTGGCGGGCCAACTGATCCACACACCCTTCAGCTTGAACGGCTTGGCGAAGAACATCGGCCACTCTGCTCCGACGAAGCTCAGCGAGGGGTGGACGGGGATCGCGTCATCCTCAAGCACCCTGCGCACAGCGTCGACCTGCCACTGCAGACCCTCAACCGACTTGCTGCGATCGCGTCCGCCGACATAAAGCCGGAGGTCGGTCTTGAAGAATCCGCCGACGTCTCGCTTCTCGACCTTGCCGGTGTACTTCTTGGCGTCGATGATCCACACCCCGCTCGGGGCGATAGCGATGTGGTCGATGTTGCCCTTGGTCTTGGGGACCTTGCGGTCATGAAGCAACACCGCGTCCTCGGCGAGACGCTTACTCAGAATGGCTGCGACGCGCTCCTCGCCGTGAGCGCCCTTGGCCCACGCTGTGGTGGTCTGGGGATCGTCCGACAGGAAGTTGGCCATCCGGCCGAGGCGGCCGGTGCCCCACTTCTCTTCGATCTTCTGTTCCCGCTTGGCGTGGCGTCGTTCGAACTCCTTCTGCGCCGACGCTCCGGGAGTGCCGACATCGATCGGTGGGAGTTCAGCGGCGCGGGCCGCCGGTTCAGGACTGACGGCAGGCGCTGGTCTCGGCTCGGGGGCGATGGCAACCGGCGGAGTGTCGATGTTCTCGACACACGGGAGACACGTGACTCTCTTCGCAACGTTGTCCCACTGCGCCCGGGTTCCAGCGACCAGGGGGGTAGCGCATGCTGAACAGGCGTCGTCCCGGTTGAGAGCCATCACCTTTGTCGCCACGTCAGAGTTGCTAGCACGGCTTAGGCGTCCCCGTCTGCGAAAACCGGACCCTTGACCCCGGTCAGAAAATGGAGCCAAATCAGCCCTCGCCGAGTGAGGCGAGGAAGGCCCCGGCGGCGTAGGCGATCTCCTCAGCGGTGATCGCCTGGTATCGCTCGTCGTTCGAGAGCCGGAGCACGGACCGGGCTCGTGCCGCGCCGTCCACGAGTTGTAGGCGAACGGTCGTCGACACCACATGGGCGAGGCTGGAGCTCCCCGCAGCAAGGTCCGCTGCAGCATCGTCGCTGACGTAGAGGAGCAGGTTATAGATGTCCC
>JBATWQ010000235.1:0-6448 GCA_049672765.1 Microthrixaceae bacterium | reverse complement strand
GGTCGCCATCGGAGCGTTCACAGCCTCGGCTCTACTCACCCTGGCAGCCGCCCTGTCGCCAAACCTCTGGTCTCTGGGCGCTCTGCAATTCCTGTCGCGCAACCTGGCCATCGCAGGTCTGCTGTGCGCCGACACGATCGCGGTCGAAGAGATGCCACCCGGATCCAGGGCCATGGTTTCAAGCCTCGGCACCCTGGCCTACGGCCTCGGGGCCGGCCTCGTCGTCATGACCCTCCCCCTGGCGGACCTTGGCCCGTCCGGTTGGCGACTCACCTTCCTGATTGCTGGGGCCTCGCTGCCAATCATCTGGCACGTCCGACGCCACCTTCCCGAGAGTCACCGCTACACCCTCCTCGAATCACACCGCAGCGCCACCTCGGGAACCCGGAAGATACGACCGTCACGGCTGGTACTGCTCGGCGCGATTTTCCTGCTGCTGAACGTGTTTCTCGCGCCAGCTTCCCAGCTACAGAACGACTATCTACGAACCGAAGTCGGCTTCAGCGGGGTGATGATCAGCGTCTTCGTGCTGCTCACATCGACTCCCGGCGGTATCGGCGTCCTGCTGGGCGGTCGCATCGCGGATGTGTTCGGACGACGCTGGGCCATAATCCCGGGTCTGACCGCGGTGGCCGTGTTCTCGACCTGGTTCTACGCGTCTACGAACTGGACCATGTGGGTCGCGTCACTGGCAGCATCGGTCATCGGAGGAATGGCTGCACCGGCCCTGGGGGTGATCGCACCGGAGTTGTTCCCGACCGCGCGTCGCGGCACGGTCCGGGGAGTTATCACGGGTCTCGCGGTCGCAGGGTCCGTGGTCGGCCTCGTCGTGTCGGGTTGGCTAATCGACAGCCGCGGCTACAGCGTTGCGTTTCTGGCACTTGCGTTCTCGGCGGTCGCCGCGGCGATGCTCGCATTCGCGCTACCCGAGACCCGCGGCCGAGAGCTCGAAGAAATCAACCGCTGAACAAGGTCACCCGCTGAGCAGGATCCGGCGCGCTTCGCTCAGCTCCGCGATTCGAGCAGCCGCGCCGATGTCCTCTGCTCCGTGGTCCGGATGAGCGAGTCGTAGCTGGACCCTGAATGCCCGCTGGATGTCGTTGCGGGTCGGACCGGCGGCGCTCGCATCATCCATTGCAAGGGTGGACATCGCCCAGCCGACGGGATCACCGACAGAGGACGCCACAATGTGTCCGGTGCGACCCGAAAGATGTCGGATCAGGTCGGCGTCGCTGCCGTCGACCCAGTTGAGCCCCTTGCGCAGTGTCGACATGATCGTCGGAACGCATTCCCGCGGCAGCGTCGAGGTTGCGTAGGCGGCGCACAGAACATGCTGGGCGGGAGTTCCCTTCTCGGAGTCGAACCGGAATGTGAGCTTCTCGCCGTCACCGATCAACTTGTACGAGCAGCGTTGCAGACCAACGTGGTCGGTCTGGAACCGATGACGGAGGCGGGGCTGGGAGATGCGGGCACCCCGCTCAAGATCATCGAGCAGATGATTCAGATCCTCACGCATATCGTCGTCGATCATGGGCGCGAAGGTGGCGCCGATCGCGCCTATCAGGACGCCTCCGAAGCCAGGGGCAGGATCGCACGGCAGGTTCATCGATCCCATGGCGATTCTTCTGGTCGGTGCGATTGGGCGAGAGAGGTACGCCTGAATCTCAGCCAGAATCATGTGCGAACGCTACCGCCCGGTCAGACGTTCAGTCATGCCGGGCGATAAGGCTGCAGAGCACCCGGGGGAATACGCCCGAAGCGCCCGGACTGATAATCGTCCATGGCCTGTTGGACCTCGGCCTTGGTGTTCATCACGAAGGGTCCGTACGTCGCAATGGGCTCATTGATCGGTTGCCCGCCCAGCAGTATCAGCTCCAACGGTTCCGAGCCGTCGGCGGCCATTTCAAGGTGAGACCCGAAATCGAACACGGCTAGCTGTCCGCCCGTGATCGCAACGTCATCGGATCCGACTGTTCCGGAGCCGGAGAGTGCGTAGGCCAGAGCGTTGTAAGCGGGATTCCAAGGAAGCTCGGCTCTTGAGCCCGGCATGATCGTCGCGTGCAGATAGGCGATCGGGGTCTTCGTGGACCCGGGGCCCGTGAAGTCGGCGACATTGCCGGCGATCAGGCGGAACAACGAACCCGCATCTGGAGAGGTGAACAGCACAACGTCACCGCCCTCCAGGTTCTGATAGGCCGGCGAGATCATCTTCTCGGTGGAAGGCAGGTTGACCCACAGCTGGACACCGTGGAATAGACCGCCGCTGATGACCAGCTGCTCGGGCGGGGTTTCGATGTGGAGGATCCCGGACCCGGCCGTCATCCACTGGGTGTCACCGTCGGAGATCAGTCCGCCGCCGCCGTGGGAGTCCTGATGCTGAAACTGCCCGTCGAGCATGTAGGTCACGGTTTCGAAACCGCGGTGCGGGTGCCACGACGTGCCCTTGGGCTCACCCGGCGAGTAGTCGATCGCACCCATCTGGTCCATGTGGACGAACGGGTCGAGCAGCGACGGGTGGACGCCGGCGAATGCCCGTCTGACCGGGAATCCCTCGCCCTCGAAGCCTGCGGGAGCAGTCGTCAGGGACTGCACCTTCCGGCCGCGGCTTTCTATCGACGGCTTCGTGAATCTGGGGAGTGTCAATGTGTCAGCGGTTACAGCGGCCATGCCTGATGAACCCGGCCCGGGTTCGTTTCCTTCCGCTGGGGCACCCGTCCGGAATTCCGAATCAGCGTGCCGGAACTCCCAATCAGCGCGCCGGAATTACAAATCAGGGTGTGCAGGCGGCGCGGCGTCAGGAACTCACTTGATCTCGTCGCGGACGAACGAGATCCACCGCCTCGCCCCGTCGCGTTTCTCCAGTTCGGGGTCCAGATGCCAGCCTGCCGGGTGGTGCCAGTCGGCAAGGCTTTCCGGGGTCGTCGACGGCTCCTCCAACAACTGACGCACCAGCGCTCCCTTGAAGAACTTGTTCCAGTGCGAGACCGCGACCAGCGAACCGTCGGGCCGACGTTCGAGGAACTTCACCGACACCTGCTCCATATCAACAGGGCCCACCCACGCGGAGTCGTGCTCGTTGGGCAACAGGTTCCAGACCTGCCTACCTGGCGCCGCTGTTGCGAGCGCGGCCGACAACCCGGGCCGCCAGAACGTGGACAAACGACCGACCCCCGGCACACTCGCACCCATTTTGATCTTGTAGTTGGGAATGGGGTCCGACGGCGCCACCAGACCGAACAGGCCGCTGAAGATGACCACGACGGGGTCCAGTCTGCGCTTTGCCTGGGGCGACAGGGAGCCCGAGTCGAGAGCGTCGTAGAGGACGCCCGAGTAGCGCTGCAGTGCTGGCATCGTCGGCGACTCCTCAAGGTTGAGGTTCGCTGCGGTGGCGGCTTCCAACGCCTCACCCTTCACCCCGAGAAGCTTGGCCCGATCCGCCTTCCCCCGGCGCATCGAGCGCTTCAACGCCCGGATCACCCGGGTGCGCTCGGTGTCGAGACCAAACCTCATCGTGTCGGCTACCCACGCAGGTCCTGAGCCGGACGACGACTTCCCCTCTGAGGGCGGCAGCAGAATGAGTGGCAGCTTCTTGGGCATCGCGGCCATCTTCCAACCCATCCCTTAGTACTGTCCACATCACGGCGACACCGGGCTGCCGAACTGGGGCCCGTCGTTCTGACAATCCAGGGGGAATCGCAGATGAGCGTCACAGACACCGCCAACGGATCGACCGACGGCCAGAGTGAGGGTGTGCCCGATGATCCGACGGACGTCGGCATCGCGAGTCTGATGGAGGCGTGGGCCGAGTTGACCGGGCCGGGGGGCGCATTCGAGATCGAGGAGACCGAGGTCAGGGGAATCCCGATGCGCGTGTTCAAGTCGGCGTTGCCGAACATGCGCAGCCTGTGGGAAATGGCGGCGCTACACGGCGACAAGACGTACTTGGTGTTCGAGGACGAGCACTACAGCTACACCGAGGTCGACAGACTGGTCCGGGCACTGGCCGGGTATCTGGATTCCCTCGGTGTCGGCCGGGGTGATCGTGTCGCCATAGCCATGCGCAACTACCCGGAATGGGTCATCGGCTACTGGGCGATCGTCTCGATCGGCGCCTCGGTCGTCGGTCTGAACGCCTGGTGGACGACTCCCGAAATGGAATACGGCCTGGCCGACTCGCGGCCCAAGGCCCTGATAGCCGACGACGAGCGTCTGGCAACAGTCATTCCGGCGCTGGCCCAGCTGCGGGCCGTTGAGCCCCTACACGTCATTGCGGTGCGCACCCAACGTGAACTTCCCGACGACGCGGTCTACTGGAACGACGTCGTGGTTCCGGCCGACGCACCGGCCGGCCTCCCCGATGCCCAGATCGACCCCGACGACGACGCCACGATCTTTTACACCTCTGGCACCACCGGAGCACCCAAGGGCGCCCAGATAACCCACCGTGGTTCGGTGCACAACGTTTTCAATCTGGTGTTCTGGACGATGGTCCAGTCCATTGCTGATGCGAAGGTCACCGCGGCGACCGGCGTCAACCCCAACTCCGACACACGAGAGCCACCCGAACAGCTCGTGTTCATGGCCCCCACTCCCCTGTTCCACGTCACGGCGTGCAACTGTCTGCTCCATCCGTGCACGATCGCCGGCGGCAAGATCGTCCTCACCTACAAGTGGGACCCCGCCCGGGCGTTGGAGTTGATCGAGCGTGAGAAGGTCACGAATTTCTCGGGTGTGCCGACGATGGGTCGCGAGCTACTCGCCCATCCCGACTGGGAAAAGCGCGACACGTCCTCGATCCGCTCCATGGCAGGTGGCGGAGCGCCGATGCAACCCGACCTGGTGGAGAAGATCGACAAGACACTGGGCGGCAGTGCACCGTCGGTCGGTTACGGGCTCACCGAAACGACCGGTGTTGTGACCGTCAACAGCGCCCGCTACTTCCTCGCCAAACCGTCCTCGTGTGGGCCGGTGGTCCCGACGCTCGACGCGAAACTGATCGACGACATGGGACGAGACCTGGAGCCCGGAGCGGATGTGGTCGGCCAACTGTGTGTCCGTGGCCCGGTGGTCATCAAGGGCTACCTGAACCGACCCGATGAGACCGAGAGGTCGATTCCCGACGGCTGGTTCAACACCGGGGACATCGCACGGATCGATGACGACGGCTTCGTGTTCATCGTCGACCGGGCGAAGGACATGGTCCTGCGCGGCGGCGAGAACGTCTACTGCTCCGAGGTCGAAGCAGCGATCTACGCCCACGATTCAGTGCTCGAGGCCGCCGTGTTCGGACTGCCCGAAGAACGGCTGGGTGAAGAGGTCGCGGCTGTGATCGTGTTGAAGGATTCCGGCGCTGTCGATGTGACCGAACTGCAGACGTTCCTGGGTGACCGGCTCGCCAAGTTCAAGATCCCGACGAGGATCTGGCTGCGTGGCGAGCCACTGCCGCGCAACGCGAACGGCAAGTTCCTGAAGCGAGAACTGCGCGAAAAGATGCTCGAGGGGTGATCCGTTCAGAGGCCACGCCGTGACCGGGTTCGGAATCCTCAGAGTCCGATGCGAGCCCGGTTCTTGGCCTTGACGTGCTTGGCGACGGACTTCCTCAGTTCGGCGGGCCAGAGCGAGACCACTATCGAGAGCTGGTCCCACAGATCGTGGCGTTCGGCTGCGTCGACCGCCGAGGCGACCAACTTTTTGTCCTTGAATCCCGCGACTTCGGACCAGGCCTCCTCTGGCACCGCCGATGCCTGGGAGGCGAAGGCCAGAAGGCTCGACCACTGATCCAGTTCGGCCGCTGCCCGCAGCGCCGCGTCGACCAGGTCGGACTGGGGCAAGACCAGCGTCGCTATTCGCTTCCGGGTCGCATCATCGAGTCGGTCGACGAAGTCGAAGGCATCGGCCCAGCGACCATCGCTATCAGCTCGCGTCATGATGGCGAGCAGGCCAGCATCATCGATGAGGCCGATCAGGTGACTCGTCTTGTCGACCGGTTCAATGAACGGCGCCACATCTAGCAGCGCGGAACTTCCGAGCGCTCTTATGACCTTGTTCAAGGTCGAGTCAGCAACGATGCTCGAGAAGTGGCCCAGGGCGACCACGTCGCCGCGCTCCACCAGTACCGCTGCTGCCGCGTCTACATGTTCGATGGGCAACTGCGAGAGGATCGCTTCGATCTGGTTCGGGTGAACGTGACCTGCGACGTCGGCAAGAAACGAAGTTGGCAGGCGCTTGGCGATTGACACCGCCAATGCCGGATCGACCGACCCCGCAACCCGTCCACAGAGAACTGGCCCCAACGCCTTCTCGGCGATCTTGGCGGTGATCGCCGGCGGGAGGAACTTGGCCGCGGCCTGCAGTGAGACGAGGCTCGAGCCGGACGTGTCAAAGAGCACGTCCACCATCTGATTGTGGAGAGCGCGCAGTGAACCTGCGTCGATGCCCTCAAGAAACT
>JBATWQ010000234.1:0-6476 GCA_049672765.1 Microthrixaceae bacterium | reverse complement strand
CAGAACCGCTGCGCCGAAGACAACGGCACTGAAGATGAAATAAGCGTGGTCGCCGCCCAGATCCAGTCCGAAGATCGAGGGTCGACTGACCGAGAGCGCCCCGCCCTGGAAGATGTGGATCTGGTGGCGGTAGAGGGTCACGTCGGTGAACGGAATGCGCAGAACCAGGTCGAAGGGCGGTAGCCGGAAGATCCAGTTGTCGAGCGCAACGGCGAAGGCCGCTGTCGCCAACGCCAGGTAGAGGGGTGAGAGCCGGGCGCCGGGGAATGACAGCAACGCCCCGGCCAGCGCTGCCCCGACACCCGCGATGACCAGTCCCCAGATCTGACCGCCGGGCGATAGGTGCGCGCTCAACAACGCGCCCACCGCTGCGAACGCGAATGGGCACACGGCCAGTCGGCCCGCCCATCCGAGCAGCGGCACGAGCGAGAGCGCGATCAGCGCGATGGCCCACACCTTGGTCATGTTGTGCAGATCGCCGGGGGCGAGCAGCGGCGCGATGGCGACGGTCACGAGTACAACCACCATCGCCAGCACCGCGGAGCCACGCCATGAAGGTGCGCCCGACAACTCCCTCGCGCGAAGCGACTTGCCGGCCCGCAGCCGTTCCTGTGGCAGGAACTGCAGCGCGACGAACAGCACCACTACGGGCACCACGTTGACGAGCCCGATCAGATACTGACCGCCGACGAAGTCGGGTCGGCTACCGATATATCCCTGGGCGTACGCGGTCGTGAGCCCGAGGATCACGGCTCCGAGGATCGTGAGAGGCAGGTTGCGGAGCCGGCCCACGACGGCGGCGGCAAAGGCGTTCATGATCAACAGGGCGAGAGACGCTGCCGACATCGAGGTCTTCGGTGAGATCAGCACCCCGGCAAGGACCGCTGTCGTCGAGCCGATCACCCAGGACATCTGGGCCGTGCGAATGGGCGACACCCCGTTGAGGACCACCAGGGTGCGGTCATCGACGATCCCGCGCATCTGGATGCCGACCCGGTTGCGGTACAGGAGCCAGCGGATGACGGCGCCCACGACCAGCGCGATGCCCATTACCAGCAGGTCATAGACGGGGAGCCGCTGGCCGACGATGTGTACCGCACGCCCGTTGAACATGGGCAGGACCACCTTGGCGATCCGCGGGTCCCAGATCCAGTTGATCCCGGCGATTATCCCCACCAAGAGCGCGAGGGTCACAGCCATCCGGGTTATCTCGTTGGTCCCCTCGAGCCGG
Organism: Microthrixaceae bacterium; assembly: GCA_049672765.1. Taxonomy (GTDB): domain Bacteria; phylum Actinomycetota; class Acidimicrobiia; order Acidimicrobiales; family Microtrichaceae; genus JAGQSZ01. The sequence goes on along the minus strand of JBATWQ010000234.1, from coordinate 5,245 downwards.
CGCATGATCCCGGCTTCGACGACCAGTCCCAACAGCGGGCCGATCACGGCCACGCACACGACCAGCGCCAACAGCGACGGCCATCCCCAGAGCGAGGTGAGCTGCCAGTACGCAAACGCCCCGATCGCTGCGAACGCGCCATGGGCCCAGTTGAAGATGCCCGTCGTCGCGTATGTGAGGGTCAGCCCGGAGGCGACGATCGCGTAGATGCTGGCCGTGACCAGGCCTGTGATCGTGAACCCGACGAACTCTCTCACGTCACGGGATCGGGACCACGTTCGCCGGGTCGCAGTTGAAGGGGCCGTCGGTCGGCCGGGTCGACGACTTGTCGTAGACGATGCCGTCCGCGCTGACCTTGTTGATCGCCAAGCACTGGTTGGTGCGGGTCGGGTCGCTCAAGTCGATCGGAGCCATCAACCCACCCGCGGTGTAGGCGGTGTCCTTCGTGGCGTTGTCGATCACGCACTTCACGGTCAGGCCCTGACACTCCGACGCAGATTTGGCGAACAGCAGCCACGTGATCCACGGGGTCATGTGGGAGGGGTCAGCCTTGCCGAACGCGGCGGTCTCGAGCTCGACGAACTTCGCTGCGGTCGAGTTTTCGTCCACCAGATCCAGGGGGAACGTCGTCGACGCGGAATAGATCGGGGCCTGGAGCGGAACCTTCTTCAGGTTCTCGACCGAGTCGAGGCTGTAGAAGACCGACCCGGCGTCGGCGATCAGCTTCGGGTTGTAGCCGACGTCGTTCATCGCCCGGAAGATCTCGACCGCGGGTAGCGCCAGGACGAGCGTCTCGGTCTTGCCCATCAGCGGCTGGACATAGGTCCGGACGTTGTCGAGCGACACCGCCACCGCCTGGAAACTCGTGACGTCGAGTCCCTGGCTGTCGAGAACCTTCTGGAACCGCTCGTACGCGACCCGCACGTCGGGTGTGTCGACCGTCAGAATGCCGATCTTCTTGAACGCGTCGGAGTTCTCGGGTTCGAGGAGTCGAAACAGACCCCAGTTCGACTCCTTTTCGGAGGTGCGACCGACAACGGCCTGGAGGTCGGCTATCTGTCCTTCGTAGGAAGGATTGAAGGCCGGGATGGACCCGAGACCGCAATCGAGTCGCGGCTCGATGGTCGGAGCGTCGAGCGCCGCCCCACCGCCAACCAGCATGAAGTCCGACTGACACGCGTCGATGACTACCGCGGCGGAGTCGAACAACTTGGCGTCCCGATCGTTGATGACGATCTTGCGCCCATTGATGCCACCGGCGTCGTTGCACCAGTCGGCGAACGCCTTGGCCACCGCCGGATACGAGGCGCCCAGGCCGGGCGACAGTTCGTTGCCGGCGTCGTTGAGCACGCCGATCTGAATCTCGGTGTCGGTGACACCGCGGACGTCGCTCGGCTGGGCCTTGCCCTCTGCCGGGCCGCACACCTGACCGAGTTCACCGAAGACTCCCGGTCTGTCCCCGGCACCGGTGCTGGCGGTCGATGCCTCATCTGTCTTCGCCGTGACCGTTGCGGCGGTTGCGGCGCCATCACTGTGGCCACATCCGATGACCAGGGTCGCGACACTCGCAAGGACCGCAACGGCGAGGATCACCCGTCTGGCAGGCCCCTTCCGATGAACAGTGATCTGATGAGTCCCGAGCAAAGCCATCTAAATCCCCCGTTGTCAGCCACCTGGATCGACAGCTCCCCCCGGAGCAGTTGCCGATCATTCCGCTGATTGTATGGGAGCCGATCAGCTCACGCGTGGACTTTTGGGGAATCCCACTGCGAGGGGATTCATCTGATGTTTGGGCCCGTCAGTCGGCGGCGGACAGGGCGGCATCCAGGTCTGCAACCAGGTCCTCGACGTCTTCGATTCCGACCGAAGCCCTAATGAGGTCCACCGGCGGCATCGTCACCGCAATTCCGGATGCTGCAACGGCCTCGAGACTCGCGTGGGTCATGACCGAGGGAACCTCGATCAGCGACTCGACCGCGCCGAGCGACTCGGCAAGGGTGAACAGTCTCGTGGACTCGACAACGCGCAGGGCCCGCTCTGCGCTACCGACCAGGAATGAGACCATCCCGCCCGGCGTCCTCAGCTGCGAGGACGCAAGATCATGTTGTGGATGCGACGCCAGCCCCGGATAGATCGTGCGGGTTACCGCCGGGTGCCCCTGTAGATGTTCGGCGATGACCTGGGCGTTCTGGGCGTGGCGTTCCATGCGCAGACCGAGTGTCCGTATGCCCCGCAACAACAGGTAGCAGTCGAACGGCGATGGCACGGCGCCAGCAGCGTTCTGGATATAGGCGATCCTCGCGGCAAGGTCGTCATCGGAAAGGGCGACGAGTCCGGACACGACATCGGAGTGACCCGAAATATATTTCGTTGCGGAATGAACCACTACGTCGGCACCCAGAGTCAGTGGCTGCAGGTTGAACGGGGTTGCGAACGTCGAGTCGACGACAAGCCGCGCGCCCGCCGCGTGGGCTGCCTGCGCCAACGCCGCGATGTCGGTGACACGCAGCATCGGGTTGGTGGGAATTTCGACGATAACCAAGGCCGCACCGGAGAGCGACTGCTCCCACGAGCCGCTTTCTGTCAGGTCCGTGGTCCGGACGTCCAGTCGCCCACGGTGGAGGCTGGAAAGAAGACGCAGCGTCCCGCCGTAGGCGTCATCGGTGCAGACCACAGTCGAATGGTCCTCGACCGTCCGCAACACAGCGTCGAGGGCCGCCAGACCGGAACTGAACGCGAAGGCGTGTGCAGCCTTCTCGAGCGACGCGACCGCCGACTCGAGATTCTCGCGGGTCGGGTTCTGGCTGCGCGAATACTCGTACCCTGCCCGCAGGTTGCCGACGCCGTCCTGTGCGAACGTGGACGCCAGGTGGATCGGCGGGGCCATGGCGCCCGTGGCCGGATCGGGAACGACCCCGGCGTGAACTGCTTCGGTCGAAAATCCGGTCATTCCTTGTCCGCCTTTTTCTGTTTCATCTTGCCAGCCGTCAGATCCGACTCGCCCAGCAGTCCGACCGGCTTGCCGTCACGGAGCACCAGAACGACACCCGCCTCCCCGACCCGTTCGCCGATAGCCTGGGCGCTCTCGCCCTCGCCGATGGTTTCCGGCCTGGCATCGATCAGATCCGAGACGTGCGTGGTGACATCTGAGATGTCTTCGAGTACCTCACGCCTGACGGTACCGAGCACCTCGGCGTAGGCGACCGGGGGCTCTGCCGCGAGGACTGGCAACTGGTCCACATCGAAATCGTCCATGATCGCGAGGGCCTCGGCGACCGTTTCGTCCGGGTGGGTGTGAACGAGTTCGGGCAGGCTGCCCTGGGTGGCCACCACGACGTCGCCCGCCGAGAGTGACTCCCCGGGATCGATGAAGCCGTGGCGGACCATCCAGTCGTCATCGAGAAATCGCGACAGATAGTTGCGACCAGAATCAGGCAGGATCACGACGATCACCGAATCAGGCGGCACCTCCTTGGCCAACTTCGTCGCCGCGTGCACGGCGAGACCCGATGAGCCTCCGACCAGCAGGCCCTCGGTCTGGGCGACCTTGCGTGCGGTTTCGAACGAGTCGGCGTCGCTGACTGCGATGACCCGGTCGACGAGCTCGGGCTCGTAGTTGGTCGGCCAAAAGTCCTCACCGACGCCCTCGACCATGTACGGACGGCCAGTTCCGCCGGAGTAGACGGACCCCTCCGGGTCGGCCGCCACGATCACGACATCAGGATTTTGTTCCTTCAGGTAGCGGGCGATGCCCGAGATGGTCCCGCCCGTTCCTGCGCCGGCGACCAGGTGGGTGATTCGTCCGGCGGTCTGACGCCAGATCTCGGGGCCCGTGGTCTTGTAGTGGGCCAACGGATTTGTGGGGTTGTGGTACTGGTCCGCCTTCCAGGCACCCGGTGTTTCGGCCACGAGCCGGTCGGCAACCGAGTAGTAACTGCGCGGGTCCTCGGGGGCGACCGCCGTCGGACAGGCGACAACCTGTGCGCCGTATGACCTGAGTGCGACGAACTTCTCGTCCGACATCTTGTCGGGCATGACGAAAATGCACTTGTACCCACGGCGTGCCGCCACGAGGGCAAGTCCAACTCCGGTGTTCCCGCTGGTTGCCTCGACGATTGTCGACCCCGGCTTGAGCAGACCTCGTTCCTCGGCGTCGAGGATCATCTCGAGCGCCGGTCGGTCCTTGATTGATCCGCCGGGGTTGAACCACTCACACTTGGCCAGCACGACGGCGTCGGGGTCGTCGACCGACTTCGTCAACCGGACCATCGGCGTATTGCCGATCAGGTCGAGAGGGTCTGCGACATCCATTCCGGCCAGGAGGTCATCCTTGGTCGGATCGACAGCGGGGGCTTGATCGGGAAGGTTCATTGCTCACCCCGTCGGTAGGCGTGGAGCGTTCGCCAACAGCGACTACCCGGGTACTCACCGAAGCCGAGGCTACACCGCACACCACGGGTCCAAATTGGCGGCGTCGTTTGGATGGGTCCACTTACGGGGAGTCCCGAGACACTGGAGGACCAATGTCACAGCTCAGTTCTGTGTGGCTCGCAACCACGGCGACCACTGGATACCAACCCCTCTCGGGAGACCGGGACGTGGACGTGGCGGTCATTGGCGGCGGGATCACCGGACTGACGACTGCGCTCCTACTGGTCCGGGACGTGTGTTTGCCGAGCCCGTGAGCGGGTATAGGGACGGCGCCTCTGTCCACACACCTAACAGGAGAACAGCTATGGATGAACTTGAGCACCTTGAACAGGAGCATCGCGAGGTGGAACGAATGATCGCACAGCTGAAGGAATCGGCCGAGGGCGAAGGTCGAACGAAGATCCTCGAGGAATTGCGTAGCAGCCTCAGCACGCACATGGCTGTCGAGGAACGCTTCATCTATCCGCTGGTCGAGAAGGTCGCCGATGAGGAGGAAAGAGAAGGCGGCGAGAACGAACACGATCTGATTCGTGACTCCCTAAGGACACTGTTCGAGATGAAGGACGAGCCCGGGTTCAATGCTGCTCTCGACATGTTCGAAGCCGGCCTGAGCCATCACGTCGAGGACGAAGAGAGTGAAATGTTTCCGGAGCTTCGGGAGAAGGTGGCGGACAAGATCGCCGAGATGGACCCGGACGAACTCGAGGCCGCAGTCAAGCAGGATGACGACGGGCCCGGCGGAAGCGCCCCAACTCGGGAAGAACTCTACGAGAAGGCCAAAGAACAGGATGTGGCCGGCCGCTCGACCATGACC
>JBATWQ010000233.1:0-11263 GCA_049672765.1 Microthrixaceae bacterium | reverse complement strand
GGTCAGTGGCGCACTTCCGTCTGCTGACTGCCAGAGCTGTTCACCGGTATCGGCGTCGACGATCCACTCACCGTCGGCCCACGAGTCGCCGCTGTAGGTGCGCTCGTAAGCCTCCTGCTCGGCGGCGTCGGACTCGCTGCGGATGTCGATCCGGAGACCGGTCAGACGGCTCGCCAGGCGGGCGTTCTGACCTTCCTTGCCGATGGCGAGCGACAACTGGAAGTCGGGCACGATGACCTGCGCGGAACGATTCTCGTGGTCGATCCTGACCTCTTTGACCTTGGCCGGCTGGAGCGCCTTCATCACGAAGTCGTTGGGGTCGTCCGAGAACGGGACAATGTCGATCTTCTCGCCACGGAGTTCATTGACGACCATGCGGACGCGGGCACCTCGGGCGCCGACGCAGGAACCGACCGGGTCGACGTTTTGATCGTTGGACCAGACCGCGATCTTGGTCCTCTGGCCGGGTTCGCGGGCACAGGCCTTGATCTCGACGATGCCTTCGGCGATCTCGGGAACCTCGAGCTCGAACAGACGCCTGATCAGACCCGGGTGGGTTCTGGACACGACGATCTGAGGGCCCTTGGGCGAACGGCGGACCTCGACGATGTACGCCTTGACACGATCGCCAGGATCGGGGCGTTCGTAGTTGACCTGCTCGGACTGGGGCAGCAGCGCTTCGACGCGGCCCAGGTCGAGAAGGGTGTAGCGAGAGTCGGACTGCTGGATGATGCCGGTGACGATGTCGCCCTCGCGGCCTGCGTACTCTTCGTACTTGAGTTCGCGTTCGGCCTCACGGATGCGCTGGGTCATCACCTGACGGGTCGTCTGGGCGGCGATGCGGCCAAAATCGTCGGGGGTGACGTCGATCTCTTCGCCGACCGGCTCGCCGTCCTCGTCCAGATCCTGCGCGAGCACCTGGATGTTGCCGGTCTCGGTGTCGATGTTCACCCAGGCGAACTCATGGGCATCCTGCTGCTTCATGTACGCGGCCTGCAACGCTTCAGCCAGAGCGCTGAAGAGCGTGTCGACGGTGATGCCGCGGTCGACAGCAAGCGCTTGAAGCGCCTCCATCATTTCTGGGTTCATGAGGCTTCACTCCTGGTCATTGGAAGAATTTTCCGGCTCGGCTGCCTTGGGACCCTTGGCAGACCTTGGCGCCTTACCCGGCTTGGGTGCGGCGGTGTCGACAAACTGCGTGCGGGCACGCTCGATATCTGAAATTCGCATCTGGGTCACGGTGCCGTCGTCGGCGAGCACCGAGATGGTGCCGTCGTCGAAGGCCTCGAGTCGTCCCTCGATGCGACGTTCAAGATCGACGTTGCGGCGCGCCTTGATCTTGACCCGCTCGCCTATCGCACCCCTGAAGTGGTCCTCGGTACGGAGCGTCCGTTCGATGCCGGGACTTGAAACCTCGAGGGTGTACGCACTTGAGATGAAGTCGGCTTCGTCGAGGGCCGACGAGATCTTGCGGGTCGCTGTGGTGATCGCGCCCATGTCGATTCCGCCTTCGCGGTCCAACAGGATGCGGATCGTGCCCCCGGAATTCTCGAGGTCGTAGACACTCAGGCCCAGCTCTTCGGCGATCGGGTCCAGAAGATCCGTGATGCGATCCAGGCTGTTGCTCATTGTCCACTCCTCTCCGGGTGCCTGCCGGGTAACCCCGGGCTTGTTCATATGCGAATTTGACCGTCCCGGCGGCCCGAACACCTGCGTGTTGGGACCCAGGCGCTCAAATCGTCAGCACCATAGAAAAGGCGTGGGCAAGGCCCACGCCTTTTCCGGTAGAACCGGAACGTAAGCAGTATAGGCGCGTCGCCGCCGTCAATATGAGCGAGCGACCAGCGCAATGGTCCCGGGAGCGTCGTCGCTGGTAGGTATCGACCCGTCCGGGTCCTGGAGGCAACGAACCGTGACCGCCGTTCGACCCAGTTCCTCGATCCCGCCCTCACCGAGAGCGGCAAACGGAATCCTGGCAAAGCCTGTTGCTGCAGCCTCGGCCGCCTCGGCGACGGTGGACACGTCCGTGGTCATGGAATCTCGCCGTCGCGTGGCCGTTTCGAGCATCTCACCCTGGATGGTCTCAAGTAGCCCGGTGACCAGGTCCGCGGTTGCCGCAAGCTCAACCGGCTGCTTCTCACTCAGGTCACGGCGAACCACGACCACCCGCCCGTCGGCGAGGTCGCGGGGACCTAGCTCGATCCTGACCGGAACCCCCTTGAGCTCCCAGTCCGTGGCGCGACGACCGAACGGGGTGGAAACGGCATCGTCTACGCGCGTGCGAACACCGGCTTCGGCCAGTTGGGCACCGAGTGAGCGAGCTGCTTCGCTGACCGATCCGTCGTCGTCCTTGACCACGATGACGACGACCTGGGTCGCCGCCACCCGGGGCGGGACCTGCAGGCCGCGGTCATCTCCGTGGGCCATGATCAGCCCGCCCATCATCCTCGTCGACACTCCCCAGGAGGTCGTCCAGCACAGTTGGCGCGCACCCTGTTCGTCCTGGAAGTCGATGTCGAACGCCTTGGCGAAGTTCTGGCCGAGTTCGTGGCTTGTCCCCATTTGCAGGGCCTTGCCGTCCGCCATCATCGCCTCGCAGGTGAGCGTGTTGATCGCACCGGCGAAGCGCTCCTCGACGATCTTGCGTCCGGTGAACACCGGAATAGCCAGAACGTTGACCATGAAGTCCTCGTAGACGTCGCGCAGAATCTTCAACGCATAATCCGCAGCGTCGTCGCGGGTGGCGTGGGCGCAGTGTCCTTCCTGCCACAGAAACTCACTCGTCCGCAGAAACAGCCGGGGGCGCAGCTCCCAACGAACGACGTTGGCCCACTGATTCAGCAACAGGGGAAGGTCCCGGTAGGACTGGATCCATTTCGCCATGTACTCGCCGATCACGGTCTCCGAAGTGGGACGTACGACGACGGGCTCTTCCAGATCCTTCCCTCCACCGTGGGTTACGACGGCGAGTTCGGGGCTGAAGCCCTCGACGTGCTCAGCCTCGCGGTGCAGGTAGCTCTCTGGGATGAACAGTGGGAAGTAGGCGTTTTCGGCTCCTGCCGCCTTGATGCGGGTATCGACCTCGTCCACCATGCGTTCCCAGATCGCATAGGCGTAGGGCCGGATGACCATCGTGCCGCGAACCGGACCATTGTCAGCCAGTTGCGCCTTGTTCAGAACGTCCTGGTACCAGCGAGGAAAGTCCTCTTCCTGGAGGGTGAGAATCGGAGCTTTGGCCATGGGCGGCGATCGTACTGCCGCTCGCGAAGGGCCGCGCACACCCGTGACGTCCTCCACTATGCCGTGAGGCTCCCGATTATCAGGCGTTGTAGCGCTTGTTGATCAGGGCGACACGCTGTTCGGATGCGTTCGCGTCGCTCCCCTTCTCTTCGAATAGCGACTGGCGGTCCTTTTCGGCCTCGCGGCGGGCCTTGTCCAGATCGACTCGGGCCAGAGCGGCTTCGGTCCCGTTCTCGGAGATAAACTCCGCCCATTCGACGAGGGTCGCGACCATTTCGTCCTCGGGGACGACCGCCACGTTGACTCCCTTGACGAAAAGGTGCCCACGGTGACGACCAGCGGCTATTCCAAGATCGGCGTCGCGTGCTTCGCCCGGTCCGTTCACGACACAGCCCATGACGGCTATCTGGAGAGGCAGCTCCTTGTCGGCGAACGCGTCCCTGGCGGCCTCGGCGACGGCGATCACGTCGACCTCGGCCCGACCACAGCTGGGACATGCGATCAGATCGACGTTCTTGCGTTCCCGGAGCCCATAGGCCTCGAGCAGCTGTCGCCCCGCGCGTGCCTCTTCGATCGGATCGGCCGTGAGCGAGTAGCGGATCGTGTCGCCGATACCCTCTGCCAGGAGCGTGGCGATTCCGGCTGTGGCCTTGATGTAGCCGCCGGGCAACGGTCCGGCCTCGGTGACCCCGAGGTGTAGCGGGTGGTCTGTCGCCGCCGACAGTTGGCGATACGCCTCGATCATCAGCGGCACGTTGGATGCCTTCACCGAGATCTTGATGAGGTCGAATCCGACGTCCTCGAAATAGCCGATTTCCATCATCGCGGACTCGACCATCGCCTCGGGCGTGACCTTGTTGCCGTAACGCTCGTAGAGGGTCGGATCGAGGGAACCGCCGTTGACGCCGATCCGGATTGGCACTCCCCTGTCACGGGCCTCGCTGGCGACGGCCTTGATGTGTTCGGGCTTGCGGATATTCCCAGGGTTGAGACGCAGTCCGTGGACTCCTGCTTCGAGTGCGGCGAGGGCCATCTTGTACTGATGGTGGATGTCGGCGATGACCGGGATCGGGCTCCGGGGAATTATCCGGGCAAGACCCTCGGCCGCAGCCAGGTCGTTGCAGGTACACCTGACGATGTCGCAACCGGCGCCGGCGAGGCCGTAGATCTGACCGAGCGTGCCGTCGACGTCGGAGGTCTTCGTTGTGGTCATCGACTGAATGCTGATCGGGGCTCCATCGCCGATGGGTACCTCGCCAACCTGGATCCTGCGCGTCGCACGACGTGGAAATATGACCGAGCCTGCGTCCATGCCACAACGGTACTCCTGTGTCGCCCCCATCCCGGAGCAGCGTCTCCCCAGCGGTTTGAACTGCTGCAGGTAACACCGAGTCTGGCAAGCATGCGCCCGAGGACGCGTTCAGACCACTACGAGCGGGACCTGGGGTGGATCTAGAGACTCACGCCCTTGGTTATGTCCAGGAACATGGCCAAGATCCCGACGACCACAAGCACCCCGACCACCGCGTAGGCGAACGGGGCCATCTTGGAAACATCCGAGAGGTAGCGCTGCTTGGTTCCCCTGCGAACTTCGCGGACTTTTTCGTACACCGCTATTGCCACGTGTCCGCCGTCGAAGGGGAGCATCGGGAACAGGTTGAACACGCCGAAGAAGACGTTGATGAGAGCCAGGAACTGGATCAGGCTGGCCATGTTCTGCGACGAAAGGTCGCTGCCGAGCATCGCCACACCGATGATCGAGATCGGCCGGGATGCGTTGGCCCCCAGAGGGGTCGACTCCGCCGGCGTTGGGGTATTGGTCCGGTCGGTGGTCTCGGAGCCCGACACCGTGTTGGTCACGAACCTGAGCATGTTCGGCGGCCAGATGAACTGTCCGATGCCCTTGACGCTGACAGCGGTCACCTCACCGAACGTCTTCACCGAGTTCCACGCGGCGCTCGCAGGGTTCTGGCGGGTCAGCACCGGTTCTTCGCCGACGCCGACGAACGCGGTGGGCGTGGTGGTCGCGGTTGCGGTTCCAAGGTCGAAGCTGTGGGTCGAGGTAGCCCCGGTCTTGTCGCGGGTCTCGAAAGTGGTCTTGGCGCCCTTGTTCTTGGCCTGTCCTGCTTTGACTGCGGCGGCGACCCCGTCGAGGGAATCAACAGGAGTGCTGTTGACGGCGACCAACTCGGATCCACCGACGATCCCGCTGGCCAACGCGACACCGTCTGGTCGAGGTTGGCCGAGAATCAGGCCATGGCCGGTGTCGATGACGTCGACGTCCTCGCCGATGGTTCCGATCAGCTTCAGTCGCGTCGACAGGTCGACGGGAATTACGCTCTCGCTCCCCCCTCGAATAACCGTCAGTTGCGCCACGCCTGGATCGATGCCCCGGAGCTTGTTGCGGAATTCGTCGAAGCTGGCGATCGGGTCACCGTCGAACTTCGTGATCTCGTCACCCTTGCGTATGCCCGCAGCGGCAGCGGCGCTACCGGTCGTGATGCTGCCGACGGTCCATCTTTCACCGTCGGGCCCTCCGACGAACATGAACTGGGTCATCAGCAACAACAGGGCCAGGATGAAGTGCATCGTCGACCCGGCAACGGCCACACCTATGCGCTGCCAGAAGCTCTTCTGTCGGTAGGTGCGCGACTCCAGAGCCGGGTCGACCTCCTCCATCGAACTCATACCGATGATCCGGACATACGCGCCCGCCGGAATCACCTTCAGGCCGTATTCAGTTTCACCGCGCCTGAACGAGAAGATCTTGGGGCCGAACCCGATAAAGAACTCGGTGGCCAACATTCCGGCCCGTCGGGCCATGACGAAGTGTCCGAGTTCGTGCAGGAAGATCATGACGACGATCGCCGCAACGACGATGAGCATCGACACGCCCTGGGTGACCCCGAGGGCGACGATGAGCCCAACCAGGATGACCAGGCGGAGTATCCGGTAGAAACGTGAACCTTCGTCGGGCGAACCGTCCGGTGTGGAAGTTGCAGACGCGTTCGGTCCGGTAAACGCCCTCGAAGCGGCCGACCGCTTACCGCCCTGATCAGCCGGCGCGTCTTCGCCCGGATGAGCTTCGATGGTCACGAACCGCTCCCGTTGGTTTGGGTTGTCGAGGGGCTGTCGGTCAGATCGAACCGACCTGTTTCTAGAAGTCGGCGGGCTACTGCCCGGGCTTCTGCGTCGGCCGCGAGAACCGCAACGAGAGACTCCGCAGCGATTCCGCTCCACTGTTCGAGCGACGCTTCGACAAGGTCGGCGATGGCTCGCCAGTTGATACGCCCGGCCAGGAACGCGTCGACCGCCACCTCGTTGGCCGCAGACATCCACGCCGGAGCGGTTTCACCAGACCGACCGGCCGAGAAGGCCAGGTCCAGACAGCGGAACGTCGTCCGGTCGGGCGGCTCGAAGGTGAGTGTCGATGACTGCGTCCAGTCCATGCGCCCGAACGGTGTGTCGATCCTGTCCGGGAATGCCAGCGCGTATCCGATTGGCAGGCGCATGTCCGGCATCGACAGCTGCGCGATCGTGGCGCCGTCGGTGAACTCGGCCATCGAGTGGACGATCGACTGTGGGTGTACGACCACGTCGATGTCGTCGTAGTCGACGTCGAACAGTTCGTGCGCCTCGATGACCTCGAGCCCCTTGTTCATGAGGGTCGAGGAGTCGATGGTGATCTTTGGACCCATGCTCCAGGTGGGGTGTGCCAAGGCGTCGGCGACGGTTACCGACTCGAGGCTCTCACTGGTTCGACCGCGGAACGGCCCGCCGGATGCGGTCAGGACGACCCTGCTGAGGCGGCGAGTTCCTTCACCCGCCCGCAGACACATGTGGACCGCGCAGTGCTCGCTGTCCACCGGCACCAACTCGGCGCCGGGCGTTGACCGGGCACGACGCATGACGGGGCCTGCTGCGATTAGCGACTCCTTATTGGCCAGCGCGAGTCGGCGGCCGTTCTCGAGCGCAGCCAGACTCACCGGCAACCCGGCAAAGCCGACAACGCCGTTGACGACCACGTCGGCATCGCCCGCAAGTGTCGCCATCGCGTCCGGGCCGACTTCGATCTCGATTCCGGGGGGCAACATCGCGGCCAACTCGGCCGCCTTTGATTCGTCGGCGAGGGCCACGACCTTGGGCCCGAACTTCACCGCCTGGGCGGCGAGTTCCTGCACGGATGACCCGGCTCCTAGAGAAACAAGCTCGAAGCGGTCGGCCTGTTCGGACATGACTTCGAGTGTCTGGGTCCCGATCGACCCCGTTGAGCCGAGAACGGCGACCGTTTTCCTCATTCAGGTCAATGCTACCGATGGCCGGGACGCTCGGTACCACAGCGCCACGGACTTCTCAGGAATCACCGGACGAGTTTGCGTGACGGCTGTGGGGCGCAACTTCAGGGGGTGAGGGTCCAGACGCCCAGCAGCGTCGTCAAGAAGTACGCGGTTGGGAGCACGAAGAGGAGGGCGTCGAATCGGTCGAGAACGCCCCCGTGGCCTGGCAGCAGCGAGCCCATGTCCTTGACCTTGAGGTCCCGCTTGATCGCTGACTCACAGAGGTCTCCGAGGGGAGCCACGAGCGAGCAGAGAACCGCGAAGATGACGGTTCTCGACAAGCTGTCGCCGATGGGATTGATCTTGCCGACGCCGACACCCAAGACGTTCACCACGAACGCGGTGAGAACGCCGCCGATCAGGCCCTCTTGGGTCTTGTTCGGGCTGGCCATCGACAGTGGCGTGGAGCCGAACTGCCGACCGATGAAGTAGGCCCCGACATCGTGGCTGACCGCGACGATCACCGCTGCGATGAGCACGCCGATTCCCGGGTTCGATTTGAGCGACGGCTGCAGGTCCATCAGGTCGCGCCCGATTCCTAGGAACAATGTTGCGAACGAGCCGAGGAACCCGATCCACAACACTCCGAGCAGTGTCACACCGAGGTTGACCACCGCCCGTTCACCGGGTGCAACCCACAGGTACCAGAGAAGCCCGGCGAGGATCGTCAGACCGATTACGACCGGGTACGCCTCGAGGCCCGAGGTGTATGTGGCGAAGACCACGCCCGCAACCGCAGGGACCCCCAGCAGGGTCGCCGTGTTGTAGCCGGCTTCCCGGACTGCGGTGAAGAACTCGACCGCGGCGTAGGTGAGCACCGCTGTTACGAGCAACGCCGTGGTGAACGCGCCCAGCTTGAAACAGACCAGTCCGAGGACGACCAGGCCTACGCCGACCAGCGCCGCCGTCACCAGGTTGCGTTCGCCGCCGCCAGAGCCGGCGCTCGACCCCAACTCGCCGTCACCGCGACGCTCCGGGCGGGGCCGCTGACGGTCATCATCCAGATCGTCGTCGTAGTCGTCCTCGTAGCCGTCGTCGACGTAATCGTCGTATTCGGCGTCGTCGGCGGAGCCGGATCCGAAGTGCTCCGGGGCGAAGAAGTCGTTGTCCGCATAGTCCTCGTCGGCTTCACCGCCCAGCGCGCCAAGTCGCGGTCCGTCATCGAGCAGATCGCCGAAGTCGGTGGCAGAGCTCCGCTCTCCCTCGCCCCGCCAGCGCGGCTGGGACACGTAATCGACAGAACCGGTGGGCTCGCCGCCCGCATCCCCGATTACGACCTTTGGGACCTGCCCGGTGGGCGGTTCGGTCCAGTGGGGCAACACGAATGAGTCGTCGTCGGAGTACTCGACCGCCGGCTGCTCGCGGGCCCAATCGTCGTTCGCGTCCTGGTCGCCGGACATCCCCGCGCCAGACGTCCCCGCGCCAGATGTCCCTGCGCCGGGCGTCCCCGCTGCGGATGTCGAACCGTACGCCGGAGATTCGTCCCAGGCCTCGGTGGCGTCCCCTTCGCCCCAATCACCCAACGACGAGCGCGACGAGTAGGGATCGTCGCCGCCGAAAGCGCCTGATCCGGCCGGGCCAGAGGACGTGCCGTAGAAGTCGTCATCGGCACCACCACCGGAGCGGTAAAGGTCATCTTCGGCGCGGCCTCGGGAGCCGTACAGATCGTCATCGGCATCAGCGATCGGGTCGCTGTCAGCCCCGTCGTCGTAGGACATTTCGGTGTCGTCGCCTGTCGTCTCAGCGGGGATTATCCGGGCGTGCCCAACGTTGATGCGCTCGCCGTCATCATCGATCGGCCCATAGGTTCTGAGCTCTTCAGAAGTCTCGGCGTCATCGGGGTCTGAATCGCTCCAGTTCGGATCGGCCCAATCGGGTTCTGGGCCCGCGGAGCCGGGACGAACCAGCGGAGCCGAGCCCCTGTCGTCGCCACGTGTCCGGTCGGTCTCTGTCGTCGAAATTCTGATCTTGGGGAGATCGGAGTCGACTTCGGGCTTGTCGGGTCGGTCACCGAAGCGCTTCTCGGAGCGGCGCCGGCGACGTACCACGTCGGGTCGCCCGGCCGCCTCGGCCGCCTCTTGGGCACCGATGATTCGCACACCTTCGGTTCGCTTCTCGTCGTAGTCGTCTTGGTCGGTCATCGATCTCCTCCAGGGCGGGTGAGCGGCGAGTTCGAACTGGTCTCGATCGACCACATCGGAGCCACCATTTGGGCTGGGGTCATCCCTCCATCAATTCGACTGTCTTCACCGAGACTGCCTCATCGATTTCGGCTTCGTACTGCTTGGTCAGTCGATCAAGCTCTGCCTCCGCCCGGTGCAGGTCATCGGAAGAGATGTCGCCGTCCTTCTCGAGGACCTCTAGTTCTTTGCGTGCATCCCGCCTTGCGGCGCGGACAACGGTCCGGCCCTCTTCGGCCTTGGAGCGGATGACCTTCACGAACTCCTTGCGACGCTCCTCGGTGAGGGGCGGGAACATGAGACGAATCGTGATTCCGTCATTGGAAGGATTGAGGCCCAGGTTGGAATTCTGGATCGACTTCTCGATGGCTGACATCGAACCCTTGTCGAACGGGGTGACCAGCAACATCCTCGCCTCGGGAACCGAGAAGCTGGCCAGCTGTTGGAGTGGGACGGTGGACCCGTAGTACTCGACCGGTATCCGCTCAACCAATGCAGGGGTGGCTCGTCCGGTCCGCACCCCGGCAAACTCGGCACGGGCCCGGGCGACCGCCCTGGTCATGCGATCATCGGCGGTTTCGCGCGCCACTTCGATCAGGTCGTCACTCATCCTTAAAGCCTTTCATACCCTGGCGCCCCTCGCGCGACATGCGGTCTCAGCCGGGGTCGTCAAACTGACGTCCGGCAGAGCGGGAGACCGGACGCAGCGATTTGGCCGGCCCGGGGGACGAAAATCAGGAAACCACGGTCCCGAGTGGTTCACCGGCGAGCAGGTCACCGATGTTGTCTCCCATCAAGTCGAACACACAGATCGGAAGGTGGTTGTCCATGCACAGCGTGATGGCTGTGGAGTCCATCACCTTCAGACCCCGGTTGAGGACCTCGATATAGGAGATCTCGGTGAGGAGGGTTGCGTTCGGATCGGTGCGCGGGTCACCGGTGTACACGCCGTCGGTCCCGTTCTTACCCATGAGGATCACGTCGGCGCCGATCTCGACCGCACGCAGGGCCGCTGTGGTGTCCGTGGTGAAATACGGGTTTCCGGTGCCGGCCGCGAAGATGACGACGCGGCCCTTCTCGAGGTGGCGGATCGCCCGGCGCCGGATGTAGGGCTCTGCGACCTCGGACATCTGGATTGCCGTCTGGACCCTTGTCGGCTGACCGAGCCGCTCGAGCGTCTCCTGGAGACCGAGGGCGTTGATGACTGTGGCGAGCATGCCCATGTAGTCGGCCTGGGCGCGGTCCATGCCAGCGCCTTCGCCAGTCATGCCGCGCCAGATATTTCCGCCGCCGACGACGATCGCAATGTCGACGTTGTACTGGGCCTTCGCCTCGACGATCTCGGCTGCGAGTCTGGTGACCACGTCACCGTCGATTCCGAAGCCCTGCTCCCCGGCGAACGCCTCGCCGGAAAGCTTGATCAGGACCCGGGACCAGCGTGCGGGTCGAGCTGTCCCGGCGCCGGCAATGACCGGGTCGGGAAACCGGTCCGGAGCGGTTGTGTCC
>JBATWQ010000232.1:0-14195 GCA_049672765.1 Microthrixaceae bacterium | reverse complement strand
TGACCACTTCGAATAGCTGTACGTCCCCAGTAAGTTGACACTCCAAGGCTTTGGACGGAGTGGTTGAAACATGACGGTGATGTCGCCCATCGAACGGGCAGCCTGCTGTAGCGCTCCTTGGCGTGCGATAACGAAACGCCTGGTGTTACCCCGTGTTGTGGGGAACATAGAACTGGCCGGAGAGGTACTCGAGATCGGCTGTGGCGCCGGCGCGAACGCACAGTTGCTACTCGAGCGATATCCAAAGGCGCAGTTGACAGCTACGGATATCGATCCGGCGATGATCATCTCTGCCCGACGCCGCCTGGCCTCCCATGGGCAGCGCGTCATTGTGACCGAGGCCGACGCCACGGCGCTGCCGTTCGACGACAACCGCTTCGACGCAGTGGTGAGTCTGCTGATGTTGCACCACGTCATCGCATGGCAGGAGGCGCTGGCCCAGATCGCCCGGGTGCTGCGTCCAGGCGGCGTCTTTCTCGGCTACGACCTTGCCCAGCGCCTCACGTCGGGTGTCCACCACTCGGAGCAGTATCGGCATCGATTTCTCAAGGCCAACGCACTCGCTGACGGTCTCAGCACGGCGGGTTTCAACCCTGTCGAAGTAGACGTTCACGGTCTGGGCACCGTGTCACGGTTCCGCGCCACCATGCCCGTCGACTCGCCCCAGGCCGGACCAGAAGTTCAACCGTAAATATCGGTGGGCTCATTGAGTGGGCAATTAGTTTTGCGAATGAACATGCTTGAAATTACCTGAGGTTCGCAGCCAATGAGACTTAGGCCCTCTATCGATGAATCGAAGGGCCCATGGAACCTGGGTCGTGAGCCTCTATCCATGATGGTGTGGGAACTTCAGAGGTCATCGAGCAGCTCCGGAGCGACATCCGGGACGGGGAATTCAACGTTGCGGCCCTCGTCGCAGATCAGTCCTCGTGTGATTGGGCATACTCCATCGGGTTGTCCCTCTCATATGGCCACCCCGAACTCCTGATAGTCGGACTCGAGGCCTCGCTGGCCGGAGTGGTCGTCGACATGCTCGGCCGGGCAGTCGGCGAAGGCCTGGAGATCGCCGCGGGCTCCCGGATCGAAGCGTCGGACTCGCTTGTTCTGGAAACCTGTACCGTCGATAAGCTTTGGCTTGCCCAGGGCGCGTGGTTCGATCTCGGACGCGAGGTCATGCTGGGTTGGGGACAGCGTTGGCCAGAGACCATCCAGCTGCTGTGGCCCGATGCCGAAGGCGTATATCCGAGCGTCCCGGGAGATCCCGAGTGGCTGTTGACCCAGCCGCTTCTGGCCTCCGCCGCCCGTGAGAGCAGCGCCGGTCTGACAGGCTGACCAGCTCTGGTAGGATTGTCCGTCCCCCGAATCCGCTCCAGGCAGACGGCGGGGCTCGAATCTGCATCCACGAAATCAGTTGTGAGGGATCGACAGTGGCATTTGACGTTGGTGACCGTGTTGTTTACCCGCACCACGGGGCTGCAATTATCGTCAAGCGCGAGAAGCGCAAGATTGATGGTGGCACCAAGGAATACCTGGTGCTCGAAATGGCCCACGGCGAGTTGACCCTCTCGGTCCCGGTGGACAAGGCCGACGATGTCGGCATGCGCCCCCCGATCGGATCCGAAGAGGTCCAGGACCTGTTCGAGCTTCTGGCCAAGAAGGACATCCGCGAGCCTGCAAACTGGAGTCGACGCTTCAAGAACCATCAGGAGAAGCTGAAGTCGGGCGACGTGTACCAGGTCGCCGAGGTCGTCCGTAACCTGGCGTTGCGTGACCAGTCCAAGGGTCTCTCCGCCGGTGAGAAGTCGATGTTCGTCAAGGCCCGCAGTGTGCTCGTCTCCGAGCTCAGCTTCGCACTCGACGTCAGCGAGGACGACGCCCTGGCCAAGGTCGAAGCCCAGCTCGCCTGATCCGAGGGATCTGGCTGCTCACCTCGACCGAATGTCTTGAACAAGGTCGGCCCAACCCGGTTGCTCCAGGTGCTCGTTGATACCCGGGCATCTGATGAGAACCTCGATGCACTCCAACTGCACCAGTCCTTGACAGCCCGCGGCTGGGCGGTGAGAACTCTGGCGCTCGCGCCGGGAAGACAGTCAGAGCTGGCGGCAACCATTCCCGTAATGGCGCCAAACCGTCGTTCCTTCACGGCAGTCGGGCAGTTCATAACCGAGCAGGCCTGGGCAGATGTCGTCCTCCTGCGTGGCATGGGGACCGCCGGCGTCGCCAGGGCGGCAGGCCGGGTACCCAAGCGGGTGCTTGCCCTCTCGTCCGAACCAGCCCGGTGGACCGGGGCGGGTCGTATCTCGAGACTCGACCTGTTTCTGCTGCGCAGCGCGGTTTCGGTAGTGGTGACCTCCGAATCTGAGCGCATCGCTGTGAGGCAACTCGTCCCCGATCTGGGTGACGTCCAAGCGATTAGCGCGACTGGCCCAGCGGTAGGCGGCGTCGCCGGCGGGTCCGAGGATGCTTCGGATAGTGCCTCGGGCGGCGCCTCGGGCGGCGGGGCAGAGCGGTTCGCCCCCGAGACCACGGTTGGCCGCTGGATGGAATGTCTCGACGCGGCGCTACCCTCGCGCCCATGAGTTTTCGACGGAACTCGCGACGTCCACTGATGGCTGTGCTCGTCGCCACGTTTGTCGTCGCTGGCCTCGTCACGTCCTGTGTTCCGAGGCGTACCAGTGACACCTCGACGGTCAAGGGAGCAACCCACCTGATCGAGGGCGCTGCCAAACCGCCGGTCTTTCCAACCACGAATGTCCCCAAAGCGCTGTTGATCGACGGTCTCATCTATGACTTCGCGGTGGCCCCACTCGATCCGGACTACTGGTCTCCCAGCAAGAAGGAGGCCAAGTGCGCTGCCACTGCGATCGTTGATCGAATCGGCGCGCAGCGCATCTCTGATCTCGGCTACAGGGTCGACACCCCGGGAGCGTCGCTCAATGACGTGGCGCTCACGACCGAAGAACGCGATGCGGTGGTCGAGGAATTCAGTCGCTGCGTCGACATGCAAGAGGCGCTGGCAGCGCTTCTCTTCGGCGACGGCCGGATCCGTACCCGTGCGGCCACCTGTCTCAGTCAGGTCATTTCCACAAAGGGTCTCCTGCCGCAGTTCGTCAAGGCGTGGATCTTCGGCGAGGCGGTCAATCCATTCGCCTCCGATGCCGCACTCGCGTCGGCGCTTTCGACCGGTTCCCAGGTCTGTATCAATGCCAACGACCTGAATTGGCCCGACCTTTCTGTACCCGGAAGTGACCAGGGACTGATCGACGCTTCGGCGCCGCCGGGGTCACGGTCCTCTGCATATGCTGATGACCGTCCCAGCGAGGACGTGGCCACGTCGACAACGGTTGACGGTAACTGAGGTTCCTGATGTTGACGCTGCTATCGAGCATTCCCGCCCCGCCCAGCAACTTGTTGTCCATCGGCCCGTTGAGCCTGCACATCTACGGACTGTGCATAGCGCTCGGCGTCGTGGCCTCGGTATCGCTGGCCCGCAGACGGTGGGGAAAGCTGGGCGGAGACCCCGACGACATCACTTCGGTGGCGATCATCGCTATACCCGCCGGGCTCCTGGGTGCTCGTCTCTACCACGTCATCACGGACTTCCCTGATCTCTACTCCAACGGGCGCTGGTGGCCCAACGCCTTCTACATCTGGAACGGGGGGCTGGGTATCCCGGGGGGAGTTCTGGCCGGGGCATTGGCCGCGCTGTTCATGGCCCGCCTCTACAAGATGAACTGGCGGCTGATGGCGGATGTGACGGCGCCTGCGCTCCCTATCGCTCAGGCCATCGGTCGCTTCGGCAACTATTTCAACCAGGAGCTGTTCGGGGGGCCAACGAACCTGCCCTGGGGGCTCGAGGTCGACCGAGTTCCGAAGTACTTCCCTGGAGGGAGACTCCCTCCGCCGGACACCCTGTTCCACCCGACGTTCCTCTACGAGTCACTCTGGAACTTCTCCCTGGCCGGACTGATCGTGCTGCTAAGCCGCAGGGTGGTGCTCAAACCCGGTCGCTGGTTCGCGGTCTACATCCTCGGCTACGGCCTGGGTAGGCTCTGGGTCGAATCGCTCCGGATCGACGTCGCAAACGAAATTCTCGGGCTCCGGGTCAACACCTGGACATCTGGCCTGGCGGTCATCGGTGGCCTGCTCTGGCTGTTCTGGCGCGGAAGTCCGATCGACCGGGCGGCGACCGACGAACTGCGGGCAGGAGGCGATCCTCAGGGAAATCTGGCAGCCAAGCCTGAAACCGACTTCTCGGACCCAGCCACGGCAGACCCAGCCACGGCAGACCCAGCCACGGCAGACCCGGGCAGCTCAGACCCGGCGGCTGGAAGCGTGCAGGGTGCAGGCTCAGCTGCCGGCGACCATGAGAGCACGGATCTTGTCCGAGAAGTCGGGCCAGACGCGGACGGCCCACTCATCGAAAGCGTGCTCGGTGAGCACGGCGCAACCGATGCCGGCGACGGGATCGACCCACAAGAAGGTTCCTGAGCCACCGAAGTGCCCCAGCGTCCATGGCGGGGCGTCCGATCCCATCCAATGGGGATCTTTGTTCCCCTTCAACTCGGGACCCAGGCCCCAGGCGCACGGCTCCTGTAGGCCCCATCCGGGCAAGATCCCTGACAGTTCCGGGAACTGGACACTTATCGCGTCCTGCCAGGTCGAGACGTCGATCAGCGTCGGGTGCATCAACTCACCGCCGAGTCGGCACACGTCGAGGATCGTGGAATCCAAACCTGCTGCGGGTGTGCCGGTCATCGTCGTGGATTTCATCCCGAGGGGCATAAGAACCGCTTCACGCATGTACTCGATGAACGGGATTCCCGCGCGTTTGGCCAGGTGTTCGGCCAGGACCTCGTAGCCGGTGTTGGAGTAGATGCGCCTGGTACCGGGCTTGGCAATGATCTCTGGGCCGTCGAACGAGAACCCGCCGGCGTGGGCCAGAACGTGTCGGACCGTCGAACCATCAGGGCCGAGAGGTTCGCTCAGCGACACGGTGCCTTCTTCGACCGCCACCAGCGTCGTCAGGGCGGTGACGAGCTTCGTGATTGACGCGAGGGCGAAGCTCAATCCCTGAATTCCGTGGGTTGCGACTACCCCGTCGCGGTCGAAGACGGCGGCAGCGGTGGAACCCGACGACCAGCTCGCGGTCTCGTCCAGGCGGTCCGCGATTGCAGCGGTGGTGCGTGAAAATGGGTGATCAGTCATGTTGGTTCCAAGCTTCGACTACGGGCCAACGGTGATTGAACGGTAGCCTCACGAACAATACGAACACTCTGAAGAGGACATGACGAAGACCTTTCAAGAACTCGGCGTAGCTGACGACATTTGCCACGCACTTGCCGAAAAGGGAATTGCTACGGCTTTCCCCATTCAGGAAATGACGATCCCCGACATCCTTGCCGGTCGGGACGTCTGTGGGAAGGCGAAGACGGGATCGGGTAAGACGCTGGCGTTCGGTCTGCCGATGCTGCAGATCCTTCCCAGGGCCAAGCCCGGCAGACCGACCGGAATCGCTCTGGTCCCGACCCGCGAGCTGGCGACCCAGGTCCGCGACGAGTTGCTCCCACTGGCCCATGCCCGTGGCGTGAGAATCGTCGCGATCTACGGCGGCGACCCGATCGACAAGCAGATCAAGGCCCTCAAGTCGGGTGTGGATCTGGCGATCTGTACCCCTGGAAGGGCGATCGACCTGATCGAACGCGGCGACCTGTTGGTCGATGACGTCACCCACGTCATAATCGACGAGGCGGACCGCATGGCAGACATGGGTTTCCTCCCGCAGGTCGAGTGGATCCTCCGCAACGTCAAGGACGGGCGTCAGACCCTGCTCTTCTCGGCGACCCTCGACGGCGCGGTCGACAGCCTGGTCAGGCGATATCAGCACGACCCGTCACGACACATCGTCGAATCCAAGGGTGTGACCGTCGAGCAGATGACCCACCGGTTCATAACGGTCCATGAAATGGACAAGGCCAAAGTAGCGGCCGCGATCGTCAAGGCCGGCAGGCGCACGATGATCTTCTCCAACACCAAACACGGTGCCGATCGTCTGGTCGACCGGTTGACCGACCTTGGCGTTTCGGCAGGCCCGATCCACGGCGACCTGCGCCAGAACATGCGTGAGAAGGCTCTCGCCTCGTTCTCGTCTGGCAAGTTGGATGCGCTTGTGGCGACCGACGTCGCGGCCCGTGGAATCCACGTCGACGAAGTCGACACCGTCATCCACTACGACCCGCCTTCTGACCACAAGAGCTACTTGCATAGATCTGGCCGAACCGCCCGGGCCGGCGAATCGGGTCTGGTGGTCTCATTGGTGATGTGGAACCAGGAACTAGAGGTCAAGCGTCTCCAGAAGCGACTCGGACTCGACATCCCGATCGTTGAGATGTTCTCCAACGATCCCCGCCTCGGAGACCTGGTCAAGTGGGATCCGTCCGCCCAGTAGTCAGCCGTTGACCGGACGTCCGCCTGACCAACAGGTCGATATTGGTGACCTGGCCCGCCGCGAGGTCGCCCAGTATGAGGCCTCGCTCCATACCGATGACCGAAAGCGGCGGGGCGTCCACTACACGCCACTTGAGCTGGCAAGGTTTCTCGTCGGTCGGGCGATGGGGCGTTTCGATCGTCCCCCCCTGAATGTGTGTGACCCGACCTGCGGCGGGGGGATTTTCCTCCTCGCGGCCGCAGAAGTCCTTGCCGAGCGTGGCGTCGATCCTGTCGAGATTCTCCAGGAAAGACTCCACGGCGCGGACATTGACGGCGAGGCGCTCAGATTGGCCCGACGGCTTCTGGTCGGCTGGGCGAAGGAACGAATAGGTCGGGATTGTCAGGACATCTCGGTTCCCGGACTGATCCAGGCGGACTTTCTTGCCGGCGTCCCCGACGCCTGGAGGGAACCGAACAGCTTCGACCTGGTTGTCGGCAATCCGCCGTTTCTCAACCAGCTCCGCTCCCGGACGACCCGTTCGTCCACTACCTCCGCAGCGATCCGAGAGCGTTTCGGTGCGGTGGGCGCATACTCCGACACCGCTTCCTTGATTCTGCTCGGATCGGTCCAAATGCTCGCCGACGGGGGAGTGTTGACGATGATCCAACCCCAGTCGTTCCTTTCGTCCAGGGACACGACCGGGGTTCGGGACACCTTGTTGGAATCGACATCGCTGCTCGAAGTCTGGTCCAGCGACGCGAGTTTCTTCGACGCAGCCGTCAGAGTCTGCGCGGTAACGGTGCGGGCACCGGAGGCCAGAACTTCCCGAGCCGACCGAAGGGGTCTCGGCCGGAGAGGCGCCGGGCCAGGTAATGCCGACGCGGGTAGCGGCGACGGGGCGGTTGGTAGCGCTGACGGGGCGGTTGGTGGCGCCGACGTGGTTGGTGCCACCGAAAGCGAAGGCGAAGAGGCGAATGACGTCGAGGTCATGTGGGGTGGGGATGGCGACGGGATAGGCAAGGCCGTGCACACCCGGGTCCTGCGGCCGAATCCGACAGAGTCCTGGGGTCCAATCTTCGCCCGTGCGGTCGGTCTGCCGGTCGTAGGGCGGACCGGAGGAATGAGGGTCGGGGACATCGCGGGCGCAACCGCAGGATTTCGTGACGAGTTCTACGCGTTGGCCGGTGCGTGTGTGGATGATCCGTCGAATGGAGCGGGCACCGACCGAGATGAAGTATTGAATCGCGGGGACTCCGAGCAAGCCCCGAATAGTTGTGGTCCCGTGAGACCTCGTCTGATCACCGTCGGCATGATCGACCCCTGCCACCTGACGTGGGGGATGAGGCCCCGGCGCCTCGGCGGTGTGAGTCGGCTCGCGCCCCAACTGGACATGGCTGCGCTGCAGGCCGCGAGCGCTCCGGTGCACCGTTGGGCGTCCGACCGAATGGTTCCCAAGGTCCTCGTCGCCACTCAGACTCGGATCATCGAAGCTGCAGTCGATCAGGACGGTGACTGTGTTCCAGTCACGCCTGTGATCAGCGTGGAACCCCTCCGGGACTGGCAGCGGACCCTAACCGGTTCGCTGGGCAACCCGAGTCACTCAGAAATCGACCTCTGGTGGCTGGTCGCGGCGTTGAGCGCACCTTCGGTCGCGGCGGATGCTCTCGGTCGCCATCTTGGTACCGGGCTCTCAGGGGGATCGCTCAGGATCTCGGCACGCTCAGTACTGGATCTAGAACTGCCGATCGACATTGCATGGTGGGAAGCCGGTGCAATCGCAGCACGCAGGGTCGCAGAGGCGGACCCGGTCGACCGTGCAGACGCGCTGGCGGAACTTGGAATTTCGATGTGTCGCGCCCACCGGCTGGATCCCTCGAGCGGTCTGCTCGACTGGTGGCTGGGCCTCGCCGTCGCATCCTGCTTGACCCGGGGGACCAAGATCGTGTGACATTGTCAGATCATCAGGAGTGGCCCTCGTGGTCCGGCAACCTGGGACGGACACCCAAGGTGCCTTCCTGCTTCGGCAGGGATGTGGCAGACCGACGCCGGTCAGCAATATGTGTCCAACCGACCGGTACCCCGGTCAGTCCTCGAATGCCGTGTCACAGGTCCACGATCGATGTCCCATCCGATCAGTTCGCACCGGACGCGCAAGTGCCCGGTCCGGGTTGCCCGGCTGCTACGACAGCATCTGTGAGGCGGTGAAACCGTGAGTGACCAAGGCGATGACAACAGGATCCAGGACACCGCTCCCGGCCTGACGACCCCCAGGGCCGACGGCTGGCAGCCCGGTGATCCGCCGGATCTGGCGCCCGTCACCGGAGCATGGAAGCCGGGCAGTCCGCTAGGTGGCCGGCGAATCACAACGGTCGTCGGAGAGCGCCGGTTCCCTCTCGAGGGCGGCGGCTATCTGGACCATATCGAGCTTGCCCATGAACAGTGGGGAACACTCAACGAGGATCAGTCGAATGCCGTCCTCATCTGCCACGCGCTGACCGGGGACAGCCACGCGGCCGGACGAGCCGGCCCCGGCCATCCGGCCCCCGGATGGTGGGACGCACTGATCGGACCCGGACGGGCGATAGACACCGACAGCCATTTCGTGGTCTGCGTGAACGTCCTGGGCGGCTGTCAGGGCTCGACCGGGCCGGCCTCGAACGATCCGGCCACGGGCAAGCCCTACGGCTCGCAGTTTCCGATGATCTCGATCCGCGACATCGTGCGGACCCAGGCGGCGCTCAGCGACCAGTTGGGTATCCAGGCCTGGAAGTGCGTCATCGGCGGTTCGATGGGCGGCATGCAGGCGTTGGAATGGGCGACGATGTATCCCGAAAGGGTCAGGTCCACGGTGGTTGCATCGTCCACGGCCCAGGCCTCGGCCCAGCAGATCGCGTGGAGCCACATCGGCCGCGGCGTTATCGAGTCCGATCCGGGCTTCAGGGGGGGCGACTACTACGACGCCGATCCGGGCAGCGGTCCTCATCGTGGCCTGGAACTGGCTCGGATGATCGCCCAGGTCACCTATCGCAGCGACGAGGTGTTCACCGAGCGATTCGGTCGGACGCTTATCCGCCCGCTGGACTTCGGGGTCGGAACGCTTTTCGACGTCGAGGGATACCTGGAGTACCACGGGGCGAAACTGGTGCAACGCTTCGACGCGAACAGCTATCTGCGCCTGAACCGGGCGATGGACCTCCACGACCTCGGCCGTGGAAGGGGCGGTATCGACAACGCCCTCCAGCGGATTGCGGGACCGATGCTGGTTGTCACGGTCCGGTCGGATTCGCTGTACCCGCCGGTGCAACAGATGGAGCTTCACGAGGGTCTGGTAGCGGCAGGGGGCATCGGTGACCTTGTCGAAATCGACTCCCCACACGGACACGACGGTTTCCTGATCGAAACGGCACAAATGGCGCCGAAGGTCAGGAAGTTCCTGGAGGAAATCAGATGACCAGCGAATCAGAATCGCCCCAAGGCACCGAAGGGACCCCGGTATTCCATCCGGACACCGTCGCCATCCGTGCCGGGCGCAGCGCCAACGGTCCGGCGCTGGCTCCGGTGCTGTGGGCGACATCGACGTTCATCACGCCAACCGTGGCGGACGGACGAAGAATGGCCACCTCTGTCGGAGCTGCGACCTTCTACAGCCGATACGGCAATCCGACGATCAACGCCTTCGAGGAGGCAATCGCCGAGCTCGAGGGCGCCGAAGCCGCCAGGGCGTTCAGCTCGGGGATGGGTGCCATCGCCGCAATAGTTCTCGGCCTGTGTTCCAAGGGTGACCACATAGTCAGCCAACACCAGCTCTATGCCGGCACCCAGATGCTGTTGCAGTCGGTGTGTCCCCGCTTCGGAATCGACGTCACTTTCGTCGACTGCGCCGATCCCGATGCGTGGCGCGAGGCGGTAATTCCAGGGCGGACGATGCTGCTGCTGGCCGAGACCCCGGCAAACCCACGCCTCGATCTGGTCGACATGGCCGAACTGGGAGCCATCAAAGGGCCTATGAAGGTCGTCGACTCGACCTTCGCCACGCCACTGGCCCAGCGCCCGCTCGACTTCGGAGTGGACCTGGTCGTTCACTCCGCAACCAAGGCGATCAGTGGGCACAACGATGTGACCCTCGGGGTCGTCGCCGGTAGCCGTGAATTGATGGACTGGATCTGGGGCTTCGCCGTGCTCCAGGGCGCAAACGCGAGCCCGTTCGACGCGATCGGTGGTCTGCGAGGATTGCGGACTCTGGGTGTCCGCCTTCGTCAGCAGACCGCCACCGCGGAGGCTCTGGCCGCGGCACTGGAAGCGGACCCCCGTGTTACCGCTGTGCGTCACCCGAGCCTGAGATCCCATCCGCAGTACGAACTGGCCAGGTCGCAGATGAAGCTCTCGGGTGGGCTATTGACCTTCGACCTTGTCGGTGGTCTCGGGGCCGGAGCATGTTTCGTCGAAGCCACCAAGATCTGTCAGTTGGCGTCGTCGCTGGGCGGACCCGAAACGCTGGTCACCCACCCGGCGTCGACCACGCACGTCAACCTGCTGCCGGAGGAACTGCTCCACGCAGGCATAGGTCCGGGGACCGTCAGGATTTCCGCGGGACTCGAGGACACAGGTGATGTAATCGCAGACGTCTTCCAGGCCCTAGACACGGCGGCCGGAAAGTGAACGGCGAGCACCTTCTGCAGGCGATTGCCGGGGTGCCGGCACTGGTGTCCGGCGGCGGCATTCTTGCCATCGGTGGGGATGACGCCGATGCACAACTGTCCATGGTCATCGGAGCCCTCGTCGGGCTCGCCGTCATCATTCTGATAGTCACGGTCATCTACTGGCGGGTCACCCGCCCGACCGAGAAGGGGGCCGCGACCAACAGGCGGTCACCCCGCGGTGGCGAACCCCAGGTCTAGATGCCGGAACCGTTGGGGCCCCGTGGACCAGCTTCCATTGGCTGCCCCGGATCGCCTCCGTCAGCGTGGTGTCGGAGCGGTAGGAGCTCGCAGGCAGCGTCTCTCCGGAGCGGTAGAAACTCTCAGGCCGACCCTGATTCTTGCACCAGAATCACTCACCTACCGTTAGCCTCTGGGAGAACCGGTGCCTGTTTCCGGCAGTAATTGCGCAGTGGAAGGACCTGCAGTGGACAATGCCGAGGATCTCGATGACGCAGCGTCAAACGGCCTGTTTTCAATGAGCGCCACGGACAACGCAGAAGTTGTTCCATCCGGTGTCCATCGTGGCGCCGAAGGCTTGTGGTCGGTGTCCGCAAAGCACCGGAGCGACGAGGAGCGGGAACCTTCCGACGATCCCGTCGAGGCTGAAGCCGCCGAAGGGTCGGATAGCTCACCGGCAGGCGTGGGGGAACCCATCTCCGAGCCGGCAGACAGCGCGGCGATCGACCAGGGCTACCGAGGCGATGGATACCCGGCGGACGACGCGGTTGCCGCCCAAGGGGAGCCTCCATTCAGCGCCTCGGCACCGGGTGGTTTCGAAAAGCCATATCCGGATGACGACCAGGACGTCGAGGAGGTTGAGGGCGAGATCATAGACATGCCCGGCGATGGCACGGACACGGACGCCGACGGGACCGACAACTTCTCGGACATGGAAGATGACGATGACTGGGTCGACTTCGACCAGGACGACGACGTTGGACAATCCGACGGTGCGGCCACCGACAGCGTCGGCTCCATATTCACAGCTGAGCCGGTGGATCGCGGAGATGACGTCGTGGATGAGCCCGACGTCATCGACGACGACGGCTTTCCCGGTCACAGTGGAATATCGAGTTCGCTGTTCTCCAGCGGCGGGACCCTCGGCGGCGCCGCATCGAGCGCGTTCGCGGGAACTGGGGCGCCGTACTTCACCCCAGCGGGTGGACCGGGGGCTTCGGGCGGACTGTGGGAACCCACCGATGGCCCTTCCAGCCCACGCGGGCGTGGCGGAGATCCGCTCAGATCGGAGCCCCTCTGGGAAGCCTCAGAGGGTGCCTACGGCGCCCAGGGCGTTTCTGACTCCTACCTTTCGCACCGAGATCAGGCCCAGTTGCTCGGCGATGAAGAATCACCAGGCTACGAGGCGGCGATTCTGAAGCTCCACCCCCAGGATCGGGAGAGGGCGAGCGTCGCCCTTTCCGTCGCCGGCGCACTGCTTCACGAAGGTGAAGAGGTCCTCGGAGTCGTCACCGGACAGATGCTGGGACGTCCTTCGGCGGTGGTCGTGACCGCCGGTCGGGTCCTGGTGGTGAACGATCGACGGTGGCAGCCGGTGGTCGACACCTACAAGATCGACACCGAACTGAGGGTTCGGGGTCGCCACGACCGCAACGTTGCGGCGTTGAGCTTCTCCAACGACTGGAGCCTGTCGATGGTTGACGGGATCACCGAGGTCTCGCTCGCGATGGATCTGGCTGAACAGATCCGCGTCATCGCCGACAGCTGACGGGCCGAAAGGCGGCCCGAGCCAGAGGCGGAGTGGCCCTTTGGCATCGATTTGCCGGGTGTCGCGGGTCTGGTAGGCTGACCCGGCTTCCGCGGACGTAGCTCAGTTGGTAGAGCGCAACCTTGCCAAGGTTGAGGTCGCCGGTTCGAACCCGGTCGTCCGCTCCAAGTTGGTCCTGATGGGCCGTCGCTACTCGGCGACGCTGTCAGGTGCCCCCTGCGACCTCTTCGCAGCCTTGGCCACGAAGCTGAACTTTCCGTCGTCTTCGAGCACTCCGAAGGATATTTCGTCGAGGTTGGCGAATCCCTGCGCCCGGGCAGCTCCGAGGAGGTCGTCGAGCGCCATCCTCTCCTCGGATAGACGGTCCATGAGGGGCTCGCCGTCGCGGACCACGATTACCGGGCGTCCGGACAGAACCCGGTCTGCGCTGTGGGAGTGTCGGGTGACCAGATCGGCGACGATCATCCAGCCGACGAAGGTTGAGATCACGATGACGGCACCGGTGACCGACGCGTCCTTCTGCGTGACTCCCTGCTGTACCAGGTCGCCGAGTACAACCAGAATTACAAGCTCGAGGGGGCTCAACTCGGACAGCGAGCGCTTGCCGGTACCGCGGATGACCAACCACAGGAACCAATAGACAACTGTTGCTCTGATTACAAGTTCCATTTTTCCTCTTCAGGGCCAGATCCAGGTGCGAAACCGGACGTTCAATGGCTTTGAGCCCTCAGCTGTCAGACGGGCAGAACCGGTTGTCCCAGAATGGACGTTTGTGTCGACGTCCGCGCCCAGGTCGACGGTGAAGGTCCTGGCTCCATTTGTTGAATAGGTCCAGGTGGTCATTCCGTCCACCGAACCCGCCGAGTCAGGTGCGGGTTCGGGACCATTGCCATCCAGTAGGGCGAGATAGGACTCGTTGATGCCCAGATGGATCTGCGCGGGTAGTGGATCGTCAGTAGCTGAGCTCACCCGGATGACAAGAGGCGTCGGTATACCCGGCCGTGTTACCTGTCCATATGTAACGGTCATCTTCAAAGAATCATTGGAGGCGCTCGCTGTGCGGGTCTTGAGGCCGGTCGTCCCAGACACTGCGAGGGCTATAACCCCGAATATGACCAGGTAGACGAAGGCCCTGAGTACGTATTCGAAGCGCGTCCAACCCTTGGTTGTATCATCTGGTTCGGTGCTGCCACGCGCGGCATTGCGACCGCATGCGGTCACTTTGCCGTCAGATCTACCCAGCGCATCCGTGCCGTCATTGAGGGAATCATCTGACCGTTGAACCGGAGGAACCCCGGCTTGGTCTTCCGATTCCATGGCTGTGGCCTACCCAGCTACG
>JBATWQ010000231.1:0-3144 GCA_049672765.1 Microthrixaceae bacterium | reverse complement strand
GTCGTAGACCACGCCGCCGAAGGTCTCTGTCATCCCGTATGTCGCAATCGAATTCGGTGGTCGGTTGACCGGGATCGACGATCCGCCGAGCAGGATCGTCGTCCAAGGCTCAGGGTCGATTCGGGGTAGCACGGCTGGCACCAGCGAGACGTGTGTCGCTCCGTCCCGTCCCGCCGCGTCGGTCGCCTCGGCGTCGAAGCCGTCGTGGATGATCAGTCCGGCACCAGAAACAAGCGCACGGGTCACCACCGAGAAGCCACCCACGTGGGACAGGGGCAAGCAGGCGAGCCAGGCATCCGATTCGCCGGGCCTCGTCGCCGCCGAAGTGATCCGACCGGCAGCGCGGATCGCGTCGTGGGTGTGGATCACGCCTTTCGGAGTTCCGGTTGTGCCGGATGTGGTGATCACGGAGGCGTCGCCCGTTTCTACCGGTAGACCGCCGTCCCTCTCATGACGTGCTCCGGTGGAGTCGACGACAGCGCTCGGACGCATAGCGGCAAGCACCGACTCGACGTGTGGGTCGGGCCCGGACAGGTCGAGCGGCATCACGGCGTCGCCCCCATCCCAGATTCGCTTCAGCGAGTCCAGAAACTGCGCGCCGCCGTGAACATCAAGTGCAATCAACTCAGGCACGTCCTAAAGGTTGCCACTTGTTGGGAGGAGCCCCGTCATCTGCGGTCACGGACCGAGGCGGCGTCAACCCGTAGGATCCCCGCCGATGGACCAACCCGCCGTGCCCCCGACCAACTGGAGAAAGTGGATTCTGGGGGCACGGCCAAGGACCCTTCCCGCGGCCGTGGCCCCGGTTCTTGTCGG
This sequence comes from Microthrixaceae bacterium, assembly GCA_049672765.1. Lineage (GTDB taxonomy): Bacteria > Actinomycetota > Acidimicrobiia > Acidimicrobiales > Microtrichaceae > JAGQSZ01. The sequence goes on along the minus strand of JBATWQ010000231.1, from coordinate 2,328 downwards.
CACCGCAGCCGCAATCGAGCCCGACCATGACGTCCGTTTGTGGGTCTTCCTCTGCGCCCTGGGAGTCGCGCTGTTCGTCCAGGTAGCGACCAACTACGCCAACGATTACAGCGACGGCGTTCGCGGAACCGACGACCCGGCCGCCAGGACCGGACCCCCGCGACTGGTGGGCAACGGATTGGCTTCTCCCGGTGCGGTCAAGCGAGCGATGTTGGTCATGTTCGCGCTAACAGCGCTGTCCGGGCTGCCGTTGGTCATATGGGTCGACTGGCGCCTGGTCTTCGTGGGAGTCGCGGCGATCGCAGCGGGATGGTTCTACACAGGCGGCGGTCGTCCATACGGATACGCAGGCTTCGGCGAGGTCTTCGTCTTCGTCTTCTTCGGTCTGGTCGCGACGATCGGGTCGTTCTACGTCCAGACGTTGGACGTCTCATGGCTGGCGATCGGGTCGGGAGTTGCAATGGGATCGCTCGCAACGGCGCTGCTCGTGGTGAACAACCTGCGCGACATTCCGGGCGACACCGAGGTCGGCAAGCGCACCTTGGCGGTCCGACTAGGCGAGCGTCCGACAAGGTTTCTCTACGTCGCGCTGGTGGTGCTGCCCATAGTGCTCGTGCCGCTCCTTGCGGGCCTGGGAGGCCGTCCCGTAGCCGTCCTGGCGCTACTGGCGGTCGTTCCAGCCCGGGAGCCCATCACAACGGTTCTTTCAGGTGGGAGGGGACCGAAGCTGATTCCGGTGCTGGCACGGACAGGACTGGTGCAGGTCTTCTACGCGGTGCTGCTGGCGGTCGGGTTCCTTATCGGGAGTTGATCAGCCGGCAGCTCGGGCGTAGGACTCGAATACCTCCAGCTCGGGCGCGTGCGACTCGAATACGTCCGGCTCGGGCGCATGCGGCTCGAACATGTCCGCCCGGGCGGGTTCACAGCTCGGCCAAGAACGCGCTGATTGATTCGCTGCACGCTTCCGGCCTTTCAAGATGAACCGAGTGACCCGCATCCGGCACCACCACGGCCTTTGCGTTGGTGCCGATCCGTTCAGCCATGAGTGCTGCGAGTTCGGTGAACTTCAAGTCCAGCTCACCGCTGATGATCAGAACGGGGCAGGAGATCTGATCCAAGCGGGCCCACAGGGATTCCATCGACCCGGTGCCGCAGTTGCGCAGACTCTCGGCCAACCCAGATGCGTCGTTCGTGCCGCGTTCAGCCTCGAAGCGCGCCGATCCCGGCAGCGTCGCGAAGAGCGGCTGCTCCAACCATTCACGGACGAAGGCCTCGGTGCCCAGGTGCTCGAGCTTGGCAGCGTTCTCGAGGTCCTGCCCAGCGCGATCGGCCCGTGCATCGTCGTCGTCGATCCCGGCGGTGGCCCCGATCAGAACGAGCGCCTGCACCGCGCTCGGATGGCTCAGTGCCAGATGCAGCGCCACCCGGCCGCCCATCGAGTAGCCGACGTAGCAGCCAGTTCCGGCGGTCTGCTGCACCAGTTCGGCGCTGTGCCACAGATCGACACCGGAATACACCCCGGAGTGGCCATGACCCGGAAGGTCGACGGCGATCACGTCGTGTTCACGCGCCAGGATCGGCCCAGTCGGACCCATGCAGGCGGCGTTCTGGGTGAAGCCGTGGAGGAAAACAACGCGGCGCCCATCCGGACGGCTCCGGCCAGCGGCGACCCGGTAGGCGGCCAGCGGACCCAGTTGTGTCAGACGATCCACTTCTGCCCTCACCGCCTCACACCGTAGGCTGTCACACCGCATGCACACACCCCGCCGTCCCGGTCCGAGCGAAACACCGGCCGACCCCCCAGATGACGACTCCGTGTCCGCCAAATCCGTGCCAGACAATGCCCGGCCGGCTGGGTCGATGCCCAACGAGACCGTGGCTGACGATTCCCCCACTGGTGTCGGACAGTCGCCTGACGAATCGTCCACGGGCGATCGGTCATCCGAAACCACCCCGATCGAGACTCCGCCGCCGGGGCCCGGTGACACTGCAGCAACCTTCTGCGCAACTCTGGTTGACGAATGGGTCCATCGTGGATTGACAGACGCGGTCCTCAGCCCTGGGTCGCGTTCGACGCCCATGGCGTTGGCATTGGCAACAGATTCGCGGGTCACGCTCCACGTCCATCACGACGAGCGTTCCGCGTCGTTCATGGCGTTGGGTCACTCGTTGGCGTCGCGCAACCCGACGGTGGTTCTGTGCACCAGCGGTACCGCCGCGACCGAGCTGCACGCAGCAGTGGTCGAAGCCCACCAGGCCCATGTGCCGCTGTTGGTCCTGACTGCCGACCGTCCCCCGGAATTGCAGAACGTCGGAGCGCCCCAGACG
>JBATWQ010000230.1:0-14368 GCA_049672765.1 Microthrixaceae bacterium | reverse complement strand
CCACATGCTGGATCAACTGGGGCGACACGGTGGTCTGGACCTGGTGGTCAAGGCCACCGGCGACCTGGAGATCGACTCACACCACACCGTCGAGGACACCGGAATCCTGCTCGGGGCGATGCTCAAGGAAGCCCTCGGCGACAAGGTCGGTGTCCGTCGGTTCGCGTCGATCCGCGTGCCCCTCGACGAGGCGCTGGTTGAGGTCGTCCTCGACCTGTCAGGTCGGCCGTACCTGCACTACGAAATCGACCCCCCGGGTCAGAAGATCCTGGGAGACCCGCCCTTTGATCCGCAGTTGATGGAGGAGTTCTGGCGGGCAGTTGTCATGTCCGCCGGGTTTACGCTGCACATGACGCTGATCCGTGGTCGCAATACGCACCACATCCTGGAGGCATCCTCGAAGGCCGTGGCCCGTGCGCTGCGGGACGCCGTTCGCGTCGAGGGAGATCAACTGCCTTCGACAAAGGGTGTTCTCTGATGGGGGCAGACCCCGGTGGAGACATCGGGGTCGCAACCGCTGACCTCGACGTAGCTGACTCCGGACAATCTGTTCCCTCGCCCCGGATTGCGGTTCTCGACTACGGGATCGGCAACCTTCGTTCTGCACAGAAGGCATTCGAGTTCGTCGGCGTCGACGCGACCCTCACCAGCGACGCGGATGAGGCCGCCCGGGCCGACGCGGTGGTGCTGCCGGGAGTCGGTTCATTCGGGCCTTGTCGCGCGGCGCTGGCCCGAACCGGGCTCGACGAGGTCGTGCTCGACGTGATCCGTTCCGGAAAGCCGTTCCTCGGCATCTGTGTCGGGATGCAACTGCTCTACGACGGGTCCGAGGAGTCACCCGGGGTGGCGGGGCTGGGGGTGCTCCGGGGAACCGTCCGACGGATTCCTGCCGGCGTCAAACATCCCCAGATGCAGTGGAACAAGGTGACGGTTCTGGGCGACCCACCACTCTTCGCCGGTCTCGGCGACGCGCCCTGGATGTACTTCGTCCACTCCTTCGCAGCGGAACTGACCGAGGATGTCGTCGCCACCTGTGAGTACGGCGGATCGCTCGCCGCCGCGGCGCATCGCGACAATATCCACGCCACCCAGTTCCACCCCGAGAAGTCCGGAACCAGTGGCCTCGAACTGCTTCGCAACTTTGCGAAGATCGTCACGAACGGAGCTGGAGTTGCCGACGGAGCCGCTGGAACTGTTGGGTCCAGCGGCCCGGATGGCCAGGTAGGGGCAATTCAGATCGGAGCCATAAATGATTGACCTGTACCCGGCGATCGACCTGCTCGGTGGTCGCTGTGTGCGCCTCTACCAGGGCGACTACGGACGCGAGACCGTCTACGGCGACGACCCGGTGGCACAGGCGAAGGCCTTCGAGGCGGCGGGTGCCCCTTGGATCCATGTTGTCGATCTGGACGCCGCCCGGACAGGTGAACCTGTGAACCGGGAGGTTGTGGGCGCAATCGCGGTCGCAGTCGGAGTTCCGGTCCAAACGGGCGGAGGAGTTCGTGACGAAGCCGCCGCAGAGGCGCTCTTCGAAGCCGGCGTAGCCAGGGTCGTCCTTGGCACCGCTGCGCTCGAGGACCCGGACCTGGTGCGGCGGCTCGCGGCTCGTTATCCGGTCACCGTCGGACTCGATGCCCGCGGTCGCGAGGTAGCGGTGAGGGGCTGGCTCAAGGGCTCCGGTGCCGATGTCCTGGACCTGGCCCGCGCGTTCGAGGACGCCGGGGTCGCGGCGCTGGTGGTCACCGAGATCGGTCGAGACGGAACCCTGGAAGGTCCCGATGTCGTCGGGCTGGGGCAGGTTCTCGAGGCCACGTCGATTCCACTCATCGCGTCCGGCGGTGTCGGCACGCTGGATGACCTGAGAACCCTGGCCGCATTGAAGGTCCCCACCGGTGGTGTCGCCGCCAGCGCCGGTGCCGGTGGAGTGGCGGGCGAGCACGCCAGCGGCGAAGCCGGGTCCACCGATGACGTCAGAACTCTGTCCGGGGCGATCGTTGGACGTGCCATCTACGAAGGCAACTTCACCGTCGAACAAGCCGTTGAGGCCTGCAAATGACGGCGTTTAAGTGATGGGACCCAACCGGTGCGACCGGGCCCTGAAGCCGGGGCGGCGAGGTGCGACGACAAGGGGGCGACAGTGAGGTCTGGACGATGAAAGCTGCACGAGTGGTTCCTTGTTTGGACGTCGACGACGGTCGGGTCGTCAAAGGGGTCAACTTCGTCGAACTGCGTGACGCCGGAGACCCGGTCGAGCTTGCAGCCCGCTACGACGCAGAAGGCGCCGATGAACTCGTCTTCCTGGACATAACCGCATCGACCGAGAAGCGCGACACGACCCTCGACATGGTCCGCCGCACAGCCGAGCAGGTGTTCATTCCCTTCACCGTCGGCGGCGGGGTTCGCTCCACAGAGGATGCCCGTCGACTGCTGCGCGCCGGAGCGGACAAGGTTGGAGTCAATACAGCCGCGGCGGATCGTCCCGAGCTGATTGCGGAGCTGGCCGACGAGTTCGGCGCCCAGTGTGTCGTGGTGGCCGTCGATGCCCGCCGGGTCGCCAACGGGTGGGAGGTCTTCACCCACGGCGGGCGCACCGCCACCGGTATGGACGCGGTCGAATGGGCCCTGAGGGCCGAGGAGCTCGGGGCTGGCGAGATCCTGCTCACGTCTATGGATCGCGACGGCACCAAGGATGGTTTCGACCTGGAGTTGACCCGTGCGATAAGCGACGCGAGCGGCGTGCCCGTAATCGCCTCGGGTGGGGTCGGAACACTCCAGCATCTGGTCGAGGGCGTGACGATCGCGCACGCGGATGCGGTGCTTGCTGCGTCGGTCTTCCATTTCGGCGAATTTACCGTTGCGGATGCAAAGAAGGCCCTCGCCGAAGCCGGTGTTTCGGTCAGACCGATCTGAACCGCGTCAACGCAACGTTTCGATCGCGCCCGGAGTGCCGGTGCGGACATACCACTCCCAGCCGTAGACCTCGGCGAAGCGTTCCGGTTCCAACAAGAACACCGGTGCGTCCTCGGGGAGCTGGCTGGTATGGCAGGCCATCGCCGCTCGCTTGGCGTCGATGACGGCTCGCACATCGACGTGCAGTTCAATCTCGGCTGTGCTGTAGCCGACCCGCGAACCCGCCAGGCCCAGATCGCCGCCAAGGGCAGCTTCGGTGACCAGGTGGGTTTCCACGAAGTGGAGATACTCGCGGTCGACAGTCATCTCATAGGTGCTCTCAACGTCGGCGAGTTCGGCCGCACGAATCCCGACGCGGTGGCACTTGACGTGGTCGGGATGTCCGTAGATCCCGTTTGGGTCATACACGACGAGAGAGTCGACCGATTCTGTCGCCAGAACCTGCGCGAGCGATTCGGAAGCGGATGACGTGTCAGCGGACCAGAACGAGCCGGCGAGTTCGTTGGCCGGGTCCCCCAGCATGCCGGAGTCGCGATAGCCGAGTGGAATGACCGAATCCACGCCCAGCAAATCTGCCGATCTGGCGACCTCGGAGAGACGCAGCGACTGGAGTTTCCCGGGCGAGGTGGACCCGATACCGAGCTCACCGCCGGTAGCGAGGATGAGCACGACTCGGTGGCCCAGAGCCTTGAGTCGGAGCATGGTGCCCCCGGTGAAAATCGCCTCGTCATCAGGATGGGCGTGGAAGAAGGCGACTGTCGACATCGGGTCACTGACGCTAGGCGACCCCGTCGGTAGCCCCGCGAAATGGGTCATTACGGTGGAGCCACCATGAACACCGAGTCTCCCACCGCAACGACAAAATCTTCTGTGACCTCCAACACCCACGCTGGCTCGTCGAGCACGTCTTCATCGCCGCTCGCCCACGGAGAACGACTGCCGGTGCGGATGCTGAACGACCGCATCCTCGTCAAGATGGATCCGGCCGACGAAGAGCGCCGGTCCAGCGGCGGGATCGTCATTCCCGCCACCGCGCAACTCGGCAAGCGCCTCACCTGGGCCGAGGTCCGCGCCGCTGGCCCCAACGTCAGGTCGGTCGTCGAGGGAGACAACGTCCTGTTCAATCCCGAGGACATCTACGAGGTGGAGGTGAGCGGCGAAACCTTCATCATTCTGCGTGAGCGTGACATTCACGCCGTTGCCGCCGAGCGCCTCGAAGAAGGTCATACTGGTCTCTACCTCTGACGTTTGCACCTGCTAAGAACTCTGCCGATAGGTGGGTGGGGTCCGAATGGATCCGGGGGTCGGAGCGGCTCTGGCATCTCACGACGGGGGACGGCATTCAGGTGATCAGCGACTCTGGCTTGGACAACGTGACCAGGCGGTCCGTCCTACGTGGGCTGGGACTCGGAGTGGCAGGCACCACCATCGGGAGCCTCGGGTTGCTGAGCGCGTGCGGGAGCGGTTCATCTGGATCCTCCTCCGCCGCCGGTGGCTCGGCCTCTACAACTTCCAGCACCGCCGCAGTCACGGCACAAATCCCCTATAACCCCGATGTTCCCTACTGGCTCCAGGGGAATTTTGCGCCGGTCGGATCAGAGGAGACCGTTACCTCGCTCAAGGTTTCGGGGACGATTCCCAAGGAACTGTCAGGTCTTTTTGTCCGCAACGGGTCCAATCCGCCGAGCGGTGTGTCCGCCCATTGGTTCCTCGGCGACGGCATGGTCCACGGCGTGCGCCTGGAGGACGGCAAGGCCCAGTGGTACCGCAACCGCTACGTCGAAACGCCGATCCACGTCGCCGGCAAGGACCTGATGGACTTCGGTGGCATACCGGGCAGGGCCAACAACCAGAGCAACGTCGCCCTGGTCCACCATGGCGGCAAGTTGTTGACCACGGGCGAGGTCGGTTGGCCCTTCGAAATCGACCCGAGCGACCTGTCCACTGTCGGAGCCTGGAGCTTTGACGGCAAGCTCGGGGACACGATGACTGCCCACCCGAAGATCGATCCCGCAACCGGCAGGATGCACTTCTTCGGCAACGAGTTCCTGCGGCCCGGCGTCACGTACTACGCGGCCGATCCTTCTGGAAAGATCGACGTCGTCAGCCCGATCGCGATGGACCAAGTCGTGATGATCCACGATTTTGCGATCACCGATCGGGATGTCATCTTCTGGGTCGGTCCTGTGATGTTCGGCGCAGATCCGTCCGGCCCGCTGCCCCAGGTGCCTTTCCACTGGGATCCGGAAGGACCTTGCAAGGTCGGCGTCATGCCCCTCGACGGGGCTGGTACGGACATCCGTTGGATCGACATCGATCCCTGCTTCGTGTTCCACGGGCTCAACGCCCACCGAGACGGCGACGACGTCGTTCTGTACGTCCATCAATTGGCAGAGGCGTTCGGTCCGGCGGGTGACTTGGTCGATTCCCACCTGACCCGGTGGACCGTCGGTACGGGCAGCGAGCAACTCACATTCAGTTCGGACCGCATGTCGGATCGGCCGATGGACCTGCCCAGCCACGATCGCCGTCACACCGGAAGATCGACCCGGCATGGATGGTGTGCGACAACGACACCGCCAAGCAGTCCCCATGGCTTCGAACTCGCAGGTATCTGCCATATCGACACCAAGAGCGGTGAGGAGGACATCTGGGATCCGGGTTCCGATCTGCGGGCCGGCGAGGGAGTCTTCGTGCCGTCGGGCAAAGCGGAGGGCGATGGGTATGTCATCGCGTACCTCTGGGATCGCACCACCAACTTGTCGTCGCTGGCGGTTTTCGAAGATCAGGACATGACCCAGGGTCCGATCGGACAGGTGCAACTCCCATTTCGGGTCCCGTTCGGGTTCCACGGCCTGTGGGTCGATCAGGCCGACATTTGAGCTCGCGAGCCGGTCAGCCGAACGACTCCGCCATTCGTTCGTGGATCTCGATCAGCTCATCGCGCTGGTCCCTCTGCCCGGCCAGGGAGATCTCGTAGAGACTTGGGCCAATCAGCACCAGTCGTGAAATCATCACGGCAGGCTCTCCGGCAACCACGCCTGTCATTTCCATCTCCAGTTGGGTGTCGCCACGACCCTCGAGAATTTCGTGGCTCACCACTTCGCCGTCAAGGAAGCCGGTGGTCTCGGCTCCGCGAACGGCACCGTCGGCCGAGAATGGTATATCGGCAAACGTTAGACCTTCAGCCACGGTGCCTACGTCGGCGTTGACGGTCGCGACGAAGTCCGAACCGAAGACGTTGACCACGTCCATTTCGGTCCTGCCGCCCACTGCCGTGGGCATCTCGATGGTGCTGGAGACGGCCTTTCCGGGCATTTCAAGCTGGAATCTGCCGTCGGGATCTTGGTAGTTCTCCCACGGCAGGCTTCCCGATGAGACCTCGGTCGAGTCTGCGAGCAAGACCATCGCCCCGATTCCCAGTGCAGAAATAGCCACCAGGCCGACCACGACCGCACCCAGAATCAAAAGGGCTCGTCCCGTGCTCGCCTTTGGGGTCGGTGCAGCGGGTACACCGGATCCGTGGACGGCCGTACCCGGCGTCGGTGGAGGGAACGTGCTGCCGGGGGCAACGCCCGCAGAGCCGGGGGCGAGCGGGGAGTACGGGTTGGCGAAGCCAGCGTCTTCCGCCGGAGTCTGCGGGCTCGTGATGTCGCGATGACAAACCGAACAGGTCGTCGCACCGTCCGTGACGAGGAATTGGCAGTGCGGGCAGGTCTTCATCGTTGACGTCCTTCGAGTCAGCGGTGCCGAGTGGCCCGCGAGGTACTCATCGACAAACTTGTGGTCGCACTTAAAATCCACAGCGTCTGTCAAATACGCAGCGTCTGTCCGAGGGGATCAGTGCCGGGCACGTGATGGCTGCAGGCCGGCCATTGGGAATCCGACGTCCCCAGCCTGGGGCACCACGGTCCACCTGGTCACCCAGCATCGGGGTAATCGGTTGTCGCAGCGAGCACCGTGACTTCTACGATTGCCCCCATGTCAGAAACCTCCAGCACCGGTCCGGACACCGCAGAACCAGGATCGTCACCCGAAGTAACTCCCGTAGTTGTGGTCCAGGATGAACTGGATCAGGTGCGTTACAACGAGGATGGGCTGGTTGCAGCAATCGTCCAGGACGTCGAAACGCGCGAGGTGCTGATGATGGCGTGGATGAATGCCGAAACCCTCAGGATGAGCCTTGAGCAGGGCCGGACGGTCTTCTGGTCCCGGTCGCGCTCCGAGGTTTGGCGCAAGGGCGACACCTCTGGTGACCGCCAGTTCATCCGCAAGGCCTCTTACGACTGCGACGGGGATACCCTCCTGTTCCAGGTCGAACAGGAGGGCAACGGCGCCTGCCACACCGGCAACTACTCCTGCTTCTTCCGAGACTTCGGAGGATGAGTTCCGGCGGCTCGAAGCCGGCGATCTCGTACTCGGCGGTCGCTGCATCATCCGCCGAGGTCGTTCCAGACCGTGCGACTTTCGGGCGGCTTGCCCGGACCCACAAGGTCGTTCCCGTCTGGAGGACGCTGCTCGCCGACCTGACGACCCCGGTGGCGGCCTTCACCCGGCTGTGCGGTGATGACGAATCCGGAAGGTCGGGCTTCCTGCTCGAGTCGGTAGACCACGGCGGACGCTGGAGCCGCTGGTCCTTCATTGGACGCGACCCACGACTGCGCATCGTGTCCCGGCTCGGTGAACTGACCGTTGCCGGAGACCTTCCCGCGGGGGTGCCTACCGACGACGGCGTGCTGGCGTGCCTCGAGGCGCTACTCGACCACTACAAGGCGCCACTCGCCGAAGAGTTCGGCGAATCCGGCGAAGCGTTGCCACCCCTGCACTCCGGCGTTGTCGGATATGTCGGATACGACGTCGTGCGCGAGGTCGAACACCTCCCCGACGCACCAGATGACAGCCGATCCTGGCCCGACGCGGTGCTTTCGGTCATAGGGGAGCTTGCCGCCTATGACCACTGGAGCCAGCAGGTCACGCTCATAGCGAGCGCGTTTCTCGGGGAAGATCCTTCCGAGGCCGAGATCGACGAGGCGTACGCCGATGCTCTCGCTCGTCTGGAACAGATGGCGCTCGACGGCGCAGTTCCCCTGGACGAGCCGCTGGTAGGGGCGCCCGGTCCGGGTGAGATTCCTGATGTCGTCTCGACGATGACCTCAGGGATCTTCGAGGCCGCCGTTCTGGACGCCAAAGAGAGGATTCTCGAAGGCGAGATTTTCCAGGTGGTGCTGTCCCAACGCTTCGACTTCGACCTGGAAGCCGACCCGCTGGATGTCTACCGGGTGCTGCGCAGGGTCAACCCGAGCCCCTACATGTATTTCATCCGCGAGCAGGAACTGACCCTGGTGGGCTGCTCGCCCGAGCCGATGGTCCAGCTGCTCGGAGGCAGGGTGATTTCCAGACCGATCGCAGGCACCCGCTTCCGGGGGCGCACCGACGCCCATGACCGCCAACTGGCGGCCGAGCTCCTCGAACACCCCAAGGAACGCGCCGAACACATCATGTTGGTCGACCTGGCGCGCAACGACGTCGGCCGAGTGGTCGAGTTCGGCACCTGCCAGGTGGACGAGTTGATGACCCTCGAAAGGTTCAGCCACGTCATGCACCTGACATCGCAGGTGTCAGGTGAGTTGGCCGGGGGACGTACGCCGATCGACGTCCTGCGGGCCACGCTCCCGGCGGGAACCGTCTCTGGGGCCCCAAAGGTGCGAGCGATGGAGATCATCGATCACCTGGAGCCCGTCAGGCGTGGCCCGTACGCAGGGGTCGTGGGATATCTGGATTTCTCGGGCAACATCGATACCGCGATCGCCATCCGCACGATGGTCATCGACCCTCCCGGTCCCGACGGTATTCGTGTCGCGTCGGTGCAGGCGGGTGCCGGCATCGTTGCCGACTCGGACCCCCGTGACGAAGAACTCGAGACCCGCAACAAGGCGAAGGCCCTGTTGAGCGCTGTTCCCGCTGCGGTGGCGATGACCCGACAGCGCCGGACATCTCGGGCCAACCTGAGTAAGACTTGAGGGATGGACCGACTCGCTGACGACCGGGAAACGCTCATCCAGGGTGTCGGAGCGGTGCGCCACCGCCGTGACATCGTCAGGGTCTTCGGTGCAGATGCCGAATCGTTCCTGCAGACCCAGATCACCCAGGACGTCTCGAACATGTCGCCGGGTGAAAGTCGCTGGTCCTTCATTCTCGACCCCAGAGGTCGGGTCGACGCGTTCGTCCGCGTCTGGGGACGTTTCGGGGACAGCGAGATTCTCCTGGATGTCGACGAGGGCACAGGTCAACGGGTCATCGATCGCCTGAACCGTTTCCGTATCCGCACCAAGGTCGAGCTCGAGAGTTTTTCCTGGGACTACGTCGCGCTGCGGGGACCGGACAGTCGGACCGCGGCCGAGAGGTTCCACTCCGAACTGATGGCCAAGTCGCAGTGGCATGGTGCAAGCGGAGTGGATCTGCTCGGCCCGTCGGTCGAGATTCCGGAAGGCGTTGCCGAGGTCGGCGAAGAAGCCTTCGAGCTGTTGAGAATCGAGTCGGGATGGCCGAGCACGTCGAACGAGTGCTCAGAGCTTGTCGACCCTGCTCCGATTCCGGGTGAGTTGGGTGAGTCAGTCGTGGCGCTGGCGGTCAGTTTCACCAAAGGCTGTTACACGGGTCAGGAACTGGTTGTGCGGACCCACTCCAGGGGCAACAACACTCCGCGGCGCCTGAGGCATCTGGAGATTGTCGACGAGGCGCCCGCTGGCCAGGGAGACGGTCAAGGCGACGGCGAAGGCGAAGTTGAGTTCGGCCAGATCGGGCTCGGCGGCACCATCTGGGTCGACGGCGAAGCCCGCGGAACGGTGACCAGCCTTGCCAGGCGACCCGGCGGAGGAATGGTCGGTCTGGGGTTGGTGCACCGCACAGTCAGCGACCCCGGGGTGGGCGAGGTCGAACGCAGCTCGATCGATCCGGCTGGAACGGGAGCAGTTGGGCGTGTCGCAGTTCAGATCCTCTCCGGAGTCGGAGTACAGGGCGCAGTGTCGGAATCACCGGGGTCGTGAACCACTATCAGGTGCTGGGCGTTGAGCCCGATGCCGACGCCGCGAAGATCCGTCGGGCCTACCTCAGGCTGGCAAGGGTCAACCACCCGGACTTCTCGTCGGCCAATGGCGAACAGATGCGCCTGATCAACGCGGCTTGGCATGTACTGGGCGACTCCGGTCGGCGCGCCAAATACGACCTGACGCTGCACTCCCGGGCCACCAACGGTTCGAGTACCGGGCCTCGGGGCGCAGAATTCAGCGGACCACAGACAGACATCGGCCAGCCGTCCCGCATCTCCAGGCCTTCTTCCGAATTCACCCCGTTCTCCAGCTACGACGACGATGACGACGATGACAGTTGGCGTTATGAACCCGATGCAGGGGACCCGGCGACCGTCCCGTCGAAGGTGCTGCTCGCCGCACCGGCCTTCGCGTTCCTGGGGGGAGTGGCACTTCTGGCCGTCAGCGCCCCGACGGGAATCAGGGCCTTCACGGCGACGGGTCTGATCCTGTTGATCCTTTCGGCGCTCCTTTTTGTCGGCGCCCCGGTCGTGGCGCTGTTCAAGAGCCAGATCGTCGAACAACAGGCCAGTCGCCGTCGATCGAGGCGCCGCTCTGCGAGGGGACGCTATTGATGCCCAGCCCGACCGACCTACCTCGAGTGAGCTCCGTCGAGTGAGCCCCCTCGAGTGAGCACCGTCGAGTGAGCCCCCGTTGACGGAGCCTGTAGCGTCCCCCACCGATGGCCACCTACCTGGACAAGATTCTTGAAGCGCATCGCCTGGAGGCGCGACGTGACACACGGTCTACGGATGCCCTGATCGACCAGGCCAGAGCAGTCCCGCCCGCCCGAGGTTTCCGCGCAGCACTTCTGGGACGTTCCGACCTTGCGGTCATCTCCGAGGTAAAGCGCCGGTCACCATCGAAGGGCGATCTGTATCCGGGTCTTGACGCAGGCGACCTTGCCCGGGCCTATCAGGATGCCGGTGCCAGTTGCCTGTCGGTGCTCACCGACGTGGAGTACTTCGGCGGCTCGCCACAGGATCTGGCCGTGGCACGCTCCGCGGTGGACATTCCTGTTCTTCGCAAGGACTTCACGGTCAGTGCCAATGACGTTTGCGACGCCCGGATCATGGGGGCCGATTGCGTCTTGCTGATCGTCTCGGCGCTCGACGACTCCGAACTTGCCGACTTCTCGCAGTTGGCCCACGAAGTCGGCCTGGATGTTCTCGTCGAGGTCCACGACGAGGCTGAACTCGGACGGGCGATGAGCCACAGCCGTGGCGACCTCATCGGGGTCAACCAGCGTGATCTGGTCACTTTCGAGGTCGACCAGCAGCGGGCGGTCCGAGTCGCGGCCCACATGGAATCCGAGACCGTCAAAGTCGCCGAATCCGGCGTGCGTGGCCGCCCCGATGCGGTCGCGTTGGCCCAGGCCGGGTTCAGCGCCGTGCTGGTCGGAGAGCATCTGGTCACAGCGGGTGACCCGGGTGCAGCGTTGGCAGATCTAATCGTTCCGCTACCTGACGCACACTGAAAACTAGGGTCATCGGGGTGTTCGTCAAGATCTGCGGTGTAACCAACGAAGAAGATGCGCTCATGGCCGTTGCTTTCGGTGCCGACGCAATCGGTTTTGTGTTCGCCCCGTCCAAGCGTCAGGTGAAGATGACGGTCGCCCGCGAGATCGCCAGCCGTTTGCCCCAGGAGATTCTCACCGTCGGGGTTTTCAAGGACCAGTCGACCAAGACCGTCATCGATACGGTCCAGTCCGCGGGTCTCAGGGGAGCGCAGCTTCACGGTCACGAGACCCCGGAGGATGCCGATGCGATCCGACCGTATGCGCAAGTGCTGATCGTCGCCTTCGCAGCCGGTGACCCGGGCCTTCTCCACGTAGACGACTACGGAGCGGACGCGGTCCTTCTCGATTCCCATGCACCCGGTTCCGGTGAACTCTTCGACTGGTCACTGACCGAGGGTGCGCCGATGAACCGCAGGCTGATCCTGGCCGGCGGGCTGACCCCGGACAACGTCGCGGTGGGCATCAGCGAGGTTCGCCCATGGGGAGTCGATGTCTCTACCGGGGTCGAGGTCGACGGCGATCCCAGCCGCAAGGATCCCCGTAAGGTCCAGGCATTCATCCGCAACGCGAAACTCGCAGGAGTTGCCCTCGAGAGGCGACAGGCATCCTCGGGTGACGGCGGTAGCGCGGTCACACCGGGGCCCTTCGACTGGTCCGACTCAGGGCTCTGACGACAGGCTTCGTCGCAGGTTGGTGAAGCGCCGAAACCGTTTCGGACAATCTCTGTGGTGCCATTAACTTGAGTTGGTGAATCCGGAGCCAACAGGTCGACCGAATCGGTCAGGCACACGTACGGCATCGTCGAAAGGACCTGAACGAGCAGTGGAGAGTTTGGACAATCCGGTAATGGGCGATCCGTCTGGGACCGGTCGCTTCGGGAGCTTCGGGGGCATGTTCGTCCCCGAGACGTTGGTTCCTGCGCTACAAGAACTCGACGTGGCCTTCAGGGAGGCGTGGGCGGACGACTCCTTCCGCGCCGAACTGGACACGCTGCTGCGCGACTACGCCGGACGACCGAGCCCATTGACCGAGTGCTCGCGCCTGGGCGAGAAGCTCGGCCTCAGGCTGTTCCTCAAGCGCGAGGACCTGAACCACACCGGGTCACACAAGATCAACAACGTCCTGGGTCAGGCGCTACTGGCCAAGCGGATGGGCAAGAACCGCCTGCTGGCCGAAACAGGCGCCGGGCAACACGGTGTTGCTACCGCGACGGCAGCGGCGCTGTTGGACATGGACTGCCTGGTCTACATGGGCGAGGTCGACATGGCCCGCCAAGAACTGAACGTATTCCGCATGCGACTCCTGGGCGCCGAGGTGACCGCTGCGGTCTCCGGCAGCAGGACACTCAAGGACGCGGTCAACGAAGCGATGCGCGACTGGGTGTCGAGCGTTGCCGATTCGCACTACTGCCTGGGATCTGTGATGGGTCCACACCCGTATCCGTGGATGGTCCGGGAATTCCATCGGGTCATCGGAATTGAGGCCTCCGCCCAGTGTGAGGCGGTACTCGGTGGCGAAGGCGCCACCGGGCGCCCGGACGTCGTGGTCGCCTGTGTGGGCGGCGGATCGAACGCAGCGGGGATCTTCTCGGGGTTCGCCGAGGACCCGGATGTCGAGTTGGTCGGCGTCGAGCCGGCAAACGGCGCGGCAATCGGAAGGGGAGTCCCGGGAATTGTCCACGGGATGGAGTCGTATCTGATCCAGGACGAGTACGGACAGGTTCTGGAAGCGGAGTCGATCTCGGCAGGACTCGACTATCCGGGTGTCGGACCTGAGCACTCGCACCTGCACGAGTTGGGCCGCGCCCGGTATGAGCCTGTCAACGACGACGAGGTGGTCGACGCGTTCGAACTCCTTTCGAAGACAGAGGGAATCATCCCGGCGCTCGAATCGGCCCACGCAATCGCCTGGGTCGTGAGAGAGCACAAGGCGCTGGCCGGAAAGTCGGTGCTCGTGAACCTTTCTGGTCGGGGCGACAAGGACGTCGCACAGATGATGGAGATCATGGGGGACCGACTGTGAACATCAGGTCAGAGACCTCGGTGCAGGCCGCTCTCAGCGCCCGGATCGCTGCAGGTGGCAAATGCATGGTCCCGTACCTGACCGGCGGGCTGCCCGGCTGGGAACAGATGCTGCAAGCGGCCGTCGACGCGGGAGTCGACGCTATCGAAGTGGGAATTCCGTTCTCCGATCCAGTGATGGACGGCCCGGTGATCCAGGAATCGTCCGCACGGGCAATCGCCGCCGGCGCAGCCCCCGCGAAGGTCATCGATGCGGTCGCGCGGCTGGACTTCGAAACTCCGCTGGCAGTCATGACCTACGCCAACCTGGTCTACCGATTCGGCTTCGAGCGATTTGCCCAGACCTTGGTCGAAGCTGGGATCTCTGGGGCGATCGTCCCGGATATCCCACTGGAGGAGTCGGGGGAATGGTGCGCGGCGGCGGACCCGGCCGGTGTGCAGACGATCATGCTCGCTGCGCCGACGGCTTCCGATGAGCGACTCGAACGGGTTGTCGCCAGGGCACGGGGGTTTGTCTATGCGGTGGGCCTGCTGGGCATAACGGGGGAGCGGGAGTCGCTCGCGTCGACCGCAAAAGTAATTGCGAAGCGCGTTAAACACGTCACCGACCTGCCGGTGCTCGTCGGGGTTGGAGTGTCGACGCCGCAGCAGGCCGCCGAGGTCTGCGAGGTGGCCGACGGGGTGGTCGTTGGCTCCGCAATTGTCAGACGGGTGCTCGAAACTGGTTCCCCTGACGCCGTTGGAGAGTTGATCGGCGAGTTTCGTGCCGCGATCGACGCCGGATAACGCCCAGGGGCAATTCTAAAAAACCCCGAGAATTCAACGTTTGT
>JBATWQ010000229.1:0-1703 GCA_049672765.1 Microthrixaceae bacterium | reverse complement strand
TCCTCACCCAGCTCGAAGACATAGGCGCTGCCTCGTTCGCTCCGCCGACCATCGACGACCTGGGCGACCACCGCTCGGCGCGACTGCTGCGCGACGCGCTGCGCCTCGGTGTCCGGTCAAGCGCGGGTCCGTTCCGCAGCTTCGGTGACATCGCGGTCGAAGCACGGCCCTACCAGCTGGTTCCGCTGCTAATGGCGTTGCGCCTCGAGACCGTGCGGCTCCTGATCGCCGATGACGTCGGCATCGGCAAGACCGTCGAGGCCGGTCTGATCGCGAAAGAGCTACTCACCACCGGCGACGCTTCAGGGCTGGCCGTGCTGTGCCCACCGCACCTGGCCGAGCAGTGGCAACGAGAGCTCTCCGAGAAGTTCCACCTCGACGCCGAGCTGGTGCTCGCATCGACCGCCGCCCGACTCGAGCGCGACCTCCCGGTCGGAACGTCGATCTTCGAAGCGCACAAGACCACGATCGTTTCGATGGACTTCATCAAGTCGGATCGCCACCGCGACGACTTCCTGCGAGCCTGCCCCGACCTGGTTATCGTCGACGAGGCGCACACCTGCGCGGATCCGGCAGAAGGGTCCGGCAGCCGCCACCAGCGTCACCGTCTACTCGCTGGTCTCGCCGCCGACGAACACCGCCATCTCATCCTGGTGACCGCCACGCCGCACTCGGGTAAGACCGGCGCGTTCCGTTCGCTGTTGGCACTTCTCGATCCTGCGTTCGCCAACCTGAGCGATGAGATCTCCGAGGGCGACCTGCGGCGGCTCGCCCGTCACCTGGTGCAACGCCGCCGGGGTGACATCACGAAATACCTGGGCGACACCCCGTTCCCCGACCGCGAACGGGTGCAGGAGTCCTACGCGCTCAGTCCCGAGTACTCCCAACTGTTCAACGACGTGTTGAGCTTCGCTCGCGAGTCCGTCTCGGGCGCCGACGGCGCACGTCAACGAGTCCGCTGGTGGTCGGCACTCGGCATGCTGCGAGCGCTCGCGTCGAGCCCCGCCGCAGCCCACGCCACACTGACGACCCGAGCAGCCAACGCCGAGGCCACCGACGTCGAAGAGGTCGACGAGATCGGCCGCCTCGCGTTGTTCGACGACGATAGCGACGCGGACACCGAACAGACCGACACCTCGCCGGGCGCGTCGAGCGACTCGAGCGAGGCCCCCGATCACGAACTGGCCCGGCAGCTGCGAACCTTCGCCGAACGGGCCGACGCGCTGAAGGGTGACTCCGACGCCAAGGTCGTACGGGTCGCCAAGATGGTCAAGGCGCTGCTCGCCGATGGCTACCACCCGATCGTGTTCTGCCGGTTCATCGACACCGCCGAGTACGTGGCCGACGAACTGCGGCGTCGGCTCCCCAAGGTCGTCGACGTCGAGGCCGTCACGGGACTGGTGCCACCCGCGGAGCGTGAGGATCGTGTCAACCGGCTGGGCGAACAGGCCAAACGGGTGCTGGTCGCCACCGATTGCCTCTCTGAAGGCATCAACCTGCAACACTCGTTCACCGCAGTCGTGCATTACGACCTGCCGTGGAACCCGACCCGGCTGGAGCAGCGAGAAGGCCGTGTCGACCGATTCGGTCAGGCCGCGCCGACCGTGCGCGTCGCGACTTTCGTCGGCAAGCACATCGTCGACCGGATCGTCGAAGAGGTGCTGATCAACAAGCACCTGCAGATCCGCCGAGCGCTAGGGGTG
>JBATWQ010000228.1:0-3902 GCA_049672765.1 Microthrixaceae bacterium | reverse complement strand
TACGGGAACGGTGATGAATTGAAGGTCGAACTGGCTGGCAGGAATGGTCTGAAGCTTGTTGCTGATGTCGAAGGTGACCCGGCCGCTCCCCCGGTAATCCTGCTCCACGGTGGTGGTCAGACACGCCACGCCTGGGGAACGACGCTCAAAGTGCTGGGCGCCCACTGGCACGCCTATTCGGTCGACCTTAGGGGCCACGGCGAGAGCGACTGGGCCCCTGACGGGGATTACAGCATCGACGCGTTCGCAAAGGACGTCGAGGTCATTGCCAGGTCGATGCCGTCGCCCCCGGTCCTGGTCGGAGCGTCGCTAGGTGGTATTTCCTCGCTGGCGGCCATCGCCGAGTCAGAGGGACCTCCCCTGGCTCGTGCGCTGGTCCTCGTCGACGTCGCCCCGCGGATCGAGGCGAAGGGGGCGTCGCGGATCATCGACTTCATGAAGGGCAACCTCGAGGGATTCGAGTCACTCGACGAGGTTGCCGACGTGATCGCCGCATACAACCCCAATCGTCCCCGTCCTAAGAACCTGGAGGGGCTCAAGAAGAATTTGCGCCAGCGTGCCGATGGTCGCTGGGTATGGCACTGGGACCCGCGGTTTGTAAGCGGCGATCTGGGTTCCCCGGATGAGACCCGTTCCTCGGGCAACAAGGACAACCGCCTGGAACGGGCCGCCAGGACCCTGACGATCCCGACACTCCTCGTGCGGGGCCGGATGAGCGATCTGCTCAGCGAGCAGGGCGTCAAGGAACTGAAGGAACTGGTCCCCCACGCCCAGATCGCAGACGTCGCGGGTGCCGGGCACATGGTCGCCGGTGATCGCAACGATGCGTTCAACGACTCGATCGTCGACTTCCTCGAAGCACTTCCGAACTGAAACCGGCGCACCAGTTTGCGATGGGTGAACAAGTCGTCATGCCCGGTTACGGGCAGGGGATTCGAACTGAATATTCGGGCAAGGGCGTAGATGCCACCTGAGAGACATCACCAGCCCTCCGGACCATTACTCGCGGCCCTGGCGCTGGCGGGAACGGCAGGATTTGTAGACGCACACATCTACCTTCACGTAACGCCGGTGTTCGTCGCGAACATGAGCGGAAACCTGGTGCACCTGGGGATGTCGACCGGACTGGCGGCGTGGTCGCGGGCACTTGGTGCCGGAATGGCTGTCGTGGCGTTCGCACTGGGAGTTGCGCTTTCCATCAGGCACTTCGACCAGGTCATCAAGCGACGCAAAGGGTTCATTGACGAAGGCCAGAGCATCGGTGGGGCTTCGCCCCGACCCCTACTGGCGGTCGAATTCATCATCCTGGCGTGCCTGACCGTGTTTATGAGCGTGTCGCGCACCGGTTACTCCGAATTGCCATCTGGGGCCGGCCGAATCGTGCTTGTAGTGGCAGCGTTCGCGATGGGGGTTCAGACCGCGGCCCTTCGGGCAGTCGGGCAGGTCGCCGTGGCCACCACCTACGGAACCGGCGCGATCGTGCGCATCGTGGAGAAGAGTGTCCTGGCTCTGCGACGCACCGAGAACCCCAACGACCAACGCCGCAGATCATCGGTTCTGGTCCTGTCCGGAGTGGTCACCCTCTACGTCGTGGGCGCGGCAATTGCGGCCGGTGCTGGAAGTAGCCATCTGACGCTGATCGCGCCGTCGCTCACTGTGGGTGCCGTCGCACTGACCAGTTCGGACCGTCCTCGGTAGGGCACCGCTTGAGCTCGGCGGAACCCCCTGATCAGGCCGCGGGAACGTTGCGCAGCAGGGCCTCGTTGGGGTCGTCGGGAAGCTCCGCGAGCGGTTCGGTGATCTCGGCGTAGGTCGGCCCAACCCGTTCGGCCTCCGAAGACAGGGCCGCCAGGTCGAAGTCGTAGATTCCCGCAGCGTTCTCGCTGAGCACCTTGCGCAGGTCCGGCTCGGGCCAGTCGTGGAAGACCTGACGGAGCGCCATTGTCGTGTACGGGAAAGTCCCTTCGTCATGGGGGTAGTCGCTGCCCCACATGACCTTGTCGATCCCCAGGGTGTCGCGAATCACGGCGACATCCTTGACCGACGGGAAGCTCGCTCCGATCCACACGTTCTGTTGGAAGTAGTCGGTGGCCGACATCGGGAGGACCTGGTCGGGCTTGAAACGGAGTTCACCGATAGCGCCCTTGTCGCGAACGTTCTTGAGGATGCCGTCGAGCTGTTCCAGCACCTCGGGAATCCACGAGCAGCCGCTCTCGGTCATGATGAACTTCAGGTTCGGGAAGCGGTCGAACACTCCGGAGAGCATCAGGAACAGCAGGGGTCGCCTGGAGTAGCTGAGCACCTCTGCGATCATCATGAGAGCCGATGAGGGAACCGGCGCGTAGGTCGGCAGTCCGGTCCCGCCGTGGCAGTTGACCGGGACTTCGAGTTCCTCGCATACCGCCCACAACCGGTCGTAATCGGGGTGGTTGTACGGCTTGATCCAGTTGACATCCGGCGGGATATTCGGAAGCAGAATGCCACCGCGCAGACCGTGGTCCTTGATCCAGCGGACATCCTCGATGGCGTCGTCGATGTCGTTTACGAAGATCTGACCGATTCCCGCTCGTCGGGCCGGGGCGTTGGAACAGAAGTCGACCAGCCAACGGTTGTGGGCCCGCACACCGGCAAGTCGAAGTTCATACTGCTCGGGTGTCGGCGGCGGCGCGAAGAGCACGAAACTGGGGAAGAAGGGCGGCACTGTGTTGGGGAAGATGACCTCGCCTACGACTCCGTCCTGGTCCTGTTGGGAGTTGCGCATGTCTTCGTCCCAGTTGCGCAGTCGACGCTGGTCACCGAGGTCGCTGAACGGGTTCTTGTACTTCTCGCGCCAGGCGTCGAACTCGGGGACATATTTCGCTTCCAGGTACTCCCGGTACATTGCATGACTTCCGCCGGCGTGGGTGTCGGCCGAGATGAGCGTCAGATGGTCTGAGCCGGAACCTGAACTAGAACCTGTTGCTGTCGTCATACCTTCTACGTTCCCATACTTGGGCGAACGGGATGCGCGCCCCTTCCCCCAGCGTTTTTAGAACGTTCGCCCGTCGTGCTCAGAATGGCCAGGCGATGGGGATGATCACAACAGTGATCGCGAGCCACACGACCATCAGCGGCAGGCCGAGCTCTTGCTGGGCTATTCAGGACCAGCGCTTGACACCGGACCAGGCTGCCGGCAGTAGCAGGCCTGCGAGCAGGACCTTGAAGATGTCACCTGCGATGAACGGCTGAATGCCCAGGGCGAAGGCGCTCTTGGCGCCACCGAATACCGGCACTCCTAGGACGTGGGATAGCCACAAGGTGCCAAGTCCCCAGATCAGGACGACGTTGACCGTGACCATGGTCGCCACCGAGGTCAGGACACGTCGGTCGCCACCACGATCGGCAACGGCGCCGACGACAGCGGCGGCGAGGACGGATCCGACCAGGTACCCACCGGTTGCACCGGTTGCGTAGGTCCAACCGGAGTTGCCTGCCTGGAAGAATGGAAGTCCGATCACGCCGAGGACCCAGAACAGCGACAGCGCTGCGGCACCGCGACGCGCCCCGAGCGAAGCACCGACGATGAGGGTCGCAAAAGTGAGGCCGTTGATCGGAACCGGCGTGAAGCCGAGAGGAATTTTCACCTGCGAGGCAAGGGCTACGAGTAGGGCTCCGCCGACCACGAGCGTCGCGGTGCGGACACGGGCCCCCGGCAGTATGCGGGTGGGTAGGAGGTCGACCAGGACATTTGGTTTGGAGATTGGTGCGACGCTGCTGGTCATCTGGTTCCGCCTTGTCGGGAGGGAGTGTCAGGTGGGCTATGGCCGCTTAGCCTGTCAGCTAACAAGGCACTGACGAAAGTCGAGATCCGATGACCGCCAGGCCCTCTTGCCGGATGCCGTGAATCCCCGTGGGGGTAACAT
>JBATWQ010000227.1:0-8445 GCA_049672765.1 Microthrixaceae bacterium | reverse complement strand
GCCCTCGTCGAATGAACTTTCCGGAGAAATTTCTCCGAGGTCCAATCCGATCCGACCGGGGCTCCGAACAATCACCGAGGCAACCGCAACCGAGGGAGACATCGCAATGATGTCGACACAAATATTGCGAGCGCATCGAAGCCAGTACACCTCTGAACTATCACCAAGATGGAAGCGAGTAGAACCATGAGAATCACAAGGCCCCGAGTCGCACTAGTCGGCGTAGCTCTAACACTGGCTCTTACAGGAGCAGCCTGTTCGAGCGACTCTGACACAGCCTCTGCCGACAAGCCGTCGACCACAGAAATGAAGTCCGACTCCTCGATGAATGACACGAGTTCATCGATGCCTGAAGCCACCAACACCTCCGGTCCAACCGGACCAGCATGCTCGGCAGTCCCGAGCGAGGGTGCGGGAAGCTTCGAAGGCATGGCGGCTGAACCGGTGGCTACCGCTGCTTCCGCAAATCCCCTGCTTTCCACCCTGGTTTCTGCGGTCGGCGAAGCGGGACTCGTCGACACACTCAACGGACCGGGACCATTCACGGTCTTCGCCCCGGTGAACGACGCTTTCGGCAAGATCCCTGCTGATGACCTCAAGGCCGTTCTCGCCGACAAGGCTCAGCTGACCAAAATCCTGACCTACCACGTCGCATCGGGCGAAATGACCTCGTCGGATCTGATCGACGCCGGAACCGTGAAGACCGTCGAGGGTGGCGATCTGACCATCGAGAAGTCCGGCGACAGCTTCACAGTCAACGGCGCCAACGTCCTCTGTGCAGACGTGCCCACCGCCAACGCAACCGTGTTCCTCATCGACTCGGTGCTTATGCCTAGCTGAATCCCTCGTAGGTCAACCAACTGATCCCCAACTCTGTGGGGAGGGAGCGCAGGCTTCCTCCCCACAGTCGCGTAACGACGCAGATCAGGCGACGTGCTCGCAGTCGTTGTGTCAGCGGCACTGGCGGCGGCGAGCAGTAGCAGTGGCGGCGGCGGCGAGCAGTAGCAGTGGCGGCTGCGTGCACCCGTTGCCGATTAGATTGCACATGCTCTAAAAAGCGGATGGACCTGGCGACGAAGGGGAGCAATTTGGCCCGAACCGAACTCTCGAAGTTTCCCAGGCCATCTCTGGCCGTCGATGTGGCGGTCCTGACAGTTGTCGGAGGACAGCTCGCGGTGGTCCTGTGGCGACGTACCGGCGCCACGAATACCGACACCTGGGCGCTGCCCGGGTCGTTCGTCCGGGAGCGCGAGCGGCTGGCCGACGCGGTCGGTCGGACCCTCCGAGACAAGTGCGGAATCGAAGGTCTCGACCCGTCGCAACTCGCCGTCATGGATGACCCCGCCCGCGACGACCGCGGCTGGGTGGTGTCCGTCGCGCACCTGGATGTCGTACGCCAGAGCGGGATCGAGCAGCGGGGACCCGACACCCGGGTCCGGCTTGCCCCGGTGCGCCACAAGCCGATGGGTCGACGTTCGATCCTCGAGCTTCCGGATGGCCAGGCGAAGCTCCCCTTCGATCACGAAAGGATCGCGACCCTAGCGATCGACGAGCTCCGTGAGCGCTACTCCAAACTGCCGGACCCCTCGGGACTGCTCGATGATGGCTTCACGATCCTGCAGCTACGTCGTCTTCACGAAGCAGTGGCCGGATCGACGCTCCAGAAGGACACCTTTCGACGCACGATGGTCCCCCACCTTGAGCCGCTTGAGGCTGTCGAGGAGGGCGTCGTCGGTCGACCGGCCCAGCTATTCCGACGTGCTGGTGTCGACTGAGCCGACGATGCCTGAGCCAGCCGATTCGCTGTCGATAGATTCCTCATATGTCCACTTCAGACGACAGCCGACTGATCGAGAGCCTTATCTACGCCTATGCCGAGCGCATTGACGCCGGCGACTTCGCAGGAGTCGGCGAGTTGTTCCGCAATGGTCGCATCCAGGCTGCGCCCGGACTCGTGATCGAGGGCGACGAAGCGGTGGTGAAGCTCTACGAGAACTCCACACGTCTCTACGACGACGGCACGCCCCGCACGCGTCACGTCACCACGAACGTCGTTGTCGAAATGGATGACGCTGCCGCAACCGCCGCCGCCAGGTCCTACTTCACGGTTTTTCAACAGACCGATGAGCTTCCGCTCCAAGCCATCATCGCCGGCCACTACGGCGACAGTTTTCACCGGGTGGACGGCCACTGGTGCTTCGATACACGTGAGATCTTCATCGACCTGACCGGCGACCTGAGCAAGCACCTGTTGTTCGAGCTGAAGTAGAAAGGTCGAACAACAGCGCTCGCGCAGGTCGCCATCCGGGAGGCATCGAGTGTCGAAACTCGTCTATTCAGCGATCATGTCCCTGGATGGCTACATCGAGGATCAGGACGGTTCATTCGAATGGGCGGCGCCCAGCCCCGAAGTGCATTCCTACGTCAACGACCTGCAGCACAACATCGGGACACACATCTACGGCAGACGCATGTACCAGACCATGGCGGTATGGCAGACCTTGGGCGACGATCCGGACATCTCGGGGCCGGAAGCCGATTACGCCGCTCTCTGGATCGCCCTGGACAAGATCGTCTACTCGCAGTCTCTTGAGAATGTCTGGACGTCCCGCACTCGCCTGGAACGTGACTTCGACCCGCGGGCCATCCAGCAGCTGAAGGAGGGCTCTGAGCTCGACATCAGCATCGGTGGACCGACCCTCGCAGAGCACGCCTTCCGGGCTGGCCTGGTGGATGAGCTTCACCTGTTTTTACTTCCGCTTCTGGTGGGCGGGGGCAAAACGGGCCTTCCCAAGGACATCTTCCCGGAGCTGGAACTGGTCGATCAGCGCCGGTTCGCCGACGGAGTGGTCCACCTCCACTACAACGTCCACTGACAACCCAAAGCTGAAGCCTGGCCCGGGTTAGATGCGAGTACGGGCTACCGGATCTCGACCCCCAGGTCCCTCATCCGAGCGCGGAAGTCCGCTTCCGATACCGGGCGCAGAGCATTGAGGACCCGGACCTGCTCGGAGATTGTTGCACCCTCGTGGGTCTTGGAAACGCGGTCAACGTTGATGCCGACCCCGTCCTGGGTGAACGCCATGAGTAGCTCCAACCCACCGGCTGACATCTTGAGAATCCCCGGATGCAACTCGACCTTGGTCGTAGGTGAGCCGTCCGCCGCGTTGAGGAACGACGCCTCCACACCGAACATCTGCTCAAGTCGGGCCACCGTGGGGGGTAGGCCGGAATAGGTCAGACTCACGGAGAACTTGTCGTCCGACGACGAGTCGCGCACCGTGACATCCAGTGCCTCGATTGTGTCACCGTCCGACGACGGGTAGCCCACACGCTCCGGATCCCAGGTGGCCCTCAACCCGTCCGGAACTCGAAGGTCGACCAGCGCCGCTCGCACGGCCGCTGCGTCCGCCAAGTCGATAATTGATGTTGCAACATCTTTGACGATCGACAATGCCTCCGCATCTGGCACTCCGCGGTAGACGAATGTAAGCGAATTGAGCGGGTCGCCGTTCTGGCGGAGGTCGATCCAGGTCGACCCGGTAAGGCTCGACTGCTCATCGGGGCGCAGCACGGTTGCGTGCATCGAGTTGGCCAGTTCGTGGGGCCCTGTCGCACTGAACAGACCACCGACATCCATCCAGTACCTAGTCGGCAGGACGGCGAACCAACGCGACGGGTCATCCACGTCGTCAACCGCTATCTGGAACCCAGACTCGTGCGGATACGCCTGGACGTCGGTCACCTCCAGGGTCTCTGAGCCATCCGGCAGCCGCCAAATTCCTCCGGCAGCCAGCGCCTCGGAATCGATGATGAAACTGCCACCCGAAGCGTCGGTCAGGCGGCTCCCCGAAGTGGGCGATATCGCCCCGGCTTCCGCCGGTTCGGACGCTCCCCGACTCTTGCCTGCGTCCATGCCCGAGGAGTCTGCGGCCGCCGAAGACTCGGCCCGAGCCTCGCCGGCGGTGGCGCCGGCGGAGTCACCAGCGGTCGCTGCAAGCTGCCTATCCGTGTCGCCTCGCTGCCACAAGGCTCCGGCGATTGCAACGACGATGACCAGGGCTGCCGCCACTCCCAGAAATTTGCCCGTGTTCCAGCGAGCTGGTTCGGGTTGGGTCGCTTTCGACTCCGACCACAAGCGTTCAGTTCCATGGGGAGTCTCCACACTCAGGCCCGCAGCGGCGCGTTGCATCAGCGATCGGAGCTGTTGTTCCTCACCGACAGTGAGCGCGCCCTCCTCCGTCTCGGCCGGAACGTCGGTCGACTCCAGATCGCCTGCGACACCGCGGTCTTTCGGGTCCGATCCGTTCGCCGCAGCCCCGTTCACGTCATTTCCGTTCACGACAGCTCCTCTGTCAACAGGTCACGCAATTTCGCGATCGAGCGATGCAGATGGGATTTGACCGTCCCGGCAGGAAGGTCGAGTTGGGCGGCGATGTCGCTGATGGACATGTCGCCGTAGAAGCGCAACACGACACAGGCCCGCTCGTCGGGGCGCAGTAGTTCGAGACGATTCCACATCTCGTCGACGTCGGGATCCCACACGGCCGCCGGTACGGGTATCGGCTGCTTCCGAACAGTTCTGAGCCGCCTGTGATGGGACCGAACGCCGTTGATCACACTGGTGCGCAGATAGGCCGCGGGCTGGAGTACAGAATCCAGACGCGGAGCCAGTTTGGAGAAGGCGTCCATGACGATTTCCTGGGCCACGTCCTGGGACCCACTCATCAGTGTCGCCAGGCGCACCATCGGATCGAAGCGCTCCCTGAACAACTCCTCCAACTGGAGCGTCGGGTCGCCGGTGGGGTCCTCGTCGCCACGCCAGCGGGGGACGCCGTCGAGAATGGCGCCGTCGAAGGTGTCGGCGTCCCGCTGCGCGCTCGGGACGACGACTTGAGGGATGCTGTCGAGGGTGGCGCCGTCAGAGAAGGCGATGTCCTCAGCGAGCGACTCGTCCTCGGGCACGCCTGGCGACATGAGGTCAGTTCCTCCTCGTTCGTTCACACCCAACAAGACGCACAACTATCCCATTTGGTTGCACCCACCATTGGTCCGGCGCGAATCCGGGCCCGAGGAGCCCAGAACCAGTCAGCGTGTTTCGCTGCGGAAGGCGGCTCAGCCCATATCGGGAATGGTCAGAGCCCCATCTGCCGAAAGTGGAAAGCCGGGGTTGTGGGCGATCTCCCATGCATGTCCGTCCGGGTCGCGGAACACCCCTGCGTAGCCCCCGTAGAAAGTCTCCTCGGGTGCCCGACCCAGCGTGGCCCCCGCTTCGACCGCATCCCGAATCACCTCGTCGACCTCATCGCGGGACCTCACATTGTGGGCCAGGGTGATCCCACCGAAGGAGCAGCCTTCGTCATCAATTCCGGCATCCGCTGCGACCTTGGACCGCGCCCAGAGCACCACGCCCTGGCCTCCAGCCTGGAAGAACACCGTTTCCTCGACTTCCTGCCCTCTCCAGCCGAGGGCCTCGTAGAAGCGTTTCGAACGCGACAAATCGGCTACTCCGAGGGTCACCAGGCTGATCCGTTGGTCCATGCCCGGAGACTAAGCCAATCCGCTATCCGGACAGAACAGGGTCGTGGCATCGAGGATCCTGGTCAGAAGGCTCGGCGGACGAACTGTCTGCACCCCTCGTCCAGCACCCAGTCGTGGCCCCACTCGATCAGCGGGCGGGCGACCGCCCCGGCCCGGCGAAGGAGCGGGTTCGCCGGATACAACTCGGACTGCAGCCTTGCGGTCGAGCCGTCTCCGTTGCCCACAACCGTCAGGAGCGCCTCGCCTCCGATATCACCGCTGACCACGGCGTGCGCTTCTGCCCCAGGATCGACCCTGTCGAGATGGAGCCGGAAACGGACCCGGTAGGGCAGGGGTGGAGCGACTACGCAGCGCCACTCCGCACCCTCGGCCAGGCCACCCCGGCTGTCGAAGCGCCGCAGCCACGGCCACCACGATTCATAGCGGTCAACGGCTGCGATCCGGTCCCAGAGTTCGTCGGAACCGTCGCTGAAACTCCATGCCCGGTCGGAGTAGAAAACGGTAGCCACAACCACAACTCTCGCGCCCCGACGAGCGGGATATGCTTCCAAACGGCGATGGAGTTCGCCCTGAACCGCCTCGTGGCTGATGACTCCTACCGAACTGACGCAGTTGGCGCTCACGGGTGGAACCATTGGTAACGGTCTCTTCCGGCGCCTCGGGAGATGATTGTGACTCGGGACCGGGTTGAATTCGGAGCACGGGAGCGACTGAAGCAGATCGCGTATCTGCTTCGATGGACGGCGCTCGGAGCCATCGCCGGGGTCCTGGCCGGAACGGCGTCGGCGGTCTTTCTGATCTCGCTCAAATGGGTGACAGCTGCGTTCGCAGATCATTCATGGTTGCTGTTCGCTCTTCCTGTTGCCGGTCTCATGGTGGGACTCGCATACCACTACGGCGGCGGCCGATCCGTCGAGGGCAACAACCTGATAATTGGCGAGATCCATGACCCCCAGGCGTGGGTGCCACGGCGAATGGCCCCGATGGTTCTCCTCGGCACGCTTGCCAGCCACCTGGGTGGAGCTTCTGTGGGTCGCGAGGGAACCGCCATCCAGATGGGCGGCAGCCTCACCGATCTGGCTTCGCGACTGCTGCGACTCAAGCCCTCTGACCGCAGGATGATGCTCATAGCGGCCATTGCCGGCGGTTTCGGATCCGTGTTCGGCGTCCCGCTGGCCGGAGCGGTGTTCGCGCTCGAGGTGCAGGCAGTCGGGCGGGTCCGCTACGACGCACTCGTCCCTGCATTGGCGGCATCGGTCATCGGCGACATGGTTGTGTCAGGTTTCGGGGTCCACCACATGGCGACACCAGATCTGGGCAAAGTTTCTCTGACAATCGAGTTGATCCTGAAAGTGGCACTCGCAGGGATTGCCTTCGGACTGGCGAGTGTCGCCTTCACCGGGTCTGTCGAGCGCGTGAAGGCCTTGTTCGAGAAACGTGTCGCATGGGCGCCGTTGAGGCCGTTCATCGGCGGAGCGTGTCTGATCGCAATGACGCTGGTCGTCGGATCACGCATGTACAACGGGCTCTCGCTCGGTCTCATCGAACTGGGTCTCACCGGCTCTGAGGTCCCCACCTGGGGCTTCCTCATCAAGCTCGTATTCACCGCTGTCGCCCTGGGGGCAGGCTTCATCGGCGGCGAAGTGACCCCATTGTTCGTCATCGGAGCGACTCTTGGGGCGACGCTCGCCGGTCTGCTCGGCGTTCCGGTTCCGCTGCTCGCAGCTCTCGGGTTCGTCGCCGTGTTCGCCGGCGCCGCCAACACCCCACTGGCGTGCACGATCATGGGTGTGGAGCTGTTCGGATCCGGCGCGCTCCCCTACTTCGCGATCGCTTGCGTGTTCAGTTACGTGTTCTCATCGCACCGGGGCCTGTACCGGACCCAACTGCTCGGGTCCTCCAAGCTTCCCCAGGCTCCTTGACACGATCGAGATTTGAACATCGAATTGGGATGTCCGGCGTGCTTGTTGCTTCAACCAGCAACATTGGCGACCGCCCGGTCGACCTGTTGAACTTGGCTGACCCGACGGAACCCGGCGACGTTCGGGGCCGTCGGACCGGCGATAAGTAGGGGGAGAATTATTGTGAACGGATTGGCACGAAAGCTCGCTGCGTTCTTGGTGCTGGCGGTCCTCGGGGCGACGCTTGCTTCCTGCGTGCCCCAACCGGGCGACGACCCGTTCTACAAGGCTCCGACCGACAAGCCCGGCAGTGGTGGCTCGCCCGGTGGCGGCCCGATCAACGTCGGCGCAGAACCCGGAACCCTGATTCGGTTCAGGGAATCGGTGTTCACCCAGGACCCGGTCGACCGAACGCCGGTCGCAGGCGTGGACGCCTACCAGGTCCTCTACAACTCAACGAGTGCGCTGGGTCGGGCCAACGTTGTCTCCGGAACGGTCCTAATGCCGACCACGCCGTGGAGCGGACCCGGAAGCCGACCGATGGTCACCTTCGGTGTCGGTACCCGTGGACTAAGCGACCAGTGCGCGCCATCGTGGACCATCAGCACGGGGTGGGATTACGAGTCGGCTGAATACCTCGAGTTGCTGGCCCACGGTTGGGCCGTTGCGATCACCGACATGGTCGGGCTCGGGACACCGGGGCTCCACACCTACGAGGTCAGCCGCGAGCAGGGAACTGCGGTGCTCGACATCGCCCGCGCCGCCCAGCAGATTCCAGAGATCGGCCTCGAGCCCGACGGGCCCATCGGAATCATGGGCTACTCCCAGGGTGGATCCTCGGCGGGGTGGGCAGCTCAGCTCGCGGCGACCTACGCGCCGGAACTGAACGTCAAGGGGACTGCGGCCAGCGGTGTTCCGGCCGACCTACTGGCTGTCGGTCAGGCGCTCGATGGCGGCCCGTTCGTGGGACTGGCACTACTGGCAGCCGCCGGATACGACGCCG
>JBATWQ010000226.1:0-29856 GCA_049672765.1 Microthrixaceae bacterium | reverse complement strand
CATCAAGGCCGTGCCCGCTCAGTTGAACCTCGACACCGGCTGAATCGCGGCCGCGGACCTCGAGACGGTCGATCGCCGACAAGGCCTGGTGCAGGCTGAACAGCACTCCGGCACCAGCATCACCCGGTGGTTCAGGCGAGAGCGCGAGCACCTCGGCGGCAGCCCGCAGCCTGTCCCTCTGGATGGCCCAGATGGCGTCCTTGCAGCGGATCAGCGCCGCGTTGGTCAGTTCCAGTTGGGCTACGGACATTCCGTCGCCGACGAGTTCGGCCGATGGGCGGTCAAGAGTCGTCTCGATGGCGGTTGCGGCGGCTGCCACCTCGCCGATCCTGGCGGCGATAAGACGGGCCGCGTCAGTGTCGCGCATGAGGCTCAGCAGGCCCGGCACACCCGAAAGGGCCGTATTCACAACCTCCAGACGGTCGGCCGCGTCGCCCAGGACCGTGTTCAGTTGGCCCGTCGGAGTCCTGAGATCTGCGCAGACCGCTGCGAGTTCGTCCACGAAGGGGCCAGCAGGTACCGGCTCACGACTTGAACGCCGCCTGACGACAGCGATGATTCCGCACATGTAGACGTCCTTCTCCGGTGCACCGAACCGCATGACCGGTCACAGGACCGGCCCTCGCAGTATCGGCAATCCCAGAATCGTATCGGGCAAAGGGACCGGTGCGTACTAGGCGCTGCGCGAGCATGGTACATGTCAAGTGCATGTTAGAGTGCAGAGTGCATGTCAAAGGTCTCAGCGGTGAAGAACCTCCAGATCCGAAACGTCCCCGAGGACGTCCATCGACGCCTGAAAATGCGCGCCGCACAGCAGGGTCGGTCGCTGTCCGACTTGGCACTTGAGGAACTGCGGCGATCGCTTGACCGGCCCACCTCCGATGATCTGCTCGCCCGGATCGCGGAGCGTGGAACAGTCGATCTGAACAGCTCCGCAGCAGAGCACGTCCGCGCTGAACGCGACGACAGGTGATTGTTCTAGACGCATCAGCGCTCATAGAACTTCTGTTGTGGACCCCGGCTGGTCAAAGGGTGGCAGAAGTTCTAGCCGGATCGTCAAGCACACCCTGCGCACCGCACCTGATAACGGTGGAGGTCATCCAGGTCCTGCGCCGCCTTTGCCACCTGGACCAGTTGGATCCCCATAGAGCCGCCGGAGCCATCGAGGACCTCACTGCTGTCAACCTCGAACGGTACGACCACGAGATCCTCGCCGGGAGAATCTGGCAGTTGCGCGGTCACATGACGACCTACGACGCCGCATACGTCGCCTTGGCCGAACTTCTAGATGCCCGAGTAGTGACCTTTGACAAAAGGTTGGCCCGCGCAGGTGGAACCACGGCGACGTTCCTTATTCCCTAAGAGTGATTTCACGAGTGAAACCGAATGGCAGGACATCATCTAGTTGTCGGCCAGGTGGCCGGCGAGGCGGCCCGCAACGTCCTGGGCGACAGTTGCGTCGACGGCCTCGACCATGACCCGCACAAGAGGTTCGGTTCCCGAGGCGCGAACCAGGACCCGACCGTCGGTTCCGAGTTCGGCTTCTGCTGTGGCCACTTGGTCGGCCAGCCCAGCAACCGCCACAGCCGCGTCGCCGTCGACCGGGACGTTCAGAAGTACCTGGGGTAGCCGGGTCATGGCGCCCGCCGAGCACTCGGCGAGCGTCCGCCCCGAGCGCTTGAGCAGATCCAACAACATCACCGCTGCCAGCAGACCGTCGCCGGTGGTGGCGACATCGCTATAGATGATGTGGCCCGACTGTTCGCCGCCGAGTGTGTAGCCGCCCTCGGCCATCGCCTGGAGCACGTGACGGTCCCCGACCGGTGTGGCTACGACCTTGATTCCCGCCTTGTCCATCGCCCGGAAGAACCCGAGGTTCGACATGACCGTGACGACAACGGTGTTGCCGACAAGCTTGGCGCGTTCCGCAAGATCGAGTGCGCACAGGGCGATGATGTGGTCCCCGTCGACAACCGCACCCGTGTGGTCGACCGCTATCAGACGGTCCGCGTCGCCGTCGAAGGCGATTCCGACGTCGGCGCCAGTGGCGAGCACCCGTGCGGCGAGCGGCCCGACATCGGTCGATCCGCACCCGGCGTTGATGTTCACCCCGTCGGGCGCGTCTCCGATCACGTCGACGTGGGCGTCGAGTCGGCGCAGCAGTCGGGGCGCCAGTTCCGAGTTGGCCCCGTTGGCGCAGTCCACGACCATCCGCAGACCGGCCAGGGACCGGCCGTCGAGGGCTGCTTCGACTTCGTCGAGGTACAACTCGGAGCGGTCCTCATCGACGACCACCACGCCGACATCGGTCCCCGAAGGGCCGGGGTGGATCCCTTCGGCCAGAAGTTCGGCGATCTGGGCCTCGACGGCGTCCTGTTCGGCGTCGCTCAGCTTGCGCCCGCCGGGCGCGAACAGCTTGATTCCGTTGTCAGCGAAAGGATTGTGTGACGCCGAGATCATGATCCCGGTGACCTGTTCCCGCGCTGATGCCGCAGCAACCGCCGGTGTAGGGGTGACTCCCATGAGGATCGCGTCGGCACCCTCGGCACAGACGCCGGCGGCGACCGCCTGTTCCAACATCGATCCCGAACGCCTGGTGTCGCGACCGATGACAACCGACGGGCTCGAAAAAACCCGGACGGCGGCGCGGCCGATGGCGAGAGCCAACTCCACGGTCAGTGCCGTATTGGCAACACCGCGAACGCCGTCAGTTCCAAAACCGATGTGCATCTGCCGGTTGTGCTCTTGGCGGATTTGCATCTGCGCAGGCCGAACCCGCGCCGATCAGCGCTTGGAGTACTGCGGAGCCTTGCGGGCCTTCTTGAGTCCGTACTTCTTGGATTCCTTTTCGCGTGCGTCGCGGGAGAGGAAACCGGCGCGCTTGAGTGCGCCGCGCAGTTCGGGATCGATGGCGATCAGACCACGGGCGATACCAAGCCTGATTGCACCTGCCTGACCGGTGACGCCCCCACCGTGGAGGGTGGCGTCGATGTCATAGGTCTCGGCGGTCTCGGTGAGACGGAGGGGCTCCGAGAGGATCATGCGGTGCGTCGCGTTGGGGAAGTAGTCCTCGAGCGGGCGCTTGTTGATCGTGATGGCGCCGGCACCCGGACGGATGCGGACACGGGCCACGGCGCGCTTGCGACGACCGGTGGACTGGGAAAGTGGCTTGGTCATTCGACTGAATCTCCGTTACGAGCGTGCGCGGGCGTGAGGAATATCGAGTGTCTGGGGCTTCTGCGCCGAATGCGGATGCGTCGGGCCCGGGTACACCTTGAGCTTGGTCAGCATCTGACGGCCGAGACGGTTCTTGGGAACCATTCCCTTGATGGTGCGACGCACAGCCTCTTCAGGCTTGCGCTCCATGACATCAGCGTAGGTCGTCGAGCGGATTCCGCCGATGTAGCCGGTGTGATGGTGGACCATCTTCTTCTCGGCCTTGCCAGGGGTCATTGCGACCTTGGCGGCGTTGATGATGATGACGTGATCGCCCGTGTCCATGTGGGGGCTGAACGTGGCCTTGTGCTTACCTCGCAGGACCCGGGCCACCTCGGTGGCCATACGGCCCAGTGTCAGGCCCTCTGCGTCGACGACGAACCATGAGCGTTCGATCTCAGATTCTTTGGGGGTATAGGTGCGCACTGCGCTCACTCTTTCTGCCTCTGTTGCGGGCGACGGCGATTGCCTGTTGCGCCCGACCGATCTTGCGGACGCGCTCGCCAACGGGCGTACGGCCGACGTGACACAGTAGCGGTCACCGTTTCGACACGGCAAGTGGGCCCGCTGTTCACGGCTTGAAGGACCGCAGCCACGGCGGTTCGGGGTCACCCGGATAGCCCACTTCCCAGAGGCACAGCCCCTGGGGCGGAGCGATGTTTCCCGACAGGGATCTGTCGCGCCCTTCGAGAATTTCGCTGACCTGATCCACCCGGAAGTGCCCCCTGCCGATGTCGATGGAAAAGCCGACGATGCTGCGCACCATCTGATGACAGAACGCCGACGCGGCAATGTCGAACTGCAGCACGGGGGGACGCCCCTCGCCGGTCGGGCGCTCGGCCCATTCGGCCAGCAGCAGCCGACGCATCATCGTCGCGTTGGGAGTCGTCGCCCTGCGACAGAAGGTCGAGAAGTCGTGGAGCCCGATCAGCTTCGATACCGCCTGGTTCATTGCGTCGAGATCCATCTTCTCGTGCACCCACCATGCCGAGTCGGCCATGAACGGGTCTGGCAACTCGGTGTTCAGAACGGTGTAACGGTAGCGACGCCAAAGTGCTGCGTAACGCGCATCGAAACGAGGATCGACCACTTCGACCGAGCGCACGACCACGTTGGGGGCCAGGAACGAGTTGAGAGACTTGCGGAGTCTCGCCGGCTCGACGAGTGAGTCCACGACGTCGAAGGTGACGGCCTGGTCGCGGGCGTGTACCCCGGCGTCGGTCCTTCCGGCGCAGGTCAACACGATCGGCTGGCGGTAGATCTTCTCGAGCTTGGGCCTCAGCTCGCCCGCCACCGTGCGGACGTCGCGGTTCTCGGCGAAGCCCCTGAAGGCGCCACCGTGGTACGACATCCGAAGACAGACGCGGGTCTTCCCGGACGCGCAAGAGCCGCCCACTTCGGGCGGCTCTTCGCAGTTCTGTTCACACATCCGTGAGCCAGACGAGTTCGCTGAGCTCAGACGAGTTCTAGCTTCGCCATCGGAGCGTTGTCACCCTGGCGTGGACCGAGCTTGAGGATGCGGGTGTACCCACCCGGACGATCGGAGTAACGGGGACCGACCTCGTCGACGAGCTTGGCCACGATCTCCTGATCACCCAAATAGGCGAGGAGTTGACGGTGGTTGTGCAGGCCGCCCTTGCGGGCCTTGGTGATCATCTTCTCTGCGATCGGCCGCACGGCCTTCGCCTTGGCCTCGGTGGTCACGATCCCGGTCGGGGAAGCGACCAGCGAACAGACAAGGTTGGCCATCATCAGGCGCTGGTGTTTGGCGTTGCCGCCGAAACGACGACCCTTCTTGGGAGTTGCAGGCATTGAAACAGTTCCTCTTTATCAATCTCTGCCACTGAGCGAGAGACCCAGCTCGTCGAGCTTCTCGATGACTTCATCGAGCGACTTCTGGCCGAAGTTTGTAATGGCAAGTAGGTCGTCCTCGCTCTTGGCGAGAAGTTCGCCAAGCGTGTTGACCTGGGCGCGCTTGAGGCAGTTACGGGGACGCTCGGACAGGTCGAGTTCCTCGATCGAACGCTCAAGTTCGGGTGAACTCGTCGGAGTGGCAACGGCCTCGGTGAGGGTCAGACCCTCGGGCTCGTCGGACATCTCTTCGACCAGCTGGACCAGCGCCCTGAGGGTCGCCCCGGAGGAAGCCAGGGCTTCACGAGGGGTGAGCGAGCCGTCGGTCTCGATTTCGAGCACGAGACGGTCATAGTCGGTCGACTGTTCGACACGGGTGGGCTCGACGGTGAAGGAGACACGGCGGACCGGCGAGAAGATCGCATCGATCGGAATGACACCGATCGTGGTTCCGGTCTGCTTGCTTCCAGACTGGTAGCCCTTGCCCCGCTCAACGGTGATGTCCACCGAAATGCGGCCGGCGTCGTTGACCGAAGCCAGGTGGAGATCGGAGTTGAGGATCTCGATGTCGGCATTCGGAAGAATGTCGGCAGCTGTGACCTCGGCCGGACCGTTGACGTCGAGTCGCAGGGTGACCGGAACGTCCTGGGTCGAAGTCAACACGACATCCTTGAAGTTCAGGATGATGTCGGTGACGTCTTCGGCCACACCGGAGATCGTGTCGAACTCGTGGAGGGCTTCGTCGAAACGAACCTGGGTGATGGCCGCGCCCGGGATGGACGAGAGCAGTGTGCGGCGGAGGGAGTTGCCGAGCGTGTGGCCAAAGCCTGGCTCGAGCGGGCCGATGGCGAACCTCTGAAGGTTGCCGTCTTCCTCGCCGATGGCCTCCACGGTGGGGCGCTGAATGACGAGCATCTGTTGCGTACCTCGGATAAACGATTTGCGGACGGGGTCGGTGTGGGCTGGGCCCAGAAACTATTTGGAGTAGAGCTCTACGATCAGCTGCTCGCGGACGGGCACGTCGATGTGCTCGCGGAGCGGAAGTTCCCTGACGGTGACTTCCATGCCGCCATCTGCGGCTTCGAGCCACGGCGGAGGGGTACGACCGAGGGTGTCCATGTTGTGCTGAACGATGATCATTTCGCGGGACTTCGTCCTGAGTGTGACCACGTCGCCCTTGCGGACCCGGTAGCTACAGATGTCGACGCGGCGGCCATTGACATCGACATGGCCGTGGTTGACGAACTGGCGTGCCTGGGGACGGGTTGAACCCCAACCGGCCCGGTACACGACATTGTCCAGACGGAGTTCGCAGTAGCGCAGCAGGTTTTCACCGGTGACGCCGTGGCGACGGTTCGCCTCGGCGTACAGGTTGCGGAACTGACGCTCGGTGAGTCCGTAGGCGAAACGGGCCTTCTGCTTCTCCTGCATCTGCAGGAGGTATTCGCTGACGTTGCCGCGGCGACGGGTGCGACCGTGCTCCCCGGGGGGATACGGACGGTTCTCCATCGCCTTGTTCTCGCCGGCGGTGCCCCAGATGTTGGTGCCGAGGCGGCGTGACACGCGTGCGCGTGGTCCTGTGTAACGGGACATCTCTCAGAGCCTCCGACGCTTCTTGGGGCGGCAACCATTGTGCGGAACCGGGGTCACGTCCTTGATTCCGGTGACCTCGATACCGACGGTCTGGATCGAACGGATCGCTGTCTCGCGGCCCGAACCGGGACCCTTGACGACGACATCGACCTTGCGGACACCGTGTTCCATTGCCCGACGTGCGGCCTGCTCGGCCGCCATCTGGGCGGCGAATGGGGTGGACTTGCGTGAGCCCTTGAATCCGACGTTCCCGGCCGAGGCCCAGGACAGGACGTTGCCATCCTGGTCGGTGATCGAAACGATCGTGTTGTTGAAGGAGGACTTGATGTGCGCGACGCCGTAGGTGACGTTCTTGCGCTCCTTCTTACGGGGACGACGACCCCCGGGAGGTGGCTTTGCCATTACTTGCGGACCTTCTTCTTACCGGCGACGGTCTTCTTTGGACCCTTACGGGTGCGGGCATTGGTGTGGGTGCGCTGGCCGTGAACGGGCAGGCCACGACGGTGACGCAGGCCCTGATAGCAGCCGATCTCCATCTTGCGCTTGATGTTCTGGGACACCTCACGCCTGAGGTCACCCTCGACCTTGACGTTCTCCTCGATCCAGCCGCGAAGTCGTGTGACTTCGGCATCGGTGAGGTCCCGAACACGGGTTGACTCGTTGATCTCGGTGGCTGCGCAGATCTGCTCCGACTGCGTACGGCCAATTCCGTAGATATAGGTGAGCGAAATGACAAGACGCTTTTCACGCGGGATGTCTACGCCGGCAATGCGTGCCATGGTGTCCTTCCTAGCCCTGACGCTGCTTATGGCGCGGGTTTTCGCAGATGACCATCACACGCCCGTTACGGCGGATCACTCTGCACTTTTCACAGATTTTCTTGACGCTGGGTCGAACCTTCATCGGTCTCTCCGGGCTGTCATGCAGCCCATTTGATCGCCTGGGGCAATCACTTGTAGCGGTAGGTAATTCTCCCGCGGGACAGGTCATAGGGAGTCAGCTCCACCTGGACCCGGTCCCCGGGCAGGATTCGGATGTAGTGCATCCGCATCTTTCCGGAGATGTGCGCCAACACCTTGTGTCCGTTCTCGAGTTCCACCCGGAACATGGCGTTTGGAAGCGGTTCGACGACCGTACCTTCCAAGACGATGGCGTCTTCCTTGGGCTTTGCCAGAGCTGGGTCCTCCTGATGCGGCCCCGGGGGTGGGACAGTTGCGGGAACGAAATGACGCGTACCGGCACAAAGGCGCGGCGCGGGCCGACGGACAACAATAGAGGACCCTGCCCGCGCGATCAAAGGCGGGACCGTCGAGGCCATGAAAGCGCCGCAGATCCGCTGTTCCGATCCCTGCGGGGTCGCATGAGCGAAAGCCGCCGACGTGGACGTGATCGTAGCTGGACACCTGCTCAAAACGTGGTCACAGGTGCGAATCGATCAGGCTGATCAGGGCGTCGGTGATGTCGTCGGGTTTACCGACGCCGTCAACGACTGCCAGAAGACCCTTTGCGTCGAAGAGCGCAAGGAGCGGCTCTGTCTGCTCGTTGTAAAGGCTGAGGCGCTTACGAACCGACTCCTCGGTGTCGTCGTCACGCTGAACAACCTCTCCCCCACATTTGTCGCACACGCCAGGGGTGCTCGGTGGGGACTGCACCGAATAGATGGCTCCGCAGTTCGAGCAGACACGCCTGGAGGAAATGCGTTCGACGACGATGTCCTCGGGGACCTCGAGGTCGATTGCAAGATCGATTCCGTCCTCGCCCACCATCGAGAGCAGGGCCTCGGCCTGCGGAGCTGTCCGGGGAAACCCGTCGAGCAGCCAACCGGGCTTGGCGTCGGGCTCGGCCAGACGCTCTTCGATCAGCCCAAGCATTATGTCGTCGGACACGAGTTGCCCCGCGTCCATTACAACCTTGGCCCGCTTGCCCAACTCGGTACCTTCTTTGACCGCTGCGCGCAGCATGTCTCCGGTCGAGATGTGCGGAATCCCGTAGTGCGTCGCCAGCCGAGCGGCCTGAGTGCCCTTACCAGCCCCCTGCCGACCGAAGACGAGCAGTCGGATCGCACTGTCAGTCATCGAGTCCATCTGTGGTTCTCCCCCTGCGGAAGGGCAGGCCCTGCCGCAGAAATAGCTCTGTTCATCGCTCTGCCCATCGCGCCGGATTCCGACGCGACCGTCACTTCTTGCTGAGGAAGCCCTCGTAGTTGCGCATCATCAGCTGGCTGTCGACCTGCTTCATGGTCTCAAGCGCAACACCAACGGCAATGAGCAGTGACGAGCCTCCGAGTGCGTACGCTGCGCCGCTTCCCGAAGATCCGAGCAGGAACCTCACCAGAACCGTCGGAATGACCGCGAGCATGGCTACGAACAGCGCTCCCGGAAGCGTGATCCGGTTGAGGAGGCGGCCCAGGTAGGCCTCTGTCTGGGGACCCGGACGAATACCGGGAATGAACCCACCCTGCTTACGGAGGTTGTCCGCCTGTTGAACCGGGTCGAACGTGATGGCCGTGTAGAAGTAGGTGAACCCGACGATGAACAGTGCGAGCACGGCCAGGTAGATGGGGTTCAGGGTGTTGGCCAGGTTGTTGTTGATCCAACTCGACACTGATCGCCCCCAGCCATCGGCCGGCAGCACCTGCGACAGCAGAACCGGCAGGTTGATCACCGCGGCGGCGAAGATGATCGGGATAACTCCGGCCTGGTTGACCTTCAGGGGGATGTACGTGCTCTGGCCGGAGTACATGCGACGTCCGACCACCCGCTTTGCGAACTGGACGGGAATTCGCCGTTGCCCAAGTTCGATGAACACGATCGAGACGAGCATCAGGGCGAAGGCAACCAGGAAGATCGCAAGCTTCTCGAAGCCGGCCGCATAGATGGCGGTGAAGGCGCTGGGCAGGCTGGACACGATGGAACAGAAGATGATCAGCGACATGCCGTTGCCCACACCACGGGTTGTGATGAGCTCGCCCATCCACATGAGCAGCGAGGAACCGGCGGTGAAGGTCAGCACGATCAACAGAACCCGCATGGGGCTGAAGTTGGGAACCAGGTCGATATTGCCCGAGCCACCCGAAACGAGTCCGCCGCCGCCGTTGTGGAACAGGAACACCAGACCGGTGGACTGCAGGATCGAGATGCCGATCGTCAGATAGCGGGTCCACTGGGTGGTCTTGCGCTGACCTACCGCACCTTGCTCCTGCCATTCCTGGAGCTTCGGAATGACCACGGCCAGGATCTGCATGATGATCGACGCCGTGATGTACGGCATGATCCCCAGTGCGAAGAAGCTGAACTGCGTCAGAGCCTGACCGGAGAACAGCTGCAAGAAGGCGAGGACTCCGCCCTCGCTGGCCTGGTTGCTGATCGACGCGACCGCGTTCTGGTCGACGCCGGGGACCGGCAGGTAGCAACCGAACCGGTAGACGACCAGCATGAACACGGTGAAGAGCACCTTGTTCCTGAGGTCCGCCACCTTGAAGATGTTGCCTATTCGGGACACTGATGCTCCTGCGACTCAGGTATATGCGGTGCAAGGAAGGTAGCCGATTCAGGCGTCCCGGCCATGCGCACCAGACTGTTGTTGCTTCAGAACTGATCTTGCTGGGCGAACCTCAGCGGTTGGTGTGTGCGCTTCCGTGGAACGCCGGAC
The DNA here is from genome assembly GCA_049672765.1 of Microthrixaceae bacterium. Classification (GTDB taxonomy): domain Bacteria; phylum Actinomycetota; class Acidimicrobiia; order Acidimicrobiales; family Microtrichaceae; genus JAGQSZ01. The sequence continues at coordinate 19,545 of JBATWQ010000226.1, read as the reverse complement.
GAACCTTGAACGGCAGCTGAAGCTTCTCGACGGACCCACCGGCGGCGGTGATCGCAGCTTCGGCCGAACCGGAGTATCCGTGGACCTTGACGGTCACCTTGCGGGTGAGTTCACCGCGACCGAGCACCTTGACCAGCGAGCCCTTGGAAACGAGTCCCTTGGCGTACAGCGACTCAGGGGTGATCTCGTCGAGACCGCTCTCCTCGATGGTGTCGAGGTTGATCGCCTGGTATTCGACCCGGAACGGGTTGTTGAAGCCCCTGAGCTTTGGGGTCCGGATGGCGAGAGGCAGCTGACCGCCCTCGAATCCAACCGGCACCTTGCTCCTGGCCTTCTGGCCTTTGGTACCACGGCCGGCGGTCTTGCCGCCCTTGCCGCCGATACCACGTGCGAGCCTCTTGCCCGACTTGTGTGCGCCTTCAGCAGGCTTCAGATCATGAATCTTCATTTCAGTTCCCCTCGGCGGACGGAGTCTCGCCAGACAGATCCTCGACGGTGACGAGGTGGGGCACCTTCTGGATCTGACCGCGGAACTCCGGAGAGTCGGTGTGGATCCTCGACTTACCGATACGGCCGAGACCGAGCGCACGAAGTGTGCCCCGCTGCTTCGGCTTGGTACCGATGGAGGACCCTGTCTGGGTGACTTTGATCTGGGACATCATGCAACCTCGAAGGGCTCAGGCGCGGGACCGCGCTCTGATTCCTGGTAGGCGCGCAGCAGACCCTTGGGAATGCAATCCTCGGGATCGAGTCCGCGCAGGGCGGCGATCTCGTCGGGACGACGGAGGTCCTGGAGACCGGCGACCGTTGCACGAGCGACGTTGATGTAGTTGGCGGAGCCGAGCGACTTACAGAGCACGTCGGTGATACCAGCCTCTTCCAGAATCGCACGGGCGGCACCACCGGCGATAACGCCGGTACCGGGGGCGGCGGGCTTGAGCATTACCCGACCGGCGCCCATGACTCCGATGACCGGGTGGATGATCGTGCCGCTGGCCAGCGGAACAGTGAACAGGTTCTTGCGAGCCTCTTCGGTGCCCTTCTGGATGGCCAGGGGAACTTCCTTGGCCTTGCCGTAACCGAGTCCGACACGGCCGTTGCCGTCGCCGATAACCACGAGGGCGGTGAAGGAGAACCTACGTCCACCCTTCACGACCTTGGCAACACGGTTGATGTTGATGACCCGGGATTCTCTCAGCTGGAGATCCGAATTGTCCTTGCCGATTACCATCAGAACTCCAGTCCAGCTTCACGTGCTGCTTCGGCGAGTGCGGCGACCCGGCCGTGGTAGTGGAAACCTCCGCGGTCGAACACCACCGATCCGACTCCGGCAGCCTTGGCCCGCTCCGCCAGCAGGGTTCCGACCTTTGCCGCTGCGGCACAGTTCGAGGTCCCATCCGAGCGAAGGTCGGCTTCGAGGGTACTTGCCGTTGCCAGCGTTACTCCCGCGCGGTCGTCGATCACCTGCGCGATGACATGGCGGTTGGAACGAAACACCGACAGGCGGGGACGCTCGGCGGTTCCGATGACCGACTTGCGCACCCGCACATGGCGGCGCTTCCGGGCTGTCTGCTTCTTCTTCGTCTTGTCGCTCATGGTCGTCTCACTTACCGGTCTTGCCGGCCTTGCGGCGGACGTGCTCGCCTACGTAGCGAACACCCTTGCCCTTGTAGGGCTCGGGCTTGCGCCACGCCCTGATGTCGGCGGCCACCTGGCCGACCAACTGCTTGTCGATTCCGTGGACCTCGATACGGGTCGGTGCGGGCACGACGAAGGAGATGCCCTCGGGTGCCGCAACCAGGACCGGGTGCGAGAACCCGAGTGCCAACTCGATGTCGGAACCCTTGGGGACGGCGCGATAACCGACGCCCACAATGTCGAGCTCCTTGCGGAAACCATCGGACACCCCGATGACCATGTTGGCCACCAGCGAACGGCTCAGGCCATGCATGGCCCGACTGTCCCGATCGTCGTTGACCCGCTCGACGAACAACAGGTTGTCCTCCTGGCGGATAGTCACCTTGTCGTCGAGTTCGCGGGCGAGTTCGCCCTTGGGGCCCTTCACCGAGACGTTGAGGCCGTCGATGCGAACCTCTACCCCACCGGGAATCTGGATTGGTTCCTTGCCGATTCGTGACATGTCTACGCCCTCACCAGACGTGGCAGAGCACTTCACCACCGACCCGCTGGCGACGTGCCTCGCGGTCGGTCATGAGACCCTTGCTCGTGGACAGGACAGCTATGCCGAGGCCACCGAGGACTCGTTCGACCTCGTTGTGCTTGCGGTAGACCCGCAGACCCGGCTTGGACACCCGTCGGATGCCCGAAATGACACGGCGGCGTTCCGCCGAGTACTTCATGTCGATCTTCAGCACCTGGCCAGGGCCATTGGCGTTGTCTCCGATGGAGTAGCCAACGATGTAGCCCTCTTTCACCAGGACACCGGCGAGCGCTTCTTTTTGCTTTGATGCCGGCATGAGGACCTCGTCGTGCATCGCAACGTTTGCGTTGCGAAGACGGGTCAGCATGTCAGCGATGGGATCGGTCATCGTCATGTTCGGTCTCCTGCCCTCACCAGCTCGCCTTTGTGACACCCGGGATTTCGCCAGCGTGGGCGAGCTCCCTCAGGCACACACGGCACAGGCCGAACTTGCGGTAGACGGAGCGCGGACGCCCGCAGCGGCGGCACCGGGTGTAAGCCCGGACCTTGAACTTGGGCTTGCGCTGCTGCTTCTGCTTCAGAGCTTCGGTAGCCATGTCAGATCCCTTCCCGACGGAATGGGAAGCCGAAGGCGTCTAGTAGAGCCTTACCCTCGGCATCGGTTCTTGCGGTGGTCACAATGGTTATGTCCATGCCTCTGGCGGCATCGACCTTGTCGTAGTTGATCTCGGGGAAGATCAGCTGTTCGGTGACTCCAAAGGTGTAGTTCCCCCGGCCATCGAAACTCTTGGGGGATAGCCCACGGAAATCTCGGATTCGTGGGATCGAGAGCGTCACGAGACGATCGAAGAACTCCCACATCTGGTCACCCCTCAGCGTCACCTTGACGCCGATCGGGTTACCTTCACGGAGCTTGAAGCCAGCGATGGACTTCTTGGCCTTCGTGATGACCGGCTTCTGACCGGCGATGGCAGTGATGTCGGTTACGACCTTCTCAAGTAGGCCCTTGTTGTCAACCGCACCGCCGACACCGACGTTGATGATGATCTTCTCGAAGCGGGGAACCTCCATGACGTTGCCGAGCTCTAGCTCGGAACGGAGCTTGTCCCTCACCTCTTCGTTGTACTTGACCTTCAGCCGGGGAATGATCGCAGTGGAACTCACAGTTCACCTCCGCTTCGCCTGGCGATGCGCTTCTTGGATCCATCGCTGTCGACCTTGAAACCGGCGCGAACGGGCTTGCCGTCCGAGTCGAGCAGGGCGACATTCGATGCGTCGATCGGCAGGATCTTGTCGATGATCCCGCCCTGTTGCATGGCACGTGTGGGCTTCTGGTGGCGCTTGGCCACGTTGACGCCCTCGACGGTCAGCTTGTTGGTCTTGGGGCTGACGGAGAGCACTTCGCCCTCCTTGCCACGGTGCTTACCGGTCAGGACCCGGACACGGTCTCCCTTACGGATCTTCATGTCAGATCACCTCCGGTGCGAGCGACACGATTCGCATGAACTTCTTGTCGCGCAGTTCACGCCCGACGGGCCCGAAGATGCGGGTTCCACGGGGCTGCTTCTGGTCGTTGATGAGAACAACTGCGTTCTCATCGAAACGGATGTAGCTGCCATCTGGACGACGACGTTCCTTCTTGGTCCGGACGATGACGCACTTGACGACGTCGCCCTTCTTCACGGCTGCGCCGGGAAGTGCGTCCTTGACGGTTGCGACGACGATGTCGCCGATGCCCGCGTAGCGGCGTTTGGAGCCGCCCAGGACCTTGATGACCAGAATCTCACGTGCGCCGGAGTTGTCAGCCACCCGTAGTCGGGATTCCTGTTGGATCATCGTGCACGCTCCAGCACTTCGACGATCCGCCAGCGCTTGAGCTTCGAAAGGGGGCGGGTCTCGGCGACACGAACCCGGTCGCCGATGTTCAGGTCGTTCTCTTCGTCGTGGACGTAGAGCTTCTTGGCCCGCTGCACAGTCTTGTTGTACCGGACGTGACGAACACGCTCGGTGACGGTGACAACTGCGGTGCGGTCCATCTTGTCGGAGGTGACTATGCCCTCACGAACCTTGCGGGCGCTACGTTCGGGCGTCGTCGGAGCTGTCTCGCTCATCACGCCTCACCTCCCGCCGCCGCTTCAGCGGCTGCGATCTCACGGGCCCGCAACTCGGTGTTGAGTCGGGCGATTTCACGTTTGGTAATCGTCAACCTGGCGTGGTTCTCGAGCTGGCCGGTGGCGAGTTGGAACCGGAGCTTGAACAGCCGGTCCTTCTCTTCCGCTATGCGTCCGATCAGTTCGACGTCACCGAGGTCACGTGGTGATGCGGTCTTCGCCATCAGAACGTCTCCTCCCTGGTGATGATCTTCGCCTTGATCGGCAGCTTCTGAATGGCACGGTTGAGTGCGCCACGGGCAATTTCGTCATCCGGGTACGAGAGCTCGAAGAGCACACGTCCGGGACGAACCACAGCAACCCAGCGCTCGGGGTTGCCCTTTCCGGAACCCATGCGGGTTTCGGCCGGCTTCTGGGTGATCGGCTTGTCGGGGAACACGTTGATCCAGACCTTGCCGCCACGCTTGATGTGACGAGTCATCGCAATACGTGCCGCTTCGATCTGACGAGCGGTGATCCACCCTGGTTCGAGGGCCTGGATGCCGTACTGGCCGAAATTCACCTCGGTAGCGCCCTTGGCGACTCCCTTGATGCGACCACGATGCGTCTTGCGGTGCTTGACCTTCCTGGGCATGAGCATGTTCAGTCACCGTCCCCGGGTCGGAAATGCGGAGTTTCGTGATGATCCTTCGTGGAACGTTCGATCTCTTCCTCTTCAGCGAGAAGGCGTTCGAATTCGGGATCAGCCTCGCCGAGCAATGGCTTGAGGTCTTCTTCTGTCTCGGTCGCAGCGGTCGGTGCTGCCACCGGATCGGCCTGCGCCACGGGGGCAGCAGGAGCGGCCGGAGCAACCGGGCGGCTGGAGACGACACGAGGTGTCTGTTCGCCGGTGGCGTCACCTGCGGCCAGAGCGGCCTCCTTGGCGATCTTCTGCTCGTCGACGTGCTTGTAGGGCAGGATGTCACCCTTGTAGATCCAGACCTTGACACCGATGCGGCCGTAGCTGGTCTTGGCCTCGCGGAAGCCGTAGTCGATGTCGGCACGCAGCGTGTGCAACGGCACCCGACCTTCGCGGTACCACTCGGTGCGAGCCATTTCGGAGCCGCCGAGGCGGCCCGAGCACTGGACACGGATACCGAGGGCACCGGCCTTCTGTGCGTTCTGGACGGCACGCTTCATCGCACGACGGAACGCAACACGGTTTGCCAGCTGATCCGCGACGCCCTGGGCGATCAGTGCGGCATCAAGTTCAGGATGCTTGATCTCCTGGATGTTCAGCTGAACCTTGGCGTTGCCGGTCATCTTGGTGAGATCACCACGGAGTTCGTCGGCCTGGGCGCCACGGCGACCGATGACGATTCCAGGGCGGGCTGTGTGGACGTCGATCCGCAGGCGGTCTCGGGTACGTTCGATCTCGACCCGGCTGATGGCTGCGTTGGGCAGCTTGTTCATCAGGTAGTCGCGGATCTTCCAATCCTCGATCAGGTAGTCGACGTACTCCTCACGCGTGGCGAACCAGCGGGATTTCCAGTCGGTGGTGACACCGAGCCGGAAACCGTAGGGATTTACCTTCTGACCCATCAGTCGTCCTTCTCATCGGAATCGGCTTCCGAATCGTTCGCTTCTGCTTCGACACCGTCGGCTGACTCCTCCGAGGAGGCCTCTTCGATGTCGGTGACCTCGGTCTCGGTGGCTCCGGTCTCGACAACCTCGGTATTGGTTGCCTCGGTGCTGGAAGCCCCGGTATCTACCGAGTCCTCGACGACCTCGTCCGTTGCCTCTTCCGTAACCTCTGTAGCTCCCGACTTGGCGCCTTCACCGGAACGGCTACGGGCGACTCGCCTGGCACGATCTGCAGAAGGGCTCGAGGTCGTCTGACCCTTGGCTGCAAGACGGGCCCTGCGGGCGTCGAGTTCGGTCTGTGTGAACCGACCGACGATCACGGTGATGTGGCAGGTCCTCTTGCGGATCTTCGTGGCGCGGCCACGGGCCCGCGGGCGCCAGCGCTTCATCGTGGCGCCTTCATCGGCGTAGCAGGCCGAGACGAACAGTTCCTCTGGGGGAATGTCGTTGTTGTTGCCGGCATTGGCGACGGCGGAGTCGAGAACCTTGATGATCTCGTCGGCCGCGGAACGCTCGCAGAACTGCAAGATCGTGCGTGCCTCGCCGACCTGCTTGTTGCGGATCAGGTCGAGGACCTCACGCGCCTTGTAGGCCGACATGCCAGCACCACGGTGCACGGCACGAACGCCGGGGCGCTCGTTGGTCTTGCGCTCGTCGAAGGTGATCGTGGCCATCAGCGACGACCCTTCGCCGACTTCTCCTGGCCCGCGTGGTACCGGAAGGTACGGGTGGGAGCGAACTCTCCGAGTTTGTGACCCACCATCGACTCGGTGACGTACACCGGGACGTGCTTGCGTCCGTCGTGGACGGCGATGGTGTGGCCGATCATCTCGGGGATGATGGTTGACCGGCGTGACCAGGTCTTGATGACGGTCTTCTGACCCTGCTCGTTGAGGACGTCCACCTTTTTGAGGAGGTGGTCATCCACGAAGGGGCCCTTCTTGAGGCTGCGTGGCATCGTATTCCTCGCTCAGATCACCGGCGTGAGCCGCGGGTGCGGCGACGACGGACGATCAGCTTCTGGGACGGCTTGTTCTTGTCTCGGGTACGGCCCTCGGGCTTGCCCCATGGGGAAACCGGGTGGCGACCACCCGATGTCTTGCCCTCGCCACCACCGTGTGGGTGATCGACGGGGTTCATGGCTACACCGCGTGTCTGGGGGCGAACACCCTTCCAGCGGTTGCGGCCAGCCTTACCGACCTTGATCAGGTCGTGTTCGGGATTGCCCACCTCGCCGACGGTGGCGCGGCAGTCGATCGGTACCCTGCGCATTTCGGTGGAGGGCAGACGCAGAGTTGCGAAGTCCCCCTCCTTGGCGACGAGCTGGACGCTGGATCCGGCTGAGCGGGCCATCTTGCCGCCCGCTCCTACCTTGAACTCGACGTTGTGGACGACGGTACCGACCGGGATATAACGCAGCGGAAGTGCGTTGCCCACCCGGATTTCGGAGCCCTGGCCCGACTGGACCTTGTCTCCGACGTTCAGGTGCTCGGGTGCGATGATGTAGCGCTTCTCGCCGTCTGCGTAGTGCAGCAGGGCGATGCGACAGGTCCGGTTGGGGTCGTACTCGATGGTCGCGACCTTGGCGGGAACGCCATCCTTGTTGCGCTTGAAGTCAATGACGCGGTAGCGCTGCTTGTGCCCGCCGCCACGATGACGCGAGGTCTTGCGGCCGTGGTTGTTGCGACCACCGGTGCGGGTCTTCTTGGCGAGCAGCGACTTCTCGGGAGAGTCGGTTGTCAGCTCTGCGAAGTCCGAGACCGTCTGGAATCTGCGGCCCGGGCTTGTGGGCTTGCGTTTGCGTACTGCCATGTCACTTCACCTCGAAGAGATCGATCTGATCGCCGGCAGCATCGAGGGTGATGATTGCCCGCTTGACGTCGGGGCGGCTACCGAACGTAGGGCTGCGCCGGTTGCGCTTGCGCTTGCCCTTGCGGTTGAGGGTGTTCACGTTCTTTACCTTCACGCCGGGCCAGATGGCCTGGACGGCATCGCGGATCTCGGGCTTTGAGGCCTGGGAGGCAACTTCGAAGGTGTAGACCCCGGCGTCGAGAAGTGCATATGACTTCTCGCTCACCACTGGTCGCAGGATCACGTCGCGAGGGTCTTTCACGAGTTCGCCTCCGTTTTCGGCTCAGCACTCGGAAGTGTGGCGCTGGTGAACACGACGTAGTCGCTGACGAGCACGTCGTAGGTGTTGAGCTCGCCCGGAGTGATCACGTGGACACCCGGAATGTTGCGGAAGCTCTTGTAGGAAGTGACGTCGGTGGGATCGATCACCACGAGGGACCGACCGACAACACCGAGCGATGAGAGCGCAGCGACTGCGTCCTGGGTCTTCGGTGCGTCGAATCCCCATTCGGAGACGACGATGACCTTGTCCTCGGCTGCACGGTCCGACAGGGCCGAGCGGAGCGCAAGACGCTTCATCTTCTTGGGCGTCTTCTGGTCGTACTTGCGGGGCTTGGGACCCAGGGCGATACCGCCACCACGCCATTGCGGCGCACGGATGGATCCGGCACGTGCACGGCCGGTGCCCTTCTGCTTGAACGGCTTGGCACCGCCGCCCGAAACCTCGGCGCGGGTCTTGGTTGACTGGGTGCCCGAGCGCTTGGCGGCGAGTTGGGCGACGACGACCTGGTGCATGACCGGAACGTTGGGCTCAATACCGAAGATCTCGTCGTCGAGGGTGACCTGACCGTCTTCCCCACCGGTACGAGTACGAAGCTTGATGGTGGACATCAGGCTGCACCTCCCTTGGCGCCGGAGTGGCTCTTGACGGCGTTACGGATGATGACGAGTCCACCACGAGGACCGGGAACCGAACCACGAACCAGCACAACCTGCTGTTCGACGTCGGCACGGATCACCTCGAGGTTCAACGTGGTCACCTTCTCGGCTCCCATGCGGCCCGCCATGCGGGTTCCCTTGAACACCCTGGATGGTGTGGCGCACTGGCCGACCGCTCCGGGCTTGCGGTGAACCCTGTGGGCACCGTGGGAAGCAGGCTGACCGGCGAAGCCGTGACGCTTCATGACGCCGGCGAATCCCTTGCCCTTGCTCGTGGCGGTGACGTCGATGCGCTCCCCTGCTTCGAACAGGTCAGCCGCAATTTCCTGGCCGACCTGATACTCCGAAGCGTCCTCCAGGCGGAGTTCAACGAGCTTCACGCCGGGCTCGACCGAAGCGGCTGCGAACTGGCCCGCAGTCGGCTTGTTGAGCTTGCGTGCGTCTCGCTGTCCATAGGTGACCTGGACCGCGCTGTAACCGTCACGCTCGGGGGTCCGGATCTGAACGACCCGGGCCGGGGTGACGCGAAGCACCGTCACGGGCACGACGTTGTTGTCGTCGTCCCATATCTGGGTCATCCCCAGCTTCTGTCCTACGATTGCCTTTTGCGCCATTTGGCTTTGTCCTTTTGGCGTGTCCATCGGCGGGGCTCGCCGATGGGTCTTGGGACCCGGACGGAAAGATGCCGCTCACGCGGGCGCTCCGCTCGGGCGAACCCGGCGGAGCGATGTCTAGGTTTTGCCGGGTGGTTCCTGCTGGCTACTCGCGTAGCCTTTGGGCCTACTCGGACGTCGGTTGATGCGAAACCTGTCTTGTTCCGATTCCGGTTCCGCTGGACGGAGTCCGATTTCGAAGCATCGAGGCTGAGAATCTCACTGACCGCAGAGCGATCTGTGACGACTGGGAGAGATTAGCAGCGGGGTGTGTGCCTACCAAATTGAGGTGGACACGACGCTGCTCTAGGCGTTCTGAATCTTGATCTCGATGTCAACGCCGGCCGGAAGGTCGAGACGCTGGAGCGAGTCGACCGTCTTGGGTGTCGGCTCGATGATGTCGATGAGACGCTTGTGGATCCGCATTTCGAAGTGCTCACGGGAGTCCTTGTCCTTGTGCGGGGAGCGGATCACGGTGAAGCGGTGCTTCTCGGTCGGCAACGGCACCGGGCCACGAACCTGGGCCTGGGTGCGGGTAACCGTCTCTACGATCTTCTTGGTCGACTGGTCGATGATCTCGTGGTCGTAGGCCTTGAGGCGAATTCGGATCTTCTGCTCTGCTGCCATTTGGGGCGAACCTTCTCTGTGCTCGGTCGAACAATCCGACCGGGGGGCTGTCATCGACTGTCAAGTAGCGGTCCGGCCGGGCCGGAGCGAGTAGTCATGCTACCCGTGCCCTCCACCCGCTGACCAATCGCCGCCGGAGATTTCAAAATGCAGAAAGGGGACGCAATGGCGTCCCCTTTCCGAGTAACAACCGCCAGGGGCGGCTCAGATCACTTGATGATCTTTGTGACGCGACCAGCGCCGACGGTACGTCCACCTTCACGGATGGCGAACTTGAGGCCCTCGTCCATGGCGATGGGGGCGATCAGCTCGACCGTGACGGCGGTGTTGTCGCCGGGCATGCAGATCTGGGTGTCGGCCGGCAGGGTGATCGTGCCGGTGACATCCGTGGTACGGAAGTAGAACTGCGGGCGGTAGTTGGACTGGAACGGCTTGTGACGGCCGCCTTCTTCCTTGGTCAGGACGTATACCTGAGCCTCGAAGTCGGTGTGAGGGGTGATCGATCCTGGCTTCGCCAGAACCTGACCACGCTGGACCTCTTCCTTGTCGATACCACGCAGCAGCGCGCCGATGTTGTCGCCTGCCTGGCCCTCGTCGAGCAGCTTGCGGAACATCTCGACCCCGGTGCAGGTCGTCTTCTGGGTGGCCTTGAGGCCGACGATCTCGAGCTCGTCGCCGGTGTGAACGACTCCCTGCTCGATCTTGCCGGTGACGACGGTTCCACGACCGGTGATCGAGAACACGTCTTCGATCGGCATGAGGAAGGGCTTGTCGAGGTCACGCTCTGGCTCTGGGACAAAGCTGTCCACCGCGTCCATGAGCTCCATGATCTTGTCCTGGTAGTCGCTGTCGCCTTCGAGGGCCTTCAGCGCCGAGACACGGATGACCGGTGTGTCGTCACCCGGGAAGTCGTACTGGTCGAGGAGCTCACGCACCTCCATCTCGACGAGCTCGATGAGCTCCTCGTCGTCCACCATGTCGACCTTGTTGAGAGCGACGACGATTGCCGGCACGCCGACCTGACGGGCGAGCACGACGTGCTCACGGGTCTGGGGCATGGGGCCGTCGGCTGCGTTCACCACGAGAATGGCACCGTCGACCTGGGCCGCGCCGGTGATCATGTTCTTGATGTAGTCGGCGTGACCGGGCATGTCGACGTGTGCGTAATGACGGTTCTCCGTCTCGTACTCCACGTGTGACACGTTGATGGTGATGCCGCGCTCGCGCTCTTCGGGAGCCTTGTCGATGTTGTCGAATGACGTGGCGGAGTTACCCGGTACCCGGTCGGCGAGGGTCTTACTGATCGCAGCGGTGAGCGTCGTCTTGCCGTGGTCGATGTGTCCCATCGTTCCGACATTGACGTGCGGCTTCGTGCGCTCGAACTTCTCCTTGGCCATTTGGCTTGCCTTTCGTGACTTCTACTGCGTGAGTTGGTGGATTACTGGGTGACCCTGCAACTCGCTGAGTCGCTTGCCGTGTTCCACGGCTGGTCTGCTGACCGGGTGACATGGGTCCCCGCGGTAAGTCTGCGTCAGGACCCGGTGCAACAGACTAGTGCGCCGAGTACCGAGAAATGTCTAGTGATTGATCACTGACCGGTGACCCGGGCGACAATCTCCTCCTGGACGTTTCGAGGTGTCTGCTGGTAGCTGTGGAACTGCATCGTGTAGTTGGCCCGGCCCTGCGTCTTTGAACGCAGATCGGTCGAATACCCGAACATTTCTGCGAGAGGAACTTCTGCAGCAACTACCTGGAGCTTGCCGCGCTGTTCCATCTTGCCGACCTTGCCACGACGTGAGTTGAGGTCGCCGATGACGTCGCCCATGTATTCCTCGGGTGTGACGACCTCTACTGCCATGATCGGCTCGAGCAGTACGGGCGAGCCCTTCCGGACCGCTTCCTTGAAGCCCATGGTTCCGGCGATCTTGAACGCCATCTCCGAAGAGTCGACGTCGTGATAGGCGCCGTCGATGAGCTTGACCTTGATGTCGACCATCGGGAACCCGGCGAGGGTTCCGCTGGTCATGGCGTCGACGACACCGTGACCGACTGACGGGATGTATTCCTTTGGAATACGACCACCGGTGATCTCGTCGCTGAACTCGAAGCCTCCGCCGGGGCCGGCGGGCTCGACGGTGAGGATGATCTTTGCGAACTGGCCGGTTCCACCGGTCTGCTTCTTGTGCAGGTAGGTGTAATCCTCGACCGACTTGGTGATGGTCTCGCGGTAGGCGACCTGTGGCTTACCCACGGTGGCCTCGACCTTGAACTCACGCATCATGCGGTCGACCAGCACCTCGAGGTGCAGCTCGCCCATTCCTGCGATGAGGGTCTGACCGGTCTCTTCGTCGGTCTTGACCCGGAAGGTCGGGTCTTCCTCGGAAAGCGAGAACAGGGCCTTGGACATTTTGTCCTGGTCGGCCTTTGTCTTCGGCTCGACGGCCACTTCGATGACGGGCTCCGGGAACACGAGCGATTCGAGGACGATCGGGTTGGAAGGGTCGCTCAGGGTGTCGCCCGTGCGGGTGTCCTTGAGTCCGATACCGGCGACGATGTCGCCGGCATAAACGGTGTCCTTCTCGATCTGAGCGGCGGCGTGCATCTCGAGCACGCGTCCCATCCGCTCCTTGTTGCCGGTGCGGCTGTTGTAGATCGAGTCGCCCTTGCCGAGGGTGCCTGAATAGACACGGAAATAGGTGAGCTTGCCGACGTGGGGGGCAGTGGCGATCTTGAATGCCAGCGCCGAGAACGGCTCCTTCTCGGAAGGTGCACGGCTGGCCTCTTCGCCCTTGCGATCGGTGCCGAGCACCGGGGGCAGTTCTGCCGGGGACGGCATGTACCAGCAGATGGCGTCGAGGAGCGGCTGCACTCCCTTGTTCTTGAAGGCGGTCCCGTTGAGGATCGGCACCACTCCGTGGTGAACCGTCGCATCACGGAGGGCGATGCGGATCTCTTCCTCGGAGATCTCTTCCTCGCCTAGGAACTTCTCCATGATCGAATCGGAGGTCTCACCGAGCACGTCCATGAGCTGTTCGCGGTAGGTGTCAGCAAGCTCGACCATGTCCTCGGGAATGTCGATGACGTCCCAGTGGGCACCGAGCTCTTCACCGTTCCAGACCCAGGCCTTCATGGTCACCAGATCGACGATGCCCTGGTAGTCGGCCTCTGCGCCGATGGGCAGCTGGATGACGGCGACCTTGGCCTGCAGACGGTCCTTGATGGAGTCGAGCGCCGCGTAGAAGTCGGCACCCGTGCGGTCCATCTTGTTGATGAAGCACATGCGGGGCACGTGGTACTTGTCGGCCTGACGCCACACAGTCTCGGTCTGGGGTTCAACGCCCGCCACACCATCGAAGACAGCAACGGCGCCGTCGAGCACGCGCAGCGAACGCTCGACCTCGACCGTGAAGTCGACGTGGCCGGGAGTATCGATGATCTGGATGCGGTGTTCGGTGCCGTGGACGGTGTCGGTCCAGTGACAGGTCGTCGCGGCGGACGTGATGGTGATGCCGCGCTCCTGCTCCTGCTCCATCCAGTCCATCGTGGCGCCACCCTCGTGGGTCTCACCGATCTTGTATGTCTTACCGGTGTAGAAGAGGATCCGCTCGGTGGTGGTCGTCTTGCCGGCATCGATGTGGGCCATGATGCCGATGTTGCGGGTGCGGTCTAGGGGGAACTGAGACATCGTGGTTCTCGTGGAGTGTGTTGAGTGAATGGTGGATCGGGTTCGGGGTGAACCTGGGAGACTTGAACCTGGACCGACTACCAGCGGTAGTGGGCGAAGGCCTTGTTGGATTCGGCCATCTTGTGGAGGTCTTCCCTGCGCTTGATGGAAGCGCCGACACCGTTGCTGGCGTCGAGGAGTTCGTTGGAGAGACGCTCGGCCATGCTGCGCTCACGACGCTGACGGGAGTACCCGACCAGCCAGCGCAGGGCAAGGGTGTTGGCCCGACGGGGGCGAACCTCGACCGGGACCTGGTAGGTGGCACCACCGACACGACGGCTGCGAACCTCGAGCTGGGGCTTGCAGTTGTCGACCGCGCGCTTCAGCGTCGCGATTGGCTCCGAGCCGGTCTTGGCCTCGATTTGGCTGAGTGCGTCATAGACGATGGCCTCGGCGGTGGAGCGCTTGCCGCTCAGCATCACCTTGTTGACCATCTGGCTGACCAGAACCGAGCGGTAGATCGGATCGGGCAGCAGTTCACGCCGTGGCGCGGGTCCCTTACGGGGCATATCAGGACTCCTTCTTGGCGCCGTAGCGGGAACGAGCCTGCTTACGACCACGCACACCCGATGTATCGAGAGTGCCTCTGATGATCTTGTAACGAACGCCCGGAAGGTCCTTCACACGCCCACCACGGACAAGAACAATGCTGTGCTCCTGCAGGTTGTGGTCCTCACCAGGGATGTATGCGGTGACTTCGATGCCGGTCGAGAGACGCACACGGGCAACCTTGCGAAGCGCCGAGTTGGGCTTCTTGGGTGTGGTGGTGAACACGCGGGTGCAGGTTCCACGGCGCTGGGGCGCGCCCTTCAGGGCTGGCGTCGACTCCTTGCGGCGCTTGCTCTGACGGCCCTTGCGGACCAGCTGCTCAATCGTGGGCACAGTGAAACCTCGGAACTTCTGTCTTCGGACGTAATAGGGCGGGCGAACAACCGTTGAAGGCCTGTTCTGAAGCGACCAGCGCGCAGATGCGCGGCCTACAGCCGAAGAGACACTCTACGACCGCTGTATGGCACCTGCAAAAAGGCCAGGCCCGGAAGCTGATTGTGGATGGATGGAACTAGATGTTCAGGCTCTCTGGATCAACCGGCGGAGCCGGGGAATCCGATCACCTCTGCCTCGGGCAACCCGCTGACGGGAAGCGATGCAAGGTACTCGTCAGGGGACGGAGCCTCTTCGGAGCTGTAGAAGTCCAACGGCTGGTACTCGGGCGCGAAGGGCTGAATGTCCTGGTAGCGCTGCATGCCGGTTCCGGCAGGGATGAGCTTGCCGATGATGATGTTCTCCTTGAGTCCGATGAGGCCATCGGACTTGCTCTCGATCGCCGCTTCGGTCAGGACACGTGTGGTCTCCTGGAACGAAGCTGCCGAGAGCCAGGAATCGGTGGCGAGCGATGCCTTGGTGATTCCCATGAGTTCGGGACGACCCTCGGCAGGCTTGCGACCTTCCTGGACCAGGCGACGGTTCACGTCGGCGAAGACCCTCTGGTCAACCCGCTCGCCCGGCAGGAAGTCGGACTCGCCGGCTTCCTGGATGGCAACCCGGCGGGTCATCTGACGGACGATCAACTCGATGTGCTTGTCGTGGATCGACACGCCCTGGTCGCGGTAGACCCGCTGGACCTCGGCGACGAGGTACTGCTGGACCGCACGGACACCCTTGATCTCGAGGAGTTCCTTCGGGTCACGGGGCCCTTCGACGATTGCATCGCCGGCGACAACCTCATCACCGTCACGGACCTCGAGGCGACGCTCACGCTCGATGGAGTACAGATCCTCTTCACCGTCATCGCTGATCACGGTGACCGTGTGGACCTTTCCGTCCTCTTCATCGATGCGAACCACACCCGAGGTGCGGGCAAGAACGGCCTTGTTCTTCGGGCTGCGGGCCTCGAAGAGCTCGACAACCCTGGGAAGACCACCGGTGATGTCACCACTTGCCCCTGCCACACCACCGGTGTGGAAAGTACGCATGGTCAACTGGGTACCGGGCTCGCCGATCGACTGGGCAGCGATGACGCCGACCGCCTCACCGGGCTCGATCGTCTTACCGGTTGCCAGGGACGTTCCGTAGCTCGCTGCGGAAATCCCGCGCTCGCTGTCATCGGTCAGTGGCGAGAGGACGCGGACTTCACTCACGGCCGGGTCGTCACGCAGAACGCCCATCGTGTAGTCGTTGATCTCGGTGCCCTTGGGGATGACCTTGCCGTGGACCTCGTCCTCGGCGCTGAGCTCAACGTCCTCGGCCAGGGTACGGCTGTAGAGCCGGGTCTCGAGGTAGTAGCGCTTGCCGGCCTCATCGGGACGCACGTCCTCGATGATGGTGCTGCGCAACGGGCCGTCTTCTTCGATCGGGTTGCGATCGTTGATGATCAGTTCCTGGGAGACGTCGACGAGGCGACGGGTCAGGTAGCCCGAGTCAGCGGTACGCAGCGCGGTGTCGACGAGTCCCTTACGTGCGCCTGGAGTGGCGATGAAGTACTCGAGGACCGAAAGCCCCTCACGGAAGTTCGACTTGATAGGACGGGGAATCATGTCGCCACGTGGGTTGGCGACGAGACCACGCATACCGGCGATCTGGCGGACCTGCATCATGTTTCCACGGGCGCCCGAACCGACCATCATGTCGATCGGGTTGAACTTCGTCGCCGTGAGTTCCTTCTGCATTGCCCCCGTCACCTGCTCGGTGGCGGTGGTCCAGATCTCGATTTCCTTCTGCTTGCGCTCACCGTCGGTGATGATGCCGCGGCGGAACTGCTTCTCGACCTTCTCGGTCTCGACCTCATGGCTGTCGAGGATCTGGTACTTGTTGACCGGAGTCTTGACGTCGTTGATCGAGATCGTCAGGCCTGAACGCATCGCGTAGTTGAAGCACAGCGACTTGATCGCATCGAGCGAACGTGCAGCTATGGCCTTGGGGAATTCGATGGCCAGGCGATCGACGATCGCGGTCATCTCCTTCTTGTTGACGCGCTTGTCGAAGTACTCGAACCCTTCGGGAAGGGCACGGTTGAACAGGAGGCGACCGGCGGTCGTCTTCTTGTAGGTGATCGATCCGTCTTCAGCGGTCTCGACGAGCTCCGCATAGCGTTGGCCGTCGGACTTGCCACCGCGGTACTCGATGAGTGTGTGCAGACCCAGTTCGCCGGCGTCGACCGCCCGCTCAACCTGGTCCATGCGACGGAAGATCTTGCCCTCGCCGCCTTCACCCTCGTCCTGCTCGGTGAGGTAGAAGGCACCGATGATCATGTCCTGAGTAGGGGTGACCAACGGCTTGCCGTGGGCCGGGCTGAGCATGTTGTTGGCACTCAGCATCAGCACCCGGGCCTCGGCCTGGGCCTCGGCGGACAGAGGCAGGTGGACCGCCATCTGGTCACCGTCGAAGTCGGCGTTGAAAGCGGTGCAGACCAAGGGGTGAAGCTGAATGGCCTTGCCCTCGACGAGGGTCGGCTCGAAGGCCTGGATACCCAGGCGGTGCAGCGTAGGTGCACGGTTCAACAGAACCGGGTGCTCCTTGATTACATCCTCGAGCACGTCCCAGACCTGGGGACGTCGACGCTCCACCATCCGCTTGGCGGACTTGATGTTCTGTGCCTGCTCGCTATCGACAAGGGCCTTCATGATGAAGGGCTTGAACAGCTCGAGTGCCATCAGCTTGGGCAGACCGCACTGGTGCAACTGCAGCTGGGGGCCGACCACGATGACCGAACGGCCCGAGTAGTCGACGCGCTTGCCGAGCAGGTTCTGGCGGAACCGACCCTGCTTGCCCTTGAGCATGTCCGAAAGCGACTTGAGCGGACGGTTACCCGGTCCGGTCACCGGACGTCCACGACGACCATTGTCGAAGAGGGCGTCAACGGCTTCCTGGAGCATGCGCTTCTCGTTGTTGACGATGATCTCGGGAGCACCGAGATCGAGAAGCCGCTTGAGCCGGTTGTTCCGGTTGATCACACGACGGTAGAGATCATTCAGGTCCGAGGTGGCGAAACGGCCACCGTCGAGCTGGACCATCGGGCGCAGGTCCGGAGGAATGACCGGAACGGCGTCAAGGATCATGGCGCGGGGATCGTTGATCCGGTTGCCGTTGTCGCCCCGACGGTTGAACGCCGCGACGATCTTGAGGCGCTTGATCGCCTTCTGCTTACGCTGGGCCGACAGCGGCTTGACGCCCTCGTCGGGGTCGATGGCAGCGCGGAGCTTGACCTCTTCCTCGTCCAGGTCGATGCGGTCGATCAGCAACTTGATGGTCTCGGCGCCCATGCCACCCTCGAAGTACTCGCCGTAGCGGTCCTCGAGTTCACGCCAGAGCATTTCGTCTTCGATGATCTGACGGGGGTACAGGTCGCGGAACTCGTCCCAGACCCGGTTGACCAGGTCCAGTTCTTGTTCGTAGGTGTCGCGAATGGCCGCCAGATCCTTGTCCGCAGCCTTGCGGCGCGAGGTCAGATCGGATTCCTTGGCGCCCTCTGATTCGAGGGATTCGAGCTCGTTCTCGAGCTCTTCCATCCGGCGGGCGAGTTCGAGCTCACGCTCCTTCTCGATCGCCTCGCGCTCACCGATCAGATCGGCTTCGAGGCTGTCGAGCTCTTCGTGGCGCTTGTCGACGTCGACCCAGGTGACCAGGTTCGCGGCGAAGTAGATGACCTTCTCGAGCTGCTTGGCCTTGAGCTCCTCGCGGGTCTCGGTGCCCGAGAGCAGGTAGGCCAACCACGAACGGGTACCGCGGAGATACCAGATGTGGACTGCCGGAGCGGCCAGTTCGATGTGGCCCATGCGCTCGCGACGCACCTTGGAGCGGGTGACCTCGACGCCACAACGCTCGCAGATGATGCCGCGGAAGCGGACACGCTTGTACTTGCCGCAGTAGCACTCCCAGTCCTTCTGGGGACCGAAGATCTTCTCGCAGAAGAGTCCGTCCTTTTCAGGCTTCAGGGTGCGGTAGTTGATGGTCTCGGGCTTCTTGACCTCACCGTTTGACCACGTGCGGATCGCGTCCGCGGTAGCCAGACCGATCTGGATCTGATCGAAGTTATTGACGTCGAGCATCTACTTGCCTCTCAGCGCCCGGCCTGGCGGCGGGCATCGTCTTCGTCGGTTCCACGTTCTGGACGGGACAGGTCGATACCGAGCTCTTCAGCTGCTCGGAAGAAGTCCTCGTCGAGCTCTCGCATCTTGATCTCTTCACCGCTGCGGTTCAGGACCTCGACGTTCAAGCAGAGCGCCTGCATTTCCTTGATGAGAACCTTGAAGCTCTCGGGAATGCCGGGCTCGGGAATGTTCTCGCCCTTGACGATCGCCTCGTAGACCTTGACGCGGCCGAGGGTGTCGTCGGACTTGATAGTGAGCAGTTCCTGGAGGCAGTAGGCGGCGCCGTATGCCTCGAGGGCCCAAACTTCCATCTCACCGAAGCGCTGGCCGCCGAACTGCGCCTTACCACCGAGCGGCTGCTGGGTGATCATCGAGTACGGGCCGGTTGCGCGGGCGTGGATCTTGTCGTCCACGAGGTGGGCGAGCTTCAGGATGTACTTGTAGCCAACCGTGATCGGGTTGTCGTACTTCTCGCCGGTGCGACCGTTGTACAGGTCGACCTTGCCGTCACGGCCGATCAGGCTTGCGGAATCTTCGCGATCCTGGAGGGTCTCGAAGATCTTGCTGATCGTCGGGTGCTTGGCGGCCTTCTCGACCTCGTCCCACTGCGCACCGTCGAACACCGGGGTGGCGACGAGCGTCGAAGGGGTGGTCGTCGGACGGGTCTTGGTCTCGGTGCCCTTGATGGCCGGCGTGCCGACCTTCTCACCGTTGTTGGTCCAACCCCAGCGGGCTGCCCAACCGAGGTGGGTTTCGAGGACCTGACCGA
>JBATWQ010000225.1:0-4089 GCA_049672765.1 Microthrixaceae bacterium | reverse complement strand
CTAATGGAGGAGTTCGAGGCGATCGACTGGTACGACCAACGGGCCGCGGCCGCAACCGACCCTGAACTCGTGAAGATCCTCGAACACAACCGGGACGAGGAGAAGGAGCACGCAGCAATGGTGCTCGAGTGGATCAGACGCAATGATCCCGTGCTCGACCGGGAGCTTCGCACCTACCTGTTCAGCGAAGGGTCGATCGTCGATGTCGAGGAGCGCGCGGTTGCGGCTTCGGAGTCGGGGCCAGAGGCAACCCAACAGGGCGCCGGACATCTTTCACTGGGCAATCTCCACGGTAGTGAGAACACCTGAACAGCAGCATCAGAGAGGACCGGCGGGAGCGACGGACGAATCCAACACCACTCCGGAAACTGAATCCTTCGAACACATCTAGAACGTGACTGATTGAGAGGCAAACGATGAACCATCTGCTGCGCAACCTTGCGCCGATCTCGGATGACAGCTGGAGTGCCATCGAAGAGGAGGCCAGCACCGCTCTCAAGGAGCTGCTCGCCGCCCGTCGGATCGTGGATTGTCCCGAAGCTCGAGGATGGGAATTCTCGTCAATCACGACGGGACGGATCGAGACTCTCGAGTCGCCCGAGCCGAGCAAGGTCGAGGCCCGTATCCGCGCTGTGCAGCCCCTCGTCGAGTTCCGGACCCCGTTTTCGCTGGCCCGCTCAGAGCTCGATGCGGTGGACAGGGGGGCTTGCGACGCCGACCTGGATCCGGTCAGGCACGCTGCGCGGCGCGCCGCCAACGTCGAGGACCACGCCGTGTTCCACGGCTACGCCGCCGGCGGGATCGTCGGGATCACCGAGGCCTCGCCCCACGATCCGATCGTCATCGGATCCGACTACGACGCCTACCCGTCATTCGTTGCCAGAGCAACGGCCCGCCTAAAGGTCTCGGGCGTCGGTGGCCCCTATGCCATCGCCCTTGGCCCCCGCTGCTACACCGGCGTGATGGAACAGTCCGAGATGGGTGGCTACCCGGTGCTCGAGCATCTGCGACTGATTCTGGGTGGACCGGTTGTGTTCGCTCCCGGAGTCAATGGTGCCGTCGTGGTCAGCCAGAGGGGCGGCGACTTCGAACTGATCCTCGGGGAGGACTTCTCCGTCGGGTACAGCAGCCACGATGCAGACTCGGTGAACTTGTACATAGAGGAGAGCTTCACGGTCAGGACGTGCTCGCCGGAGGCAGCCGTCTACCTGAGCTACGACGACTGAGTCGAACTCTGTTGCCCGGGCCGCCTTAACCGGCGGCCCGGGCTCAGACTCCTACACCCGAGCGGTTGATTGCGGACTCGTCGGTGCCCAGGTAGGACGAAATGACCGCCGGATGTTCGAGAACGTCAGCCGGGACACCCGACGCGATGACCGTGCCGAGCTCCATCGCCACGAGCCGGTCACAGAGCCCCGAAAGCATGGGCATGTCGTGTTCGATGACCAACATCGCCGCCCCCGTGTGTTCCGAGATCTGTCGCAGCAGCGGACCCAGAGCTTCGGTCTCCCTCTGGGCCACGCCCGCCGACGGCTCGTCCAGGAGCATCACGACCGGATCCTCAGCGAGTAGGCACGCCAGTTCGACGATCCGGCGGGTACCGGTGGACAACACCGATGTGGGACTGTGCGCGTAGTCGGTCAGGCCGAGCAGCCTGATCAGCTCGGACGCCTTCTTCTCCACCACGGATTCGGAAAGATAGGACGCCGGCTGACGAGTCGCGTCGGCAATGAGCGAGCGACACTCGACAGCCTGTTCACAGGCAACCGAGATGGTCTCCAGGACTGTGAGTGAAGGAAACAGGCGGGCGTCCTGGAACGATCGGCCGAGGCGGCTACGGGAGCGTTCGAAGGGCTCCCATCTCGTAACATCCACGCCCCGGAAATCGACCCGTCCGTCATCGATCGTATGGAAGCCCGAGATGCAGTCCATCAAGGTCGTCTTTCCGGCGCCGTTCTGGCCGATCAGCCCGACGATCTCGCCCGGCATGACTTCCAGGTCGACGGAGCTGAGGGCGCTCAGCCCTCCGAAGCGCTTGGTGACCCCTCGGAGCCTCAGTACCGGTTCGAGGCTCCTGGTGTCGACCGTGCCGTTCGAATCGGCGGAGAGGGCAGGAGCGCTCGGGGCATCGGTGGTTGGGCTGCTGTTTCGGCTCAGCGAGGTGAGGTCGATCATCCGCATCGCCCGGGCCGACTCGTTGGTGTCGTCGGCGGCGCTGTCTGCACTATCTGCGCTGTCGGTGATGTTGGTGATGTTGGTGATGTTGGCACCAACTGGTACCGCTGCGCCGTTGGCTGCGTCGGCGCCGGCGATGAACACTGATCGAAGGACGTCGGGCCGGTCCAGCAGGTCTGCGGTCGGTCCCTCAAATCGGGCGCGACCCTTTTCAAGGAAGACCGCGCGTTCAGCCAGGGTGAGGGCGACGTTGACCGACTGCTCGACGACGACGACGGTGATCCCCCGGCCATTCAGATCCCGAACGATGTCGCAGAGGGCGGCCACGACGATGGGCGCAAGACCGAGCGAAAGCTCGTCGATAAGCAGGACGTCCGGCCGGAGCATCAGTGTCATCGCCAGAGCGAGTTGCTGCTGCTCGCCTCCGGATAGGTCGCCCGCGAGCTGGCTATGGCGTTCGGCGAGGATCGGAAAAATGCGGTGGACCTCGTCGATCTCGGCCTTGATCCGCTCACGGTCCGACCTGAACGTCCAGGTCGAGAGCTTCAGGTGATCGTCGACGCTCAAGGTCGGGAAGATCGCCCGACCGCCGGGCATGAGAGCCACTCCCGCCCTGACGATCTTCTCGGGCCCCATCCGCGAAATATCCATGCCGTTCAGGGTGACCCGTCCGTCATGGGGAACCAGTCCGCAGATCGCCTTGAGAATCGTCGACTTTCCGGCTCCGTTGGTTCCGAGGAGGGCAACCATTTCGCCGTCCTCAGCCCTGAGGTCCAGATCGAACAGCACCTGGAGTCGTCCGTATGAGACGTTCACTCCGCTGGCCAGGAGCGCCGGTCCGGGATCAGTCTGTTCGGGGGAGTCGGGCGAGAGCAGCCGCTGGCCGGTCGCCGATACGGCCGCAGGAACCATGGCTGGATCGGTCGTTGGGACCGGCGTTTGGGCCGTCGTTGGGACCAGGGTCAGCGGAGTGGTGGTCGTTGGGGTCATCGTTGGAGCCAGGGCCAGCGGAGCGGCGGTCGGCAGCGGGCGCCCGTGGGGATCCAGCCCGCTACGCCTCGCGAGCGGCGCGACCAGACGGTCTCTCGCCATAGCCACCAGACCGGCAAGGCCCGAGGGGATCAGCCATAGCACCAACAACACCCCGGCACCCGCCCCGACCAGGCGGATTGTCTGGTCCAGGTCCTGCATACCTCGCATCCCGGCAGCACCGCTGATCGCACCCCCTATGGAGCCGAGCCCCCCGATCGTGGCCATCGAAAAGATTTCGACCGACTGCACCGGCTGGTACGAGCCGACCCGTGCCCCGTGGAGCAGCAGGACGTGAACGCCACCGGCGAGTCCGGCGAGAGCTCCGGAGAACACGAACCCCGAGAGTGTCGCGGAGCGGGTCGAAACCGACGCCGCTTCTGAAGCCTTCGAATTGTCACGGGAGGCGATGAGCAGGCGACCCGAGCGGGAGCGGCGAACACCCCGAGCCAGAGTGATTGCCAACGCAAGTATGCAGAGGCAGAACCACAGCATGTAGCGCTCGTTCTCAAGGTCGATGCGCCCCCAGATGAGAGGGCGGTCGACGCTCTGGGGGATGAGCGATGGAAAGACGTTGGGGTTGAGCACGTAGCCGTCGAGAACGACGGCGAACGCCAGGGTGATGATCGCCAGGAACGGCCCACGGATTCGCAGCGCAGGGACTCCGAGCACAAGCGCCGCAGCGGCACCGGCCGCAGCGGCCACGGCGAGGGTGACGAACAGGTCGACGTTCCAGCGTGAGACGAGATTGCCGGCGACGATCGCCCCGACACCGACGATCGCGAACTGTCCCAGGCTGATCTGTCCGGCCCAACCCGTGAGTATGACGAGGCTGACCGCGACGACCGCCCAGATGGTCATGATCGACAGGGTGTTGGCGGTCCC
>JBATWQ010000224.1:0-2771 GCA_049672765.1 Microthrixaceae bacterium | reverse complement strand
CCCGGAGCCAGGCCGGTTAGATCCAGCTCACCCTTTCCGCCGGGATCGATCATCTCTGAGGCAAGGTCGCCGATGGCCAGATCGTGCGCCATCTCACCCACGTTGGACAACATCAGCTTGCCGTCTGCTGCAACCTTGATGTCGTTGGGATCGAAGGCGAACTCCTTCATGGACACGTCGACCGATGTCGGTCCACCTCCGCCGCTGGTCGCCGCTGCACCGGAGCCTCCGCCCTGACCGCTCACCTCGACGGCACGGGCGGCCAGACCGATGGCGAACACCGCGGCCACCATCGCGAAGATTCCGAAGATGAAGCCGACAAGCGCCAGGGTCTCAAAATTCATTCCCCGCTTCGCGGCCGCCGGAGCCGGCGGGGCAGGCGGGGCAGGCGGGGCAGGCGGGGCAGGCGTCGTGGAAGCTTGAGTTGTTGTTTCTTTCAGATCAGTCATTTGTCGCTCCTCAGTGGCCCGAGCCGCCACCGGCAGCCGGTTCGACGTCTCCAACTTGGAAGACGCCCAGGGCGCCCTTTCCGGGGTTGGCGAACTTGTGTGTTGCGAAGGGGTACAGGCCGACCTCGTCGAAGGTGAACTCGACGAACCCACCTTGGGCAGGCTGCAGGTCCAGCGCCTGGGATCCACCCTTGTTGCTGTCGGGACGCAACAGGTAGTTGCCTTCCTTGTAGACCGTGTCGAAGATCGTGCCGATCACGTGGAACGAGCAGTTCTCCGACGGCCCCACGTCCGAGACCCAGGCCCGGATCCGTTGGCCCGGCTCGACCCGGATGGGACGGTGGACGTACTGGCTGGCGTAACCGTTGAAGACGACCATGTCCCACTGTTCATTGGACATCTTGTTCATGTCGCCGGGCTGGCCCTCCGGGCCGAGGTAGAACTCGGACTGGACGAAGATGAACTCGTGATCGACGGGCGCCAGATCCGGAGGATCGATGATCAGGGCGCCGTACATTCCGGTCCCGATGTGATGCAGGACGGGCGGCGTACCGCAGTGGTACATGTAGATGCCATGGTGCTTGGCCTCGAAGGGGTACTCGAGGGTTTCACCGGGTTGGATGGTTGCCATCCGGACGTTCGGCGCAACCTTCGAAGCGTGGAAGTCGATGGAGTGACCGACCGTCCCCTCGTTCTTCAACGTGAAGTTGAACCTGTCGCCGATGCGACCACGGTAGGTGGGTCCGGGGACGATTCCATCGAAGTTCCAGAGCATCTGGGTGACCCCAGGGGCGACCTCTCCGACGTCCTCGCGGGCGGTGATCGTGATAGTCCGGGTGGTCTCTGCGGTGGCTGGTCGCAGCACCGGATCTGCGGCCTTGAAGTCGTCCTTGGGCATGGCGTTGGGGTCGAAGACCGCGAACGCCTTGCCACCGCTATCGGTGGCGGGTGCACCTCCAGGGGTGGTCGATGTGGCCGAAGCCCCATTTCCCTGGACAACTGTCTGGTCCGGCCAGGCAGCGGCCGCTGCAACTCCAACCAGAGTCGCCGCTCCGACACCGCCAACGGTGGCGCCGACAACGGCTCGCCGACTCAGGACCCCTTGTCCCCTCGGTTCGTCACTTCTCGCATTGCTCATCCTCGGCGCTCCCTTCGGTTGCCACCGTTCAGGTGGGCCAACTCCGAATCAATATTCCTTAAGTGTGAGACTAAAGGATTATCCGGTGAGCGTCTATCTCAATTAAGGGTCATGCGTCACGGGGTGATCGTCGACGGTGATACTGCTGGGCGAAGGGTGCGGTCAGCTACGCGTCTCAGCGCCGCTTCCTCTCATTGACGGGGCCGCTCGCCTGCGACAGGTTGAGCGCTGTCCCGGCGAGTCCCACGTGTGAGAACGCCTGCGGGAAGTTTCCCAGCATCCTTCCGGCCACTGGGTCGTACTCCTCGGACAACAGCCCCACATCGTTGCGCAGTGCGAGCAGTCTTTCGAACTGCGCCTCGGCCTCGTCCACCCGGCCACAGAGTGCGAGCGCATCGGCGAGCCAGAACGAGCACAACAGGAATGCGCCCTCCTCCCCCGCCATCCCGTCGCTCGGACTCGACCCGTGGGTCGGATACCGGGCTATGAATCCGTCGACGCTCAATTCCCGTCTAATGGCGTCCACGGTGCTGCCAACACGGGGATCATCCGGCGGAAGGAATCCGACCATCGGGATCATCAACAAGCTGGCGTCGAGTTCGGATGAGCCGTAGGACTGGGTGAAGGTGGAACGCTCGGCATCCCAGCCCCGCTCGCACACCTCATTGTGGATCTCATCCCTGACCGCCGCCCACGCCGTTGAATCGCCATCTACGTCGAATTCTTCGATGCTTCTGACGGCACGATCGAATGCCACCCAGCTAAGGACCTTCGAATGCACGTAGTGACGGGGTTCCCCGCGGATCTCCCACAGACCCGAATCCGGCTCTCGCCAACCCGACTCGAGCCAGTCCAGGAGCGCCTCCTCCACGTGCCACGTCTCGGGTTCTGCCTGCAGTCCGGACCGCCTCGCCTGATACAGGGTGTCGACGATCTCGCCATAGACGTCGAGCTGACGCTGGGACGCAGCGTCGTTGCCGACCCGTACCGGTCGACTGCCCTCGTATCCGGCCAACCAGCCCAATTCGAGTTCCGGTAGACGACGCTCACCACCCAGGCCGTACATGATCTGGATCTGCCCCGGATCGCCGGCCACCGCACGCAGTAGCCAGTCCCGCCACGCAACTGCCTCGTCCTCGTAACCGGCCCACAACAGGACCTGCAGACTGAAGGTCGCGTCGCGC
>JBATWQ010000223.1:0-1640 GCA_049672765.1 Microthrixaceae bacterium | reverse complement strand
ATGCCGTGCTGGAAGCGGTCGGGTGGTCTGTGGATGTAGGGAGTGTCAAGCTACGCCCGCAACGCTCTGCTATTGATAGGTGAGGGAATTGTCGTTTAAGCCGTTGCGCTGTTGTGAGCTATTTCTTGCTGGGCTTCTGACGGCACTACGCCGGTAATCTGCCCACATTCGGCGGTCTCTTCCTTGAAAGTGGGAGCAGCCCAGAGCAGACAGCTAGCGTCGGCGCTTTCGACGTCGCCCTAACCATCGGAGCAATCCGTACGCAAGCTTGGCCTTTTCGGTTTCGACCGACATTTCCGGTTGGATACGCATCCATGATGATTTGGCATAAGCGAGACGCTGCTCGGGATAGATACTCCGATGGCCGATCATGAGGTACGCGGCGATTGCGGCAACGGCGATATAAAGCGTGCCGACCGAACCACCGAATAGTTCTACACCCATCAAAACAGCGGCAATGGGTGTATTGGAGGCCGCGGCCACTACGCTCGAAAGTCCAACCGCCGCGCCGAGCACTGTGTCCATGCCGAGCATGTGCGCAAAGGCGCTGCCGGCCACGGCGCCGATGACGAATTGGGGAGTGACAATACCGCCGTAGAAGCCGGAACCGATGGTGATTGCAACAAGCAGGCTCTTCCAAAGAAAGCCAAGATACGGCATCGGCTCTCCTGCCAGTGCCCGATCCATCAATGAAAGGCTAAGGCCGAGATAATCAGTCGGAATGACCAGAATCAGAAGTGCTAACAGAAGACCGCCGCCAAGGGGCATCAAAGGTGGCCAGACCCGGAACCGGTTTCTCAGGTAGACGGAAAGCCAGGCAGCGCGATGAACAAGTTCCACGAACAGCAAGGCGGCAGTGCCGCAAATAATTCCAAGCACCGCTGTCTTCAGAAACAAAGTCTCGGAGAAGCCCGTCAAAGCCGAAAACTCATAATATTGGTATGGAACGCCCCAAAGAATACTGACGTAGTATGATGCGACGCCGGCAACAATTGCTGGAAACAGGAAGTCGTGTCTTATACGCCCGATCGCCAGCACCTCGACGCCGTAGATGGCGCCGGCGATGGGTGTTCCGAATACGCTCGCAAAGCCAGCGCTCACACCGCATGCAACGATCCGCAACCGTAATTCCGTGTTCAATCGCAGTGCCTGACCGATAGCAGAGGCCAGCGACGCACCGATATGTGAGCAGGGTCCCTCCTTGCCGGCTGAACCGCCGCTGGCAAGTGTTATGATTGCAGCTATTGGCTTGATCAGGATGGTTCGAAACGGCATTCGGCCCGCTTGCGTATTCACCGCTGCGAAGATCGTATCCCTCAAGCCAGCGGTGTTGGCCTTATAGCCGTAATGCAGCAACAGGCCGTTCAGAAGTCCGCCTACCGGAAGGAGCGTCATTTGGAGCCATAGCGGAATTCCGGCCGTGTGGTCCGTAGCGAAGAACAGCCCGTGCAGAAACCAACTGGTGCCGGTCCCAATGATCGCGCCGGTGATGGTAGCCAGTATCAGCCACTGTACCACCGTGGCCAGCATTACTGCGAGTTCAACGAAATCGAAACGGCGCATCGCAAGGGAGTAGACGAGATGGAGAGAGGACGAAGCCGTACATACGGCATGGTCCTCGCCGTCGGCAAGGTCAACTC
>JBATWQ010000222.1:0-4468 GCA_049672765.1 Microthrixaceae bacterium | reverse complement strand
AGTTCCTGCTCGGACCACACCCCCGATTCTTCTGCGGGTCGGTCCTCAACCAGGACGGCGGAACCGACGCATGACTGCGTGCAGATGCGGTCCCCGCACCTTGGAACATCGACTAGCGATGGTCTCGGAGCCGACGCCGACAACCCCACATGATTCGGACCTGCTTCCGACGGTCCGCTACGGGACTGCCGTCGGCCGTTGGGTGTTGTTGGCGACCGTTCTCGGGTCCGGAATGGCGGCGCTCGACTCCACCGTCGTCAATGTCGCGCTGCCGGCGATAGGCGATGATTTCAACTCGGGTGTCGCCGGACTCCAATGGGTCGTTACCGGATATCTGCTCACTTTGGCGTCATTGATCCTCCTGAGCGGTTCACTCGGAGACAGGTACGGGCGACGCAAGATTTTCACGATCGGAGTCACCTGGTTCATGGCGGCGTCGCTCCTCAGTGGGATCGCTCCGAACCTGACGTTCCTGATCGCGGCGCGGGCCCTTCAGGGCGTCGGTGGAGCATTGCTGACACCTGGAAGCTTGGCCATCATCGAAGCGAGCTTCGAGCCATCCGACAGAGGTCGAGCCATTGGTGCCTGGTCCGGGCTGGGCGGGATCGCCACCGCAATCGGACCGTTCGCGGGCGGATACCTCATCTCGGCTGTGTCGTGGCGACTGATCTTCCTGCTGAACATTCCGCTGGCGGTCGTAATCTTCATTGCCATCCCCAAGGTTCCCGAGTCGAGGAACCCGGCGCTCGTCGGCCCGCTCGAATATCGGGGATCAATACTCGGGGTGATCGGCCTTGCCGGGAGCACGTATGCGCTCATCGAGGGACCCGCGGGCGCGCCTCCCATCGTGGTGGTCGTGTCCGGGGTGCTCGGCGTGCTCGGCCTGGTGGGAATGGTCGTTGCCGAGTCCCGGAGCGAATCACCGATGGTGCCACTCGGACTGTTCCGTTCCCGACAGTTCAGCGCTGCGAATCTGGTCACCTTCGCGATCTACGCAGCCCTCGTCGGTAACCTTTTTCTGCTCGTCATCCACCTGCAGGTGTCGCTCAAGTACTCGCCACTCGAAGCCGGCGCGGCGATGTTGCCGATCACGGTCCTGATGCTGTTTCTATCGACCCGGGCGGGGGCTCTTTCCCAACGCATCGGACCCCGTGTGCCCATGACGTTCGGACCGGTCGTCATCGCGATCGGCCTGGTGATGATGACCCGGATCACCCCGGGCACCACCTACCTTGAAACGGTCTTCCCGGCGGTGGTGGTCTTCGGTCTGGGGTTGTCCCTGATGGTCGCTCCACTGACCGCGACGGTGCTCGCCGCTGCTGCTTCGGACAACGCTGGGGTGGCATCGGGTATCAACAACGCGGTCGCCCGGGTGGCAGGGCTGATCGCTGTTGCGTCGCTACCGGCGCTCGCCGGTCTGACCGGAGACGCCGATAACGAACCCGCGGTGTTCACCAGCGGCTTCCACAGAGCATCGTTGATCTGCGCAGGACTTGTCGCCCTGGGCGCGGCGATTGCCTGGATCGGGATCCGCAACTCCCAACTCAGGTCCATGGGAGTCGAGAGCGGTCCTGCCAGTACTCGTCCACTGGCTGGCTGAGCCCCGCGAAGACGTCCAGGTCCAGATCATTGGCCAGGTCGAGGGCACCTACGTTGGAGCGCAGTTGCCCGGTTGTCGTTGCCCCGCTCAGAGCAACGTCGACGAAGTCCTGGGCAAGCACGAAGGCCAACGCCACCTGGTCGAAGGTCGCATGGCCGAAGGCTGCCTGCTCGTAGGCCGCAAATTGGGAGGTCGTCGGATCGTGGGTTGTCTGCGAACCAGCGTCGCTCAGGGCTGCGCTCACAGGGGGTGCAAGCGAGCCGTTCCTCTCGGTCAGCCGTCCGTTGGCGAGAGCCTCCTTGACGATCACCCCGAGCCCCGACCCGTGGGCTTCTCGCAGCGCGCCTTCGGCGGATCGCTCAAGCACGTTGAACGTCGACTGCACGGTGTCGAAGACGCGTACCCCTGAACGCTCGATACCGATGGCTCTACGGATGACCTCGCTCTGTTGGGTCCCACTCGTGGTAAGCCCTACCCGCAGTCCGCGCTCTCGCAGCGTTGCCAGTTCATCCAGAACAGCGTCGTCATCGAGAATCCCGCTCTCCAAGGTCGCCGAGTGCACCTGATAAAGGCCCAGCCAGGGGCCCAGCAGCGCCATTGACTCCCGGTGCTGGCGCCGCAGTGTCCGAAGCGAGTGGTCCTTGACCTCGTGGGTCTCGGCGTTCACCTTCCAGTCGGCGGTATAGGTGTAGCCCCACTTCGATCCAACGGTGACTCCGCCAGGTTCGACCGAGCGTTCGGTGAGCCAGTGGGCCAGAAATTCCTCGGCCCGCCCATAGGAGCGGGCCGCGTCGAAATACAAGACTCCGAGTTCCTTAGCGGCGTCCAGCACCCTGACCGCGTTGCCTCGTACGTGCTCAGGATCCAGGTCGCCCCCGAAGTCGGTTCCATGTCCGAGGTTGATGTAACCGGGTCGAGCCAACGAGGCCAGGCCGAGCCCGACTGCGCTGGTCGCCAATCCCGTCCCGCCCAGTTCCGTGAGCCGCATCCTTCCAACCTAGCGGTGCCACCAGACCCCGGGTGAGGACGGGACCCGTGATGAAGCTGGTATGTCCGCCGTCGATCCACCCGACCCCGGGTGAGGGACGGGACCCTCCTGTGAAACTGCTTGGCGACTCGAATCGCCGAACGCTGTGACGGGTAGGAGTTCCTTCACGGTCGACCGTCGACCTAAGTAGAAGGAGGCTCGCATGTCAGGCAAAGAAGACGAGATCAAGGGTCGAATCAAGGAAGGCGCAGGCGCTCTGACCGGCGACGACGATCTCAAGAGGGAAGGCAAGACCGACCAGGCCTCAGCGAGCGTCAAGGACAAGATCGATGACGCAAAGAACTGGGCCGAGGACAAGGTCAACGACGTCAAGGAAAGGCTCCATAAGGACTGAAGTCTCATCTGCGCAAGTTTTGCCAAGGGCCGGGTCCGAAGCGGCTAGATCCATCGGACCCGGCCCTTGGGCTGAACCTGGAAGTCTGAGCGGGAGCCATAATCGGCTGGCGATGCCGGGTGACCATCCCCCTGGCGTCCGACACGACCAGGGCTAAGCCTGCTCGAGGTCTTTTCGTAGGCGTCCCACTTGCCGGGTCGCCCCTGCCCGGCCTCGGCGCAGAGCCCGGGGGCATTTGGCAGGGATTGCGTCGGCGGCGCAAAGACCGGGGGCATTGGGCGGGCATAAAGTCCGTTGATGGCCGACAACACACATGCCGACGACCCAACGACCAACGACCCATCGACCAACGACCCAACGACCGACGATCCAACGACCGACGATCCAACGACAAGTTCCTCCGGGGCGAAAGCACGGGCGCCGTTCGTGAGGCTCGCCACCGCGAGCGAGGCCCAGGCAGCGCTACTCGAACCACTTGGGGGTGACAGCGCTCTCAATCTGTTCAGCACCCTGGCCAACCATCCCAAACTCATGCGCCCGTGGCTCCGTTTCGGCGGGCAACTGCTCCAGCGCAGCGCCCTGTCGGACAGGGAGCGGGAGTTGGTCATCCTTCGGGTGGCCATGAGATGCGGGTCCGAATACGAGTGGGGTCAACACGTCGGAATTGCCCGTGATGCCGGGCTGAGAAACGACGAGATCGAACGGGTCGGCGCGCTGGAGGACGAGGTGCAATCCGGGTCGACCGGACCTTGGACCGCAACCGAAGCGGCCTTGATCCGGGCCGCGGATGAACTGCTCGGAGATCACGTCCTCAGCGACCAAACGTGGGAGCAGCTGAGCACAACCCACAGCACCGAGCAGCTGATCGAGTTGACGATGCTGGTAGGGCACTACGCCATGCTCGCCGGGCTGTTGCGTACCCTCCAGGTCCCGACCGAGGTGCCGCTACCCGCCCTCGGTAGCGCAGGGCCGGCGGAGTCATGAGCGCCGGGCCTGCCAGTGAGAGCGAGAGAGGTGGAGGCATCGGCGGGGTAGCTCCGGGACGCGGCCGGCTCGAAGGTCGCATCGCCGTCATCGTGGGCGCCGGACAGGCGGAGGGCGAGACGGTCGGCAACGGTCGCGCAACCGCGATCACCTTCGCCAGAGAAGGGGCGTCACTCGTCCTGGTGGACCGAGATCCTGGCTCGCTCGCCGAAACGGCTGCGATGACAGGCGGAGATCCGGTCCAGGTCGTGGCGGATATCTCCGCCGATGACGCTCCGGCCAACATCGTGGCTGCCGCTGTGGAGCGGTTCGGACGCCTCGACATACTCCACAACAACGTCGGTATAGGCGCCGGTGACGGTCCCCCGCACCACCTGGGACTGCTGCACGATCCGGTGACAGGTTGGGTTTGGGGTCAGGCCGCCTGATCGGCGGCGGGTTTGATGATGGCTTCGTATTCGATGGGGGTCAATCGACCGAGGCGGGCTTGGCGGCGTCGACG
>JBATWQ010000221.1:0-1699 GCA_049672765.1 Microthrixaceae bacterium | reverse complement strand
GAGTTGATTTGCTTCCCCTCCGGTGTGAGTGCCCTCGTCGGGGTCATGTGGCCATTGTCGCAGCAGACAGGGAACGTGCGACCGACAGATCGGCTCGATTCGGCCCGAAGTCGCGCCGAATCGCACGACCGCCGTCGAGCTAGTCATCGCCTCCCTGGCCGTGGAGCTGTCGTCGGTTCATGTCGACTCCCCCATCCAACACGCGCGGGCTCTGGGTGCCGTGTCGTCGGCTGAGGCCGACCTTCTACTCGCTCGCCTTCGGATGGCCGATCGAGCAGTCCGTCATCCACACGACCCGACGGGCATCGTCGATGCAATACCAGATCCGTCCGGCGCTGGTGACCTCGAACTGCCACTGCTCCAAGTCTTTGCCGTCGATGCTTCGGGTCCCGAGCGAGCCCTTGAGCGCTGGCGGTCGTCATGGTGGCGTGGCGCAGATCCGATCCCAGGTCCGACGAGCGTTCGCCGACGCCGCGGCGCAGACCTGGTCCCAACCCTTACGGCATCGTTGGTGGCGAAGCGGAAGTCCCGGCCAGTCGGTCCTGGTGGTGGGGCGACCCGCTCCTTGCGCTTGGCCATCCGTCAGTTCGCCGGGCGAGGGACGGGCTTGCTCTTCGTTACGATCGGGCTGCGCAGCCGGCGGGCCAGCTTGGGATCGGCGTGGATCTCCGCCGTTGCTCGCCACTCCTCGACCATCTGAGCGACAGGACCGAAGCTGTCGAGCTCGGCCGCCGCCACGACGGTTCGAGTGAAGTCGTCGATGAACGCCTGGCGATCCGACGGCGGCAGGAACGACGTCCACGGGAACTCGTCGATCAGCGGCTCGCCCAGCGCCGCCGGGGAGTGCACGGCCAGGATCCGGAGCGCTCGGCCCACCATGGCGTATGCGTCCGCTCGCTGGTCGTCTTGATCGACCCAGGTCAGTCGCAATGCCGGCGCCCCACGACGCCGAAGTCAACGAACGGCCTGCAGGCGAGCGTTAACCACCGCCAGGTCGAACTCCGCCGGGTTGACCGGGCGACCCACCCAGCCGCTGAGGTGCTCATGCTCCTCGTGCGAAGGGTCCGCGAAGACGGCGAGCAGGTGCTCGTAGCCCCACGACCCACCGACATCCTCGGGAGGACAGGCGTTGGCGCCGTCAAGGCAGACCGCGAACTTCAGGCCCTTCGCCATCCGCCACACGCGATGCACCGTGATCTCGTGGTCCCACGAGTCACCGAAGTCGTACTCGTAGGTGAAGCGCTCATTCGCTCCGACCGCCGTGACGACTGTGAAGTCCTTCTCGTTCAGCTCACCCTCGGGGTAGTCGTCGAACTGCATGCCGTAGCGTTCGCCGCCGATGTCGAAGCTGTGAAGGTGGGAGTCCTCCCATCCCATCGCCGCCTGGAACATGCGATGGAGCTTGTCCAGCCGCACGCTCGCCGGGATCAGCAGCCGGCGCCGGACCCGGGGCTCGACCCGGCTCAGTTCGATGGTGCATTCGAGGACGGGTTGACCCGGCGGCGTCGGCATGGTGCGACTCTATGACGGTGAGCAGCTCTGCGACCCGTCCGACCGCGTGCCGTTCTAGCGGCGTCGGGATGCCGGGTCATCAACGCAGCCACCGGAGAACTCCTCCGAGCACTCACCCTCGACCCCACCAAGGACTACTAGCCCACCGGAAAACCCCGCCACCAAAGGACTGAAACCCCTCAACCCG
>JBATWQ010000220.1:0-17469 GCA_049672765.1 Microthrixaceae bacterium | reverse complement strand
TACTCGACTCGACCGCCGACACCGGTGCCGTAACCCGGGTGCTCGTCGATTCGAGCAACGGTGAACAGACCTGGACGACCATCGGGGTATCTCCCAACGTCATCGAAGCATCCTGGATGGCCATGATCGACGCCATCGTGTTCGGCCTGATGGTCGCTGACCGCTAGCCTGAAATCGATGGCTGCTCCGGAATACGTCCCCCTTGACCCGACTGTCGAGCTTCGTTCATACGACTCACCTCCCAGGCGCCCCGATCCGTGGTTTAAGTATCGACCCGGTGAACTTCGTGGGAGCCAGCCGCTGGCCCCTGGACTCGGCGTCACAGGCCCGGACCCGGGGTACGCCCTAACTTTGGCCGCAAGATTCAAGGGCAAGATCCAACTCGCCCCGGGCGAGAAGGAAACTGACGCGCTGGCCGGGGCAGGTGCGGTCGCCATGAAGAGGGCAGCGCTGTCGGGTCGCGCCCCGATCCTCGCCGACGTGAGGGTGGCCCTGACGATCTGGGGATTCCTGAACCCGAGTCCGCCCGCGGACCTGGTGGAACTTCGCAAGGAGCTTTTCGAAGAGGTCCACAACCCGGCTGATTATCCGAGGCTGCGCGAAATTGCCGACCTGGTGCCGGACAAGGTTCTCGCCGTCGATCCGGACACTGTCTACCGTGCACACAACATCGACTGGCGTCGCTGCATCGAGGTTCAGCCGGCGCTTGGTCAGGCCCGCCAGCGCTGAACTAGCGCCGCGCAGCGACTTCGAGGCGGTTAGGGCCAGATAAATACAGGGGTGCCCTGTCCGAACTCTTGAGCAAGCTGGCTGATCACGTCGTTCTCGACCCGGACACAGCCATTGGAGCGATCCTGCCCCATGAGTTCGGGACGGTTGGTGCCGTGGAGGGCAATTACCGGTACACCCGAGTCGAACTCGTTGAGGGTCTCGCTATACCCGTTTGTTGCCAGCGCAAAGGGCCCGTAGGACCCGCCGGTGTTCTGGTAGGGAACCACATCAGTGACGAAGAAGGTTCCAGTCGGCGTTGGCGTGTTCGAGACGCCGGTGACTGCGGTGGTCTCGATGACCTTGTTCGAACCGTCATAGGCGGTAAGTCGATGTTCACCGACGTGAAGTTCGATCCGTTTGGTGGTCTGTCGCAGGTCGACATCAGCCGCCGGGATGTACCCTTCGGTTCCATTGGGCCGCACCGGTAGGCGGACTTTGAGCCAGTCTCCCCGGCGTTCCGAAACCAGAAAGGTCAACGGTTGGGCGGGGTCGTAGGGGCCGGGATTCTCGAATCTCCAGCCGTCGGGGGTCGCGTAGCGGCCAACCACCGGACTCGCCTCGGTCGGAATGGCGTCGCGCTGGGGTGCGTTATCTCTGCTCCACGGCGGGTCGGCTGCGACGGTTGCCGGAACGATCGATGGGCCAGAGGTGAGCCAGTCCGCCGGTGCGTCAGTAAGAACCCTGACCTCGGTGAGAGCGCCTTTGACCGTCGCTATCTCGGACACTCCGGAGGGCAGCGTCTCGATGGTCGTCGTGGTGGTCGTGGTGGCAGCGACCGTGTCCCTCGTCGCGACCGGCTTGTCGTCGCCACGGGTCAGTACGAAACCCGCAATCACCAATATCAGGGCTGCGACTACACCGGCTCCGCCGAGAACCTTGGGGGAGCGCAATCCTGTCCGACCGGTATCAGCAGACTCGCCAAGTGTGTTCTCGTCGTTCACCTGTGCCGTGCTCCAACTTCGGGGGTCCCCATGGTAGAGGTCTGACCGCCAGAATTGGCGTTGGGTGCAGCGGAAAACTGATTGCCTGCAGGCGGTAGCCTCGGGCGTGTGACTGAGTCAGCAAGGGTGCGATTCGCGCCGTCTCCAACGGGTTACCTGCACCTTGGCAGCGCCCGAGCCGCACTGTTCAACTGGCTCGCCGCCAGACATATGGGTGGCAAGTTCCTGCTTCGGATCGAAGATACGGATCTGGACCGCTCGAAGCCCGAGTTGATCGAGATCATCTACCGGGGTCTCGAGTGGCTGGGTCTCGACTGGGATGAAGATCCGGTTCTGCAGTCGAGCCGCAACGAAGCCCACCGGGCGGCTGTAGACGCACTCATCGAATCCGGCGACGCCTACTGGTCATCCCCGGTTGCTCCGGAGGAGCGCGAGAACTTCGGCGGACATTCCTACGATCCCGCCGACCGTGACCGGAACCTCGGCCCGGGCGACGGTCGGGCCGTGCGCTTCAGGGTCCCCGATACCGGAAGCACCGGCTGGTCCGATCTGATCCGGGGTGAAATCTCGGTCGACCACGCGAACATCGAGGACTTCGTGATTCGCCGGGCCGACGGATCGCCCACGTTCTTCCTGGCCAACACGAGCGATGACGCGTTCATGGGGATCACACACGTCATCCGCGGCGAGGACCTGATCAACGTCACACCGAAGTACCTGTTGCTGCGCGCGGCGATGGGTATCGCGGGCCCGATTCCGCAGTTCGCGCACATGCCGTTGATCGTCAACGAGCAGCGCAAGAAGTTGTCGAAGCGGCGTGACGATGTGTCTCTCATGGACTACCGGGACCGTGGGTTCCTGCCCGAGGCGATGGTCAACTACCTGTCTTTGTTGGGCTGGGGTCCCACCGATGGTCAAGAGGTCCGCTTCGACCCGTTGAGCACCTCGGACGGCTTTCCGACGATGTTCAGGATCGAGGATGTGAGTTCCTCTCCGGCGTTCTTCGACACCAAGAAGTTGCTGTTCGTCAACGGCGAACACATCCGTGCGCTTTCGGCCGAGGAGTTCGCCAAGCGCGTCGAGCCCTTCATCGACGCAGCTCCCTGGGCGGAGCGGTTCAGGGGCGACCCCGAGAACCGGGCCCGCCTGCAGCGCATGCTCCCCGAGGTACAGACGCGGGTCGAGACACTCGCCGAAGTGCCCGGCTACGTAGATTTCATCTTCCTGGCCGATCCGGAGATCGACGAGAAGTCGTGGAAGAAGGCGATGGTCGCCGACGCCCACGGCTGGCTCGACGCAGTCATCGACGCCGCCGGGACGTGGGAATGGGACGCCGAGTCGCTCCACGAGAGCTTCATGGCTCTGGCTGAATCCATGGACGCCAACCGGCGGAAGTTCCAGGCGCCTGTTCGCGTGGCCGTGACCGGCCGAAGCGTCGGCCCGCCGCTGTTCGAGTCGATGGCGGTGCTGGGACAGGAGGAAGTGCTCCGCCGACTCCGTAGCGCCAGGGACCGTGTTGCCAGTGTTGCCGGGGATCGTGTCCAAGACGACAACTGAAAGCCCCGGCACTACGCGCTCCCCGAGGCGTCGTGGGCGACCAAGGTGGGTTCTGCGCGGGATTGGCCTGGTGGTTCTACTGGTCATCGGATACCTGGGCGTCACCGCGATCCAGATCGTCCAGGCCGCTCATCGTGATGACCGCGGTCCGGCAGACGCAATCGTGGTCCTGGGGGCGGCGCAGTACGACGGACGGCCGTCGCCAGTTCTCAAGAACCGGCTCGACCACGCCGTTGAGTTGTACCGGGAGGGCGTGGCGCCGCAGATTTTTCTGACCGGATCTAAGAAGAGCGAGGACCGCTTCACCGAGGCCTACGCGGGTTTCAAGTACCTGCGGGCGGACGGAGTGCCGTCCCAGGACCTGGTTATTGTCGACGACGGATCGACGACCTGGGAGTCGCTGGCCGCTGCCAGCCGGGTAATGCGCCAGGAAGGTGTCAAGAAAGTGGTGCTCGTGTCGAGCAGTTACCACAATCGCCGCCTGCAAGGGATAGCAGGGGAGTTGGGCCTGGAGGCTGGGGTGTCGCCAACTTTCGGGTCGCTCAGCTTCTCGCAGGTTTCGGGGGAGACACTGCGGGTCGCGCTTGGCCAGATCGTTGGCTACCGGCGGCTCTACAACGTCAAGGCCTGAACACCGCCGCGGCAGCGGACCCCGCCTTTGGGCCGAGCTGTGCAGATGTCACCATCGACCGATTCAGATTGCCGTAGTGGGGGACAGTTCGGCTAATGTTCTCGTGCGCCTGACGGCGTTCATCACCTTCGGGGGTGGTGTAATCGGCAACACAACTGGTTCTGGTCCAGTTATTGGGGGTTCGAGTCCTCCCCCCCGAGCTAGCTAGTAGCTAAAAGATCTCCGGTCGCCCGGGGTGACAAGCCCCCATCGTCTAGCGGCCTAGGACACCACCCTCTCAAGGTGGCGGCACGGGTTCGAATCCCGTTGGGGGTACTGCAACGAAGCCCTTGGCGGGCGCCCGAAGCGGCAGCCTGACCAGGGGCTTCGTCGTTGCTGGGGGCCACGGTGCGTAACCGGTCTGTCACCGCCTGTCAGGTGTCTCACTGGGCCCAGTCCTGCCGGGTGTTCTCAGGTGGTCGAGCTCGACACGATCATCACGCCGCTGCTCACATCCTGGTCAAGGTCCAGCACGGCGATCAGCCGGCCGACCGCCATGTACTTCGCCACACAGGCCGCGAGGTCGACGATCCCCCCGTCACCGAGACCGCTGCGAAGCTTCTCGAGTAGCTCGTCGTCGATCGAACCGTGGTCGTAGATGAAGCGTTCGGTGAAGTCGAGTGCGCTGCGCTCCAATTCGTCGTAGCGAGCGTCGGTACGCCAGGACTCCACCGCCCCAAGCAGATCATCGGTCACTCCCACGGCGTCGCCATTGGGGCGGCGGTAGGTCTGGCATCGGGTGCAGTTGTTGAAGAGTGCGATGCGGTAGCGGACCAACTCGTGGAGCCGGAGTGGGAGCTCGCTGTCGTCCGCAGCTTCGTTCCACATACCGATCGCGTGGGCCATAGAAGGGCGGTGCATCAGAGCCCGCCGGGCCTCGGGCCCTGCGCTGCCCCTCATCAGTGCGCCAGTTTCCTCGTCGCAGAGTTGTATGCGTGGCATCAGTTGGACGCTCCCGTGGTCGGCGTGTCGGGGTGGCGCCCCGACCGGTCCGGGCCGCAGAAGTCGTATCCCGCCCGGCGGTTGCTTATAACGATATACATAGATTGCTTGGGGCGGTATGGGTTCACCTGCAGCCAGACAGCGAACCGCAGCGCCATTAAGTAATCGGGATTCGGGGCCCAACACGTTGATCGTGTCGGACGGACTGCTCTTTTCAACCTAGAGGGGGTCGGGTTCGATGACGCCCAGTCTGCTTTCTTGTCGACAGATGGACTCCCGTCCGCTAGCGGTCGGATCTCTCGGAGGGACCGCGAAAATCCTGGGACGCTCGTGGGTGGATCCATCGACAGGGCTTGCGCGCCAGAGGCCGGTGGTAGCTTGTCCATTCCGCCCCCGGACCTCACAGTGACAGCCGCTTCAGTCGAACCACCAACGCGCCTTGAGTCTGACCATGCGTCGATACCGCCGGTTACCAGCCCGCGTCGGCCGGTAGGGGATTCACTCCCGGGTCGGATTCCGCACCTGCGGGCGCTTGATGGACTCCGGGGCCTGGCCGTTCTGCTGGTGCTGCTGTCGCACTTCTCACCCGACATCGCCCCGGGCGGGTTCCTCGGTGTCGACCTGTTCTTCCTACTGAGCGGCTTCCTGATCACCAGCCTCCTGGTAGCCGAGGTGGAGTCATCTGGAGCAGTATCGCTGCGGGGTTTCTGGCTTCGGCGGGCCCGACGGCTCTTCCCGGCGCTGCTCGCTGTTGTGGGAGCGGTCTTGGCGGTCACGTGGATGGCCGCCCCTGACGACGAGGTGCACCGGGTCGGTGCGGACGGCCTGGCCGCCGTCTTCTACGTGGCCAATTGGCGGTTCATCGTCAGCGGCGAGTCCTACATCCGGCAGTTCCTCGATTCGGCGCCCAGTCCACTTCGCCACACCTGGTCGTTGGCCATAGAGGAGCAGTTCTATCTGGTGTGGCCGCTGGTGGTCCTGGGTGTGATCACGGTTTTGGGCCGGCACCAGTACCGCACCTACCTCCGGCGCTGGCTGATGTTGCTGTCGATGAGTTTGGCCGTGGTGTCGTTCGGCGCGCTCGTGCTGCAGCACCGCGGCGGGGCGGGACTTGACCGCCTCTATTACGGGACTGACTCCAGGATCTTCATCATTCTGGTTGGTGCCGCTCTCGGGGCGATCACCGGTGGAATTCCGACGATCACCTCGCCCCGGGCCCGGTCCCTTGTCATCGGTGCGGGCCTCTTCGGGGCCGCTGCCCTGTGCGTCGCCACCGCCCGAGTGACAACTGAGCAGACATGGCTCTACGCCGGGGGCTTCGGGCTCGTCGCCTTGACGCTTCTGGTGGTTCTGGTGGCCGCTGCCCAGCCCGGCACGAACCCGTTGGCCTGGTTTCTGCAGCTCAAGCCACTCGTGGGACTCGGCCTCATCTCGTACGGCCTTTATCTGTGGCACTGGCCCATCGCCGTCTGGTTCAGCGAAGAGCGCACCGGGATGGACGGCATTGGACTGTTCGCCCTGCGATGCGGCCTGACACTGGGGGTCTCACTGCTCAGCTATCGGTTCCTGGAACAGCCGATCCGCCGGGGAACCCTGCCGCGGTTGGGACCGATCGGCCCCGCGTTCACGAGCATCGGGATCGTTGTTGGAATCGTGGTCTCGCTTGCCATCCCGGTCCTGGTCTACCCGGGCGTGAAGCAGATTCCGACCGATGCGCCAGCCGAGGTCACTGGCTCCTCGGTTGGAACTGCTGATGCCTACGCTCGCGCGGTCCGCTGCGACGGGCCACCAGCCACGGAGCCAATCAGGGTGGAGCGCCTGGTGGTCCAGCTAGAGGGCAACTCGCTCGCAGGCGAAGTTGCGAACTGCCTGGGCGAAATCCTGGACTCACGGGGCGCAGACATAATCCGTGTCAACCCGCCAGACTTTCTTCTGTGCCGAGAACTGCCCTCCATCGAGGACCAGGTGAGGGAAGAGCAGCCTGACGTGGCCGTGGTGTTTCTCTTCGCTGCCTACGACGACCGCTGCGGGCGTCCCTGGAACCTGGTCATCGACCGCTTGATGGAGATATACACCAGGTTCGACGTCCACGTGTACTTGGTGCCATCGGTGCCAGTCGTGAAGGGCGGCCGCGATGAACTGGCCCCCGGACCTCTGCTCGAGGACGAGTACTACCGCAAGCTCGCCGCGGCCGAGCCGGATCGCTTCACTTACGTCGACGCTGGAGTTTTCCTACGCGACGACGCCGGCGAGTACCGCTGGACGATGCCCTGCTTGTCCGACGACGAGCCAGGGTGTTCCCCAGACGGGACGGTCGGGGTCCGCTTCGTCGACGGCGTCCACTTCTGCACCGACCCGGAGTTCGCGGCCAGGGGCTGTGTAGGCGAGGAGTACCAGGCTGGCCAGCGACGGGCGACCGCTGGCATCGCCGCAACGCTTCTGCCATCCCTCCAGGAACGCTTCGGGTAGGCGAGGGAGCCCCGTCGTCGAGAACCCGAGACTAGGGGAGCTGGTGCACCACGAGGGGCATGACAGCCGGTGCTCCGGCCTCGCGGAGTATGGCTGCGGCCACGGTCATGGTCCACCCTGAGCGGTATGCGTCGTCGATGAGGAGTACCGGCCCGCTGGTAGGGACCACCGCTGTGTCGATGAGTCGGAGGCCGCCGAGGAGCGCTTCGACCGTTGGTCCTGACGGAGCATTTTCCGGGGGACGAGGACCGACCGCCTCAAGCATCTCGATCACAGGCAGTTTGCCGATCTGGCCGATGGTCTCGGCGAGGTGGCGGATCATCGCACCGTGTCGTCGAGACGGCATCGGGACGATTGCCACGGGACGCTGAGCCCAGGTGTTCCGCCAGCGTCCGAGTACGGCCACCATGCCGTTGACTATCTCGTCAGAGAGCGGACCGTCGGCGCCGGCAACTGCCGAGGCTGCTCCCGGCCAACCGGGGGAGTCGGCGAAGGTGAGTGCCCGACCGGCGACGGCGCCCGTGATCCGTCCTTTTCTTCCGTCGCTAAGGCGCGACGGCCACATCTTGCGAGGCTCGATCACGACATCGACGCCGCGGACAAAGGCCCGGGCGGCCTCGATTCCTTCGGGGCTGATCTCGCGACCGCCTGCCGGGAGTTCGCCGGTGCACACCGAACATCGTCCGCACGGACCCGGGTCCGGGTCGTCGAGAGATCGTTGGAGGAACTCCATGAGACAGCCGCGACCGCCGGCGTAGGACCTCATCAGGTCGGCTTCGGCCGCTCGGGCCCTGCGGATCCCGTCCCACTTGGCCTCGTCGTATACGTACGGAACCTCTGTGGCGACCCAGCCCCCAG
The DNA here is from genome assembly GCA_049672765.1 of Microthrixaceae bacterium. Lineage (GTDB taxonomy): Bacteria > Actinomycetota > Acidimicrobiia > Acidimicrobiales > Microtrichaceae > JAGQSZ01. The sequence goes on along the minus strand of JBATWQ010000220.1, from coordinate 9,261 downwards.
CGCCGCGCTCCACGGCGCCCTCCACGGCGACGACCTTGAGCAAGGCTTCCAGCCGCCCCCGCCGCACACCCGTCGCGGACTCGAGGGCGATCACGCTCATGGGTCCCTCAGCGTTGCGCAGAACCTGGAGCACGCTGTCGATGTCACGACTCAGTGGAATTGACGCCGTCGCGAAATACTCCCAGAGTCGTTCGTCGGTCTCCGCGGGAAGCAGTACCGCCTCTGCCCGGTCGATGGCGCGGCCCGCCCGCCCGACCTGCTGGTAGTAGGCGACTGGCGAATCGGGTGAGCCGACGTGCACGCAGAACCCCAGGTCCGGCTTGTCGTATCCCATCCCCAAGGCCGAGGTTGCCACGACGGCCTGCAACCGGTTGGCCCGGAGGTCGTCCTCGATGCGCTCCCGGTCGGCTGATTCGACCTTTCCCGAATAGGCGGCCACGACGTGGCCTCTGGACGTGAGGAAGCCGGCGAGCCGTTCGGTGTCGGCGACAGTTGGGACGTACACGATCCCCGAACCGGGGAGTAGTTCCAAAGCTTTGTCCACCCACGCGTACCGCTCGAGTGGCCCGAGCCCGGGGACGACCGACAGCCGCAGGGAGGATCGGGCAAGGCTTCCTCGGAGCACCACCGTCGCTGAGCCCAACTGGTGGGCGACATCGTCGGTGACTCGCTGGTTGGCCGTTGCGGTGGTTGCCAGGACCGGGGTCGACGCTGAAGCGGTGAGCACCTTCGAGAGCCGTTGGTAGTCGGGGCGGAAGTCGAATCCCCAGTCTGAGATGCAGTGCGCCTCGTCGATCACGACCAGTCCCGCGCCTTCGATGATCGGGCCGATCCGATGTGCGAAGGAGGGGTTGGCGAGACGCTCGGGCGAGACGAGGAGTACGTCGACCGACCCGGACTCGATGTCGCCCATCACGGCATCCCAATCGTCGACATTTGTCGAGTTGATGGTCGCCGCGGTGAGGCCGGCTGTCGCCGCGGCCTTGATCTGGTCACGCATGAGCGCGAGCAGGGGAGATACGACGAGAGTAGGTCCGAAGCCGGCGCTGCGGATGGCCGAGGTTGCCGCCCAATACACAGCCGACTTGCCCCATCCGGTCGCCTGGACCACCAGGACCCGGGCCCCGTCGGAAACCAACGCCCGGACCGCGGCGCGCTGATCGTCGCGGGCAACGGCGTCCGGTCCGGCCATTGACCGCAGTACGAGGTCCAGGTGCTCATCCGCGAGCGCATCGTTTCGATCCACAGACATGGGTGCCCGGCCATCCTTTCTCGCGTCGTCCGACCACGGTCAGCATGGCATGTGCCTGCCACATCCGGCCCTGGCCCGGCAGGGCACGACTACCCGGCCTGGCCCGGCCCAGGGCCACTGGATAGCTCCGCCAGGCAACGCGGCTGGGTGGCACTGCTGGGCGCGTCGCGGTCCCCGGCCCGGTAACGGGCCGGAGGTTCACCGACCAGCGCGGTGAAGTCTCGAATCAGATGGGACTGGTCGGCGTAACCAAGTTCCCCGGCGAGAGCCGCCCAGTCCACGTCGTGATGGCCGTGGACACGGTCGAGGACGTCCAGAATCCGATACCGCCGAACGACCCACTTCGGGCTGACACCGACATAGACACGGAACCTACGTTGCAGCGTTCGCAGAGAAACACCCGCCAGACCAGCCAACTGCTCGGCTCGACGGACGGTTGGTTCCCGTTCCGCGTGCTCTACGAGCCCGGCGATCTGGTCGGCAATCGGATCGGGCTCATGGTCGATGGCCATCAACCAGTCTGAGAGCAGTGCTACTGCCTGTTCCGGAGTGGTTGTCAGGTCCAGGAGGCCGGCGGCCACCTCTCGGTCGTCTGTCCCGACCAGGCGATCGACGGGAACCACCCGGCCGGTCAGGTCGGCCATGTCGACGCTCACGAAATGTCTGAAGCCACCCGGACGGAAGGCGACAGCGACGGTCCGGCCGAGCCCCGTCAGTTTCCGTTGGAAGCGGCTCGTGGGAACCCCATGGGCGAGCATGCGGGACTCGCCATCATGGAACTCGCCTGCAAGGTGCACGACCGGCCGGGGCACCACGTCCTGGACGTAAGGTTCCGGCGTGTTCCACTCCACCCACCACAGATAGTCGACCGCCGACGCGAGGGCGCCAGGAGGTTCGGCCCTGCCGATACGGATGCGATCAACGGCTGTGCCAGGTCGCAAAACCTGGGCCCGTTCGTGTTGGTCGCCACCGCCGGGGGTCACTCCCAGAAAGGGTAGCTCTGTCGCATTTCTCCAAGAGGCTGGGTGCCCGCGGAGTCAGACTGATTGGGCAATATCAACGCTCTCATCTGGAGGAAATGTGACCTCTCGTATCGCCATGTTCACGCTTGACTGCGACGACCCCCGTGTCGAAGCCCAATTCTGGAGCGAACTGCTCGGACTGACCGTCGCCCACGCCGAGGCGGATTACGCCATGGTGGGTGGAGACGGTGGTCCCGCTCTGGGCTTTGGCCGCGTTGAGGGATACACCCCACCCCAATGGCCCAATCCCAACGGGTCCAAGCAGTTTCACTTCGATCTGGCCGCCGACGACATTCCCGCTGAAGAGGCCCGAGCCATAGCGCTGGGCGCGACGCTCGCCGAGCCCCAGCCGGGTGAGACCTGGCGCGTCCTGCTCGACCCTGCCGGCCATCCCTTCTGTCTGACCAACGCCGCAAACTGGGGCTGAACCCGCCGCTGGGCTTGCGTGCCTGTGGTGACGGGTGCAGCGAATTGGGGTGATCCCAGCGGCACGCCCACGTTCCGCCTAACGGCTGGGCGAGTATGTGCGCAGTTTGGTCTTCTGCTTCGCCACTACGAAGGTTCCACTCCCGGGGAAGGTCTCGCCGTCGGCCGCAAGCATGGCTTCGTCGCTGTCGGTCACAACTCGCAGTTCGTCGATGAGTTGCCGGGAATACACCTTGGAACGTGCGACGTTTCCGGTCAGGACTGCGGTGATCAGACGTAGGCGCGCGAACGGGGCAGATCCGTCGACGTATCTGATATCCAATTGGCCGTCGTCCAGGCGGTTGCGGGTCGAAGGAACGAAGCCGGGCGGGTCGTAGGCGCAGTTGCCGATGAAGATCATCCAGATCATGCGTCTTGAGCCGTTCAGCTCAACCTGGATCGGTTGGCCGTTCATCAGAACTTTCACGAGGGCGAGGATCGCAGCGGGCCATTTGCCGATCTCGTCCTCGTAGCGCTCGCGTGCTTCGACGAAGTCCGAATAGCTGCCCAGGCTCGCGGTGTTGAGAAACGGTCGCCCGTCGATCGTCGATATGTCGACCTCGACCAGTTGGCCCTCTGCAACCGCCGAGATCGCGTCGTCCAGATTGTCGACCCCGAGGTCCCGCGCGAAGTGGTTCAAGGTCCCGCCCGGAAAGACGACGAGCGGAATATCGTTCTCGAGCGCTGCGGCGGCACCCGCTCCGACGGTTCCATCTCCGCCGAGTACTCCAAGCGCGTAGGCCGCCTGTGCCGCCTCCGCCAACCTTGATTCGATTGTGGCCGGGTCCTCGACAAGGACGACGTCAACTTTCGGGAGTGCACTTTGAATCGCACCAAGGTCGCCTTCGTACGATGACGGACCGGATGACGCGTTCACCACCAGCGTCAGACCGTCGCCCTCTGGTGACGGTTCGGTGGTGAATCGAGTCGGAACGGGACGGGCCGCCGCCGGCGTCGGATCGGTCCTGGGCCAGATCTTCGTGGTCACCGCTGCAGCTGACATCCCAATGGCCGCACCGGCAAGGACGTCACTTGGATAGTGGACCCCGGTGGTGATCCGTGAGTAGGCCACACCCGCAGCTATGGGCCAGACCGGGACCGAGATGGCCGGAGCCTCCATCGCGACTGCGGTCGCAAATGCCGCCGCGGACGCGGTGTGTCCTGATGGGAACGACGATGATTTCGGGCGTCGCACTCGGGAGGGAAGTGCTCCCGGGGAAACCGGTGGCCGTTCCCGGGGAAACAGTGGTTTCAGTATTCCGCTGGCAATCAGCGACGCAATCCCAACGGACATGAGTCCCCGCTGAGCAGCCCTCCGGCCGGAGCGCCCGCTGAGAATGGCACCTGCGCCGGCGAGCGCAATCCAGACACCGGAATGGTTCGCAGTGTTGCTGAGTCTGGGCAGCACGAAAGCAGCGGTGGAGCCCTGCTTGGCGACTATCCGTCTCGCAAGGTTCCCGTCGGCTCTTGCGATTTGATCGCGAAGACTGTCCGATCGATGTGCACGAAGGAACCTCACCCATCCCGTCGACGAACAGGCCTGGCTGCTCAAAGCACGTAACCCGAACCGGGGCCGTGGGCCAGAGTCCACAGCCACCACAGAAGCAGCTGTCCCAGCGTTCTACCGATGCCTTCCTGCGCCTCGGGAGTACAAGCAGTGACGCCCAAGGACATCATCAACGCAAAGATTGAACCGATAAGAACTCGAGACTTGCGCATGCTGTCCCCCTAGTTATCCGTCATGACTCGGCGACGACCGTAGTTGCCGGCCGAGTTGGCCGGGCTGATTTCTGTCGTGGCTATGTACAAAACGAAACCAGCCGGGCATCTCCTGCACTACAGCAGTCGAAGCCCGGCCGGTCCTGGACTCCATGGTCGAATTAGGCCGCGGCGTTTCTCCGGCGGGAGATCACGATCATTGCGCCGCCAAGGACCAGGAACAGAACACCGACGAGAGTGGCCGTTCCAGAACTGCTACCGGTGAAGGCGAGTTCCCTTGCGTTGGCATTGGACGCGAGCACCTCGGCCGGAACCCCGTTGTTCGGGGCGACGGTCTGTGGAACCGTCGACGTTCCGAGAACCTCTGGCGGGACGGTGCTCTGAGTCGGAACCGTGCCTCCGGTGGGGGTGGTCGTTGGTGGAGTTGTGGTCTCGGGAACGGTCGACGGAACGGTGGTCGTCCCTTCGGCGCAGCCCCAGTACTGCTCGGCGGTTCCCGTGTCGAACGGGAACAGCAACGGACCGTGGAACGGCCCGGTCACGTCGATGACTTCAGGCGTGGCTCCGACGAGAACGTCGAACTGCTGGGCATCACAGCCCTTGACGAACTCGATCGTGGTGGTACCGGCTGCGCTGATCGTGAAGTCCTTCGTCTCCACCAGATTCTGTGGCCAGGCGGTGCCGTTGCCGGGCATGGCGTAGATGGCCGCGGTGGCGTGGATCGGGTCGCAGGGAGGTGCCGAGGCATTCACCGTCAGCGTGAAGGACTTGGCGGTCGAGGTGACCGTGTTGGTGAGGCCGAGAATCCCCGGCAGGCAGGCCGGCTGATCCGGAGCATCCTGTTGGGTGATGTTGATTGCGCTCTGTGGCGCATCGTCTGCCTCTGCCGCACCTGCGAGCGCGGGCGCTCCGACAAGGAAAGCTCCGGCTACCAGGAGTGCGAGCCCGGGGCGCAGTGAGCGCCGGGACGTTCTTGACCGTTGCGTGGGTGGTCCGCTGAACATCTTGTCCTCCATTGCCTATCAGGGATGACCCTGAACGATCTGAAATCGTCAAGCGCTCCCCGAGTAGGAAGCTGATCCCTGTTCTTCGCCTTTTGTGACAAGTTACATCGTCGTTCTTAGGAACGGGGCAAAGTCGTCCCATCGGACGGAGGCGTCAACGTCGACGCATGGGCGTTGGCCCTTGACAAGACGCAAGTGTGAAAGGGTTGATGCGCCAGTCGGATGAGGAGACAGACCCCATGAATGTTGTCCTGCAGAAAACCCCGATCGCAACGATTACGGATTACATCGCCTCCGGTGGCGGTACGGGAATCCGAACGGCCCGACGATTCGGCCCGGACGCCACAATCGAGGAGCTGACCGCAGCGGGGCTCCGAGGACGGGGCGGGGGAGGCTTCCCAACCGGTGCCAAATGGGCCTCGATCCGCCGCTCAGGGGGAGGTCGACACTTCGTCGTCGTCAATGGAGCCGAGGGCGAGCCCGCCACCTTCAAGGATCGGCCGATCATGATGGCCGACCCGTATCGGGTGATAGAGGGTGCAGCAATTGCTGCGTTCGCCGTAGGCGCGGACCATGTGTTCATCGCGGTCAAGAAATCATTCACGAACGTGGTTGAGCGGCTGCGCGGAGCGCTCGAAGAGATGGCAGGGTCAGACATCGTGGACGGTCTGACGATCGCAGTCGTGGAAGGCCCCGATGAGTACCTCTTCGGTGAGGAAAAGGCGCTTCTCGAGGTGATCGAAGGGCGCGAGCCGCTACCGCGTCAACTCCCGCCGTGGCAGCACGGACTCTTCGCCACGGTTCCGATGGGCTGGGAATCTGCGACTCCTCCGGGAATGGACCCGCCGATGAGCAACCCGACGCTGATCAACAACGTCGAGACACTGGTCGCCGCGGTCCACATCCTCGACAAGGGTGCCTCGTGGTTCCGCTCGATGGGGACCGCCGGGTCACCGGGAACGATCACCGTCACCGTGGTCGGTGACGTGGCCCATCCGGGCGTCCACGAGGTCGAAATGGGAACCCCGCTTTTGACCGTCCTCGAGCAATGTGGGGGACCGCTGCCCGGACGACAGTTCAAGGCTGCGCTTTCCGGCGTCTCGAACGCGGTTCTTCAGGCCGATGATTTCGATGTTCCACTCACCTACGAAGATCTCCGCGACCGTGGCAGTGGACTGGGCGCGGCGGGCTTCGTCATCTACGACGATTCGCGCGACATGGTGAGTGTCGCCCGCGAGGTCAGCCGCTTTCTCTCGGTGGAGTCGTGCGGACAGTGTCCTCCCTGCAAGCAGGGATCGATCGGCATCACCGAGCACCTGGTCAGGATCGAGCAGGGCCAGGCCGAGGACGAGGACCTGGGTCAGATCAACGCACTCCTGCGGAGCGTGACCGACGCCAATCGGTGTTACCTGGGAACCGAGGAGCAGATCGCCATTTCGAGCATCCTCCGCAAGTTCCCACAGGACTTCGCCGACCATCTCGAGGGGACTGCTCCGCCGGTGGCGGACGTGTTGATCCCACTTGTCAAGGACATCGCTCCCGACGGAACCGTCACCTATGACGAGCGACATGCCCGCAAACAGATTGACTGGACGTTCGACGACTGAAGCAGTCGGTTGGGTGTCACTGGCGGGCTGTACCTTCAGGCGTTCACCCAGAAGGAGGATCCATGGCATTCGGACAAGCAGCGGGACCACCTGCCAACGCGCGCCAGGTTGAGGAACTTGCCGCATTGCTAAGCGCAAACGGCTACGACTCGTTTCGAGAGGCCAGGCATCCGTTCGGGCTCACCCAACGCCAGGCGAACGGCAAATTCACCATCGATGAGGCCGGAGCGCTGCTCGAGCGGCTCGAAGCCATGTCGACCGTTGCTGCCTCGGGCGAGGAATCCGCCGCAGCTGACGCATCCCATGTCTCTGGGGCGAAGGTCCCATCCTCGCCGGCCGCCAGGTCCAAGGCCGAGCAGCGCCGTCGTGACCGCGACGCCGAAACGGTGGCAGCGTTGGACGCCGAGGTTCTTGCCGACGAACTCTCCCGCCGGGGCTGGTGCTGCATCCCGCCGGACTGAGGACCTGACAGACGCCCATCCGATCAGACCGGTGCCACACCGGCGCTAGCCGGGAAGTGCCCAGTCGACGGGTTCGCGGCCGGCTGCCTCGAGCGCCCGATTTGCCCGTGAGAAGGGTCTTGACCCGAAGAATCCACGGTGGGCGGACAACGGGGAGGGGTGCGCCGACTCGATGATCGTGTGTCGGGCGGTGTCGATCAGGCTGCGCTTCTTGCGGGCACTGGCCCCCCAGAGGATGAAGACCGACGGCTGTCCGTGGTCGCTCACCGTACGGATCACCAGATCTGTAAAGGTCTCCCACCCGTGACCCTTATGAGATGCGGCCTCTCCTGATCGCACGGTCAGGGTGGTGTTGAGTAGCAGGACCCCGTTATCCGCCCACGAGTCGAGACAACCGTGGTTCGGGGGCGGGACCCCCAGATCGGACTCGAGTTCGGTGAAGATGTTCCGCAGCGACGGGGGTATGGCGACTCCCCGTGTAACCGAGAAACTCAGCCCGTTCGCCTGTCCGGCACCGTGGTAGGGGTCCTGTCCCAGGATGACCACCTTCAGATCGGACAACGGGGTGCGGTGCATCGCCGCGAAGACCGACTCGGGTGGCGGATATACGGCCCGAACAGCACGTTCACGACGGATGAACTCCTGCAGTTCGATCCAATAGGGCTTGTCGAACTCGTCGCGGAGAAACGGGTTCCAGTCGGTCTTCGCTGACATCGCCTGCACCGTATACCTGTCGATCGCCTGCTGGATCCGGGACGAGGCTGGCGGAGCGGGAACCCGCTCGGGGGGCCGGGTTCACCTGTTTGAAGGCCGCGTGCCCCCGTGCGTGGCGAAGCCAGGGGCTGGCAAGATGTCGAGGTGTCCAACGTCGATCATCCCGAGCCGCGCTCAGAGACCGTGAGGGTCGATCCTTTGGCGCCTGACCAGAGGGTGATGGGTCGGGCCGGTGCGATCCTCCGTTCAGGGGGACTGGTCGCCTTCCCTACCGAGACCGTGTATGGCCTTGGCGCCAACGCCCTCGACTCGTCGGCCATCGAGGCGGTCTTCGTGGCGAAGGGTCGTCCAGCGACTGATCCGCTGATCGTCCACATCTCGTCCACGGAACAGGCAGGAGCCCTGACGACGCAGTGGACCCCTGGCGCAGCTGCTCTTGCCGATGAGTTCTGGCCGGGGCCGTTGACGCTGGTGGTTCCAAAGTCGCCGATCATCGGTGACTCGATAACCGCCGGAAGGCCGACGGTCGCACTTCGCGTGCCCAACCATCCAATCGCCCATTCGTTGATCGAGGCCGCAGGCGTCCCCGTTGCTGCGCCGTCGGCCAACCGATTCGGGCGAATCAGCCCGACCACGGCGGCACACGTCGCGGAAGAACTCGCAGGCAGCTACGAACTACTCCTCGACGGTGGACCTACGACCATCGGGGTCGAGTCGAGTGTCGTAGATCTGTCCGGCGGTCGACCGGTCCTGCTCAGGCCGGGTGGCGTCACATTGGAAGCGCTGAGACGGGTCGTGCCCGAGATCGAATACATGGAACGGAAATCCAGTGCTGAAGAGGTCGCAGCGGATGCGCCGGGACAGTTTCTGCGCCACTACGCACCCCGGACGCCTCTAGTTCTGGTCGACGGCGGGGACGCGCTCGTCGCCGAACTGCGGGCATCGTTGAGGGACGAAAGTGTCCAGGTCTCCGTCCTGGAACTTTCAGAGGACCCCGAGGTGGCCGCACGACAGCTG
>JBATWQ010000219.1:0-1674 GCA_049672765.1 Microthrixaceae bacterium | reverse complement strand
GGCGACCGGGTCGGCGCGTCGCCGGGCGCTCCTGGCCGACGCCCGGCCGGACCTGGTGTTCGCGGAGCTCCGGGGCAACATGGCTACCCGGCTCTCCAAAGCAGACCAGTTCGACGCGATCGTGGTCGCCGGAGTGGCGCTGGAACGCCTGGGCCTCGCCGAACACATCACCGAATTCCTGGACCCCGAATCGTTCGTCCCACAGGTCGCCCAGGCGGCGCTAGGAATCGAATGCCGGTCCGATGACCCGGAGTTGATCGAACTACTTGGTGCGATCGACCACGCGCCGAGCAGGCGTCGGGTTGAGGCCGAGCGTGCCTTCCTGGCCGAACTGGGCGGCGACTGCTCGCTGCCGGCCGGGGCTCACGCTACGTTCGACGACTTCGGTGCACTTACGCTGCGGGGAGTGCTCGCGTCGACCGTCGGTGGCCCCGTCGCCCGCGGCTCGGTCATGATCCCATCCGGCACAGGCGGCCCCGACAACGGTCCGTCAACGGCTGGTGGACGCGCCGCAGATCGCCCGGCGGACGGGGCCACAGGCGCGGACGTACCCCCACCCGGTGCGGTGCTCGCCGCCCGCCTCCGCGAGCAGGTCGAGCCTAAGAAATGACGGTCTATCTGGTGGGGGCAGGACCGGGTGACCCTGGGTTGTTGACCGTGCGTGCGGCCGAGTTGTTGTCGAGAGCTGACGTCGTGGTCCACGACCGACTTTCCGCCCCCGGTCTGCTGGCACTGGCTCCGGCCGGGGCGGACATCCGCTCGGTCGGCAAGGACCCCCACGGGCCATCGGTTCCCCAGGAAGAGATCAACGACCTGCTTGTCGAGTTGGGTTCGGCCGGGCTGGAGGTCGTGCGACTGAAGGGCGGCGACCCCTATGTGTTCGCCAGGGGTGCAGAAGAGGCGCTCGCTCTCGAAGCCGCCGGAATCGACTACGAGGTCGTACCCGGAATCACCTCGGCCATAGCGGCACCTGCGTACGCGGGGATTCCGGTCACCATGAGGTATTCGTCGACGAGCGTCACGATCGTCACCGGTCACGAGGACCCGAAGAAGGCCAAGGTGGACGTCGGGTGGGAGGCCCTCGCCCAGGTCGGTGGAACCATCGTCATCCTGATGGGGGTCGCGAACATCGGCGAGATATCGAGTCGCCTGATGGCCGGCGGACTGCCGGGAACGACTCCCGTGGCTGCGGTTCGATGGGGCACCAGGCCCGACCAGAGCGTCATCCGCTCGACGCTCGCCGAGATTTCGTCCGAACCGCTGCGTTCGCCCTCGACGATCGTCGTCGGCGAGGTGGCGCGGCAGTCGCTCGACTGGTTCACCCGTCGCCCGCTGCTCGGAACAACCGTCGCGGTCACCCGGTCGGCCGGGCAGGCGAGCCAGTTGGCCACCAAGTTGCGTCGTGTGGGCGCCGGTGTGGTCGAGGTTCCGACGATCGAGATCGTCGATCCGGCCGACGGGGGAGAGGCACTGCGGTCAGCGGTGGCCAACGTCCGCGACTACGAGTGGGTTGTTCTCACATCCCCTAACGGCGCCAGACGGTTCTGTGCCGAGTTGCGCGACGGGCGGGACCTCGCCGGGGTGAAGCTCGCTGCGATCGGACCCGGCACGGCAACGGTTCTGAGCGAATACAGCTTGGTCGCAGACCTGCAGCCAGAGCGTTTCGTGGCCGAA